>DASXFH010000190.1:0-2099 GCA_036489655.1 Acidobacteriaceae bacterium | reverse complement strand
GGGCTTCATTCGCGATCTGCCGCATACGCTGGTCACCTCGTTTCGCGCCACGCTTGAAGAGGTGCAGAAGGCCGAAGTGCTGATTCATGTAGAAGACGCCGCGAGCCCGATGCGGGAGGAGCGTCATCGCGAGGTCGACCGTGTGCTGGCGGAGCTCGATGTAAAGGACACGAAGCAGATTCAGGTGCTGAACAAGAGCGATCTGCTGCCGGAGACGGAGCGCGCGGGGCTGGCCGGCCGGGCGGATGTGACGTTGCTTTCAGCGAAGACGGGCGACGGGGTGGCGGAACTGCTCGCGCGGATGGATGCAGCGCTCTCGGCCGATCCGTTGGAGACGCGTGCGATGACGGTGCCGCAAAGTGAGGGCGGCGTACTCGCGGCACTCGGCGCGGGTGCGCGCATAGCGGAGCGCTCCTTCACAGGCAGTGACGTCACGATGGTGGTCGAAGGGCCGGCATCGCTGCTGGGGCGGTATCGGCGATTCTGGCACGTCAACGGTGCAGATACGAAGGGTGCAGATACGACGGGCGCAGACAAGAAGATCGGTGCTTGAGGTGAGAAAGAGGCGATCGCTGATTGCCGAGCTGCAGGGGAAGGGAAGCGGTGGTACGTCCCTTCGACCCTGCGTTCAGCTGACCCGGATCAGGTCGAGATACACACCAGTGTACCCCCATTTCGGGCATGGTCAAGAACTAGACAGAGATATTGTTCAGGAACCCGAAAGTCGCTGATTTGAAGCTTTTCGTAGCGGTTTGACACCCCAAAATCGGCTCTGTTAAAACCATAGATTCCAGACGTTTTTGCCGCCATCTCCCATCCTGATGGATGGCACCCTCGAGGACTGCATTGGACCTTATCCTCCATCAATTGGCCGGTCTATTCCTGCGGGCTGTGCCCACGGCTGTGCTGTTTTTGCTGTTGCTGGCGGCCTACCGGCTGCTGGTGCATGCACCGCTGATGAAAGTGCTGGCGGAGCGGCGGGAGCGCACGACCGGTGCAATGGCGCGCGCGGAGGCGGCGATCCGTGCTGCGGACGCGCGGGCGCAGGAATATGAGGCGAAGATGCGGGCAGCCCGAGCGGAGATCTTCCACGCCCGGGAACAGCGCGTGCTGGCGATGCAGCAAGAGCGCGATCGAGTTCTGGAAGAAGCCCGCCATGCTGCTCAGGAGACGGTGCGCGGTGCACGCGAGAAGCTGGACGCCGAGGCTACAGTGGCGCGCGATGTGCTCGACACCAGGGCCGATGCGCTGGCGGCCGATATTCTGCGGGTCCTGATTCCCTCCGCCGCTGGTCTGCCATCCCCCGGCGGCTCTGCCGGCATTTCACGGAGCGCCTACTGATGCAAGCCTTCCGCCTGCGGCCACTGGCCGCAACACTTCTGCTTGCAGCCTGCCTGGGTCCGGCCCTGCGGCAATCCGCGGCCCAGACCTACGCGCCTGCCCAGACCGCCGCGCCTGTCAAGACCGCCGCGCCCGCGGTGCCCGCGCATCCGCAAGGCGATCACGGCTTCATCAACAGCGATGCGGCCAGCTCGCAGAACCTGGCCCGAGCGGAGCAGGAAGACGAGGAGTACGTCTTCAAGCACTCCAAGCCGGTCGCCGCCTTCGCCAGGATTTTTCATCTGTCCCCGAATGTTGCATCGGGCTTCTTCTGGGCGCTGAACGCGGCTATCTTGTTCGCCTTTGTCGGCTACTTCCTGGTAACGGGTCTGCCCAAGGCCTTCCGCAGCCGGCGCCAGCAGTTGGATCGGCAGATAGTGGAGGCGCGCGTCGCTACCGAGAAGGCCGAAGAACGGCTGCGGGCGGTGGAGGAACGGCTGAGTCACCTGGACACTGAAATTGCGGCCGTGCGAGAGCAGGCCGAACGCGATAGCGCCAACGACGAGATCCGCATGAAGCAGGCGATGGCAGACGAAAAGCAGAAGATCGTTGCTTCGGCCGCGCAGGAGATCGCCGCCGCGGGCGCCGCGGCAGAGCGCCGTTTGCGCAGATTTGCCGCCGAGCTGGCGGTGGATCGTGCGAGCTCCCGGCTGCACCTGACGGAGGGGGATGACCGCACACTGATCCAGGAGTTTGCCGCAAGCCTTGGCTCGAACGGC
>DASXFH010000177.1:0-4257 GCA_036489655.1 Acidobacteriaceae bacterium | reverse complement strand
CATCGCAGCCGCAAAGGCAGCCGCCGCACCCTGCATCATCGGTTCCATGGCCTACGACGTCACCCTCGACGGCTCCACCTTCCGCACCATGATGGGCATTGACCCTGAGCGGGCCGCGGAATTCATGGAAGACCGCGGCGCGCACATCGTCGCCCTCAACTGCGGCACCCGCATGGATCTGCAGCGCGCCCTCACCGCTGTCCAGCGCTACAAGGCCGTCACCGGCCTGCCCGTCATGGTGCAGCCCAACGCCGGCCAGCCGCGGCTCGAGAACATGAAAGTTGTCTACGACGAAACGCCGCAACAGATGGTTCAGGGCCTTCGCCCGCTCCTCGAAGCAGGCGCCAACATTATCGGTGCCTGCTGCGGCAGCACGCCGGACCATATCCGCGCCTTCAGAAAAACGATGGATGCGTTTCTTGAAGAGAAGGGAATTCAGCCGGAGGGAGCTGCGCGTGAAAATCAAACTCTGTGATGTGAATCCGGATGCCGTGAACAAGCTCCCCCCGCACACCGACGACAAATCCGGCATCGGCGTGCACTATATTGACGCGTACGTGAAGCCGATGAACGTCAAACTTGAGGACGGAAGCCCGGTGAAGTGCAGGCGTCGCGGGCTCAAGATCGTTCTCTCCACGGGTGCAAAAAAAGGCGAAGGACTGATGCGCCGTCTCGACGTCAGCCCCGATCCGATCCTGATGCTCAATGCAGCCCTGCAGGAAGCTGCGCGAAGCGCCGGTCTCGAACTGGCCGTGGAAGACGGAGCGATCTGGCTCACCCTCTGACACGCACTCGGCCTCCGATGAGCGCAGACGTGCTCGCTACGCCCGCCGCGCCCGAAACTCTGCGCCCATCGCCGCAATCGCCGCTGCATCCAGCACTTTCGCCGCGTGCGGAAACACCACCGTCTCTTCCGTAGCGATGTGCGTCGCATACAGCGGCTCGAGCTGCCTCGCCGCCCTCAGCAGTTCTCGCCGCTCCGCCTCCGGCAGCGCACCCCCGGCCATCCACTGCGTGTACAGCCGATCCATCGTCGCGTGCAGCGCTCCCGCATCCGCGTGCTCATGCTCCAGTGCCTCGACCGCGCGCAGATCGTCCGTGGCGCCCGCCTGGCGCAGTCGCGGGAACAGCGAATCCTCCTCGTCCCGGTTGTGCCGCGCCCCGCCCTCGCGAAAATAGTGAAGCGCACCGCGAACTGCGTCCTGCTCCTCGTCGGATAATGCTCGTCCCTGCGCCCGCTGCGCCACCTCGCACAGCACGCGCAGAAACCGTTCGATGCGCCGATGGCAGTCGCACAGCATTCCCAGTGGATCGTCAAAATCCCGGTCGAGTTTTGCGCCTATTTGAACCGGCATGGGGTCACCTCTTCACCAATTTTCCGCCACAGCAGCACTCCATCACAACTCGATTTCCGCCGTGCGCCAGCAACGAGAAAGTAACACCACAAGTGTGTTAACTTTTCGAGCGACGCGTTTCGGCCCTCGATGAGCAACTCCGGCGCCCCTGAGCGCGTATCCCCGCAGTCTCGTTTTCAGGAGGTCGAGGTTGAAATTGCATCGTCTTTGTGTGTCTGCCAGCCTGGTTGCGCTTTTGCTCGTTTCCGGCGCTCATGCCCAGCAGCCCAAAGACAACGCCTCCCCGGATGCCTCTCCCTACGGAGCGCTGCACTTCCGCTACATCGGCCCTCCCGGCAATCGCGTCAGTGCGGTCGTCGGTGAGCCTGGCAATCCAAACGTCTACTATGCCGGCGCGGCCTCCGGCGGCGTCTGGAAGTCCTTCGACGGCGGCGATCACTGGTATCCCATCTTCGACCACGAGGACGCGCAGTCCATCGGCTCCATCGCGATTGCTCCGTCCGCCCACAACATTGTCTGGGTCGGCACCGGCGAGACCTTCATCCGCAGCGATGTCTCTCTGGGCGACGGCATCTACAAGTCCATCGACGGCGGCCGCACCTGGCAGCATATGGGTCTGGAGAAGACCGGCCGCATCGGCCGCATTGTCATCGACCCGCAGAACCCCGACATCGTTTACGCCGCCGCCCTCGGCACCTGCTATGGCCCGCAACAGGAGCGCGGCATCTACCGCACCACCGACGGCGGCAAAACCTGGAAGCGCGTCCTCTTTGTCGACGAGAACACCGGCGCCTCCGATCTCACCATGGATCCCGGCGACCCGCAGCACCTCATCGCCGGTATGTGGCAAATGGACATCAAAACCTGGGGTCAGAAGAGCGGCGGTCCGGGCAGCGGCCTCTTCGTCACGAACGATGGCGGCGATCACTGGACCCGCCTCACTGGCCATGGCCTGCCGGCTTCGCCGCTCGGCAAAATCGCTATCAACTTCGCGCCCAGCGATGGCCGCCGTGTCTACGCCCTTATTGAAACCGGCCAGCGCGGCACCCTCTGGCGCTCCGACGACGGCGGCTCCACCTGGCTCGTCGTCAACTACAGCCGCCTCCTCAACGAGCGCCCTCACTACTACACCCGCATGCTTGTCATGCCTGACAACGAGAACGAAGTCTACTTCCCGTCGAACGGTATCAGCGTCACCAAAGACGGCGGCGAAACCACTGAGCATATGGCGTGCCCTGGCTTCGACCCAGCCGCCAAAACTTCGCTTCATCGCGAAGAGTGCGGCGGCGATAACCACGACATGTGGGCCGATTCCACCAATCCCAGCCGCATGATGATCGGCAATGACGTGGGCGTGATGATCAGCACCACCCGCGGCCGCTCCTTTCGCTGGTTCCGTCTGCCCATCGCGCAGATGTACCACGTCGCTACCGACAATCGCATTCCCTACGACGTCTACGGCCAGATGCAGGACGGCATGCCGCTCCGCGGACCGAGCGACGTTCCCAGCGAGAGCGAAATCGATGCCGATCAGTGGACCACAACCGCCGGCTGCGAAACCGGCTGGAACATCCCCGACCCCGTCGACAACAACATCGTCTGGGGCGGCTGCTACGCCGGTGTCACCGAGGTCTTCGATGCGAAATCCGGCTTCGCGCGCTCGGTCAGCGTCTGGCCCGACCGCACCATGGGCGCCAATGCGGGCGAAGTGAAGATCCGCATGAACTGGACCTACCCCATCGCCATCTCGCCCTGGGATCACAACACCGTCTACGTCGGCGCGCAGTACGTGGAACGCACCACTGACGGCGGACAGACCTGGCAGCGCATCAGCCCCGACCTCACCCTCAACGATGCCTCCATGCACACAGACTCCGGCGGCCTCACCGTCGATAACCTCAGCGTCGAATACGCCGGGGTCGTCTTTGCCATCGCCGAATCCCCCAAAGAAAAAGGCCAGATCTGGGCCGGTACCAACGACGGTCAGGTGCAGATGACCCGCGACGGCGGCGCTCACTGGACCAACCTCACCGCCAACATCCCCGGTCTTCCGCCCAAAATGACCGTCGACAGCATCGAGCCCTCAAAGTACGACGCCGGCACCTGCTACGTTGCCTTCGACGGCCATCAGGTCGATATCTTCGATCCGTATCTCTACAAGACCACCGACTACGGCAAAACCTGGACGAAAATCACCAACGGCATCCCCTCCTCGCCGCTCAGCTACACGCACGTCCTCCGCGAAGATCCCTTCCGCCGCGGCCTGCTCTATGCCGGCACCGAGAACGGCCTCTACATTTCCATGGACGACGGCGCGCGCTGGCAGCCCTTCCAGCTGAACCTGCCGCACGCCCCCGTTTACTGGTTCACCATTCAGCCCACCTTCGACGATCTCGTTATCTGCACCTACGGCCGCGGCTTCTGGATCCTCGATGACCTGTCGCCGCTCCAGCACATGAAATCCGAAAGCGAGCGCGCCGCGGCAGAACTTTTCCCCGTCCGCAAGGCCTTTCGTCTGCGTGCCGGCGTTCGCCGCGAACTGGCCTCGGAAAGCGTTTCCGTTGGCGAAGACCCGCCCTACGGCGTGCCCATCAACTACCTGCTGAAGGCAGACACGAAAGACGTCAAGCTCGACGTCTTCGATGAGGACGGCCAGCTCGTCCAGCACCTCCAGGCCACCGGGCATCCTGGCGTCAACCGCGTCTGGTGGGATCTCCGCTACCAGGAGACCACCCCCGTCGCCCTCCGCACCACGCCTCCCGGCAACCCGCATATCTGGAGCGAGAAGCGCTTTGCCGGCCACCTCACGCGCCCCATCTTCTACTACGGCATCGGCGGCGGCAACAACGCACCCCTCGTCGCCCCTGGCACCTACACCGTGAAGCTCACCATCGACGGTCAT
>DASXFH010000135.1:0-13933 GCA_036489655.1 Acidobacteriaceae bacterium | reverse complement strand
GGTGAGATAGAAGATCGTGAGAATTTTGTTGCGATCCTCTTCCGGGTAGAAGTCGGCAAGTAGAGCGGGCGCGAAGATGGAGAAAGTCGCTTCGCCGATGCCAACAGCGGCGTGGCGAATGAGAAGGGTGTGGTAATCGTGGACGAAGGCGGTGAGCAGGGTGGCCGCGCTCCAGATGAGGGCGCCGGCGACGATCAGCGGTTTGCGCGGGAAGTGGTCGCCCAGCCAGCCGGTGGCCGGCGCAATGAGCATATAGGTGATGAAGAAGGCGGAGGTCAGCAGCCCGGCCTGCGCGTCATCGATGTGAAACTGGCGCTGGATTAGAGGCTGCACGCCCGGCAGCACGTAGCGGTCGATGAAGTTAAACAGGTTCAGGCAGGTGAGGAGGAAGAGGGCGAGGCCGGCTGTGCGCAGAGCGGGAGGATGACGCGGAGCTGCCGGTGTTGCGGAGGCGGGCATTAATGCGTTGAGGATAACAGGGGGGCCGATCGGCGACCGTGCGCTTTGCGTCCGGCGCGGGTGGCTGACCGGGAGGGCTGCGGACGATCTTAGAAAATGCTGCGGTCCTGCAGGTCGGGGTGCGGCTCGGGGTACTCGAAGCGTTCGTCGCTAGCTTCCTCGCGAACAGAACTGAGGGCTACGGTCACCTCGCGAATGTAGTAGAGGACGCCGGCGAGCAGAGCGATCATCGCGATTACAAAGACGGCGGCAGCGGCAGGAGCGGCAGGCTTCCAGTAGAGGCCGAAGCCGAGCAGCAGGCAGGAAATCAAGGTCCCCACAAGGGCAACCAGGCTCAGCAGAAAGGTGCGGCGGATCATCTCCGCGCGGCGTTCCATGGATTCAATCTGGGCGGTGCAGGCTGTGGCTTCGGCCGTGCGGCCGTTCTTCACGGCGTCGTGGCGAGCGCGGACGTACTGCCGCAGGCGGCTCACGATGCCCATGAGACGCACATTAATGGAGAGGATGAAGAGAGCGGTGGCGGAAAAGAAAATGGCCGGCGCCACGAAGGCCTGGAATAATCGGCTGATGTCGTTCATCAGGGTCAGGCTAGCGCGGACGGCGCCGCGGTCAAGTGACGTGCGCCACACATCCGATGGGGCTTATCCGGTGGGGTCAGCCTTTGAGTTTGCCCAGATGGCGGAACCCGTCGGTCTGCACGAGCAGACCGGCAAAGAGGGTGAGGTTGTAGCAGGCGTGGACCACAAAGCCGGCTGCGACCGAATCGGTCGCGAGACGAATGATGCACAGAACGACGCTGACCATGCCGATGAGCAGCAGCGGTCCCCACGAGCCGGAGACCTGCTGGGCGTGCACCATGGCGAAGGGGATGGAGGTGAGCACAATGGCGATGGGGATGCCAACAGTGCGGACGGAACTCTCGCTCATCGAGCCGCGGCGCTCCAGCCAGCGGAAGACGTTGACGAGGCTGGGGAGAAGAAAACCGCGGAAGGCCAGTTCTTCGGTGAGAGGAGCGAGCGTGATGCCAAAGATCATCAGCATCCAGGCGCCGGCGGTGGAGGTGGTGAGGTCCTTCAGAATGGGAGGCGCCTTGGGCATGGGCAGGAAGTTGCCGCCCAGCGTGATCACCAGTCCGGTGACAACGCCAAGAAGAGCCAGACGCAGGAAGAATCGGCCCGCGGCAGCGTTGTTCCAGTGAACGCCGCTGGCCAGGGGGCGGCCCCACCATAAAGAAAAAACCAGCGCCGCCAGAGCCCACTGGATGCCATAGGCGACGGCCTGGGCGGTGATGGCGTAATGAATTTCATGGCCCACACGAAGCATCACGGTTCCAGTGGGAACCGTATGGAGCACCAGGCGCAGGATGCCAAAGGTGATGATCCATCCGCCGATGAAGGCGGGAAGGAGGAGGGCGAAGAAGACGAGGGAGTGACCGAGATTGGGGATCAGCCGGGGCGGCAGCGGAGGAATCGCAGGCTCCACAGGGGATGCGGGCGCCTCCATCGGATGCCACAGGTAGCTGCCGCCGTCATCGGGCGCGGCTGGGCCAGGCACCTCTCCGGCGCCGAAATCATCAGGTACGTGGATCTCGGGCTCCGAGCCGGGTTGTGGCGGTTGGCGGGGATCGGCGTCGTTCATTGCACCGTCTCTTTTTTCCTTTCGGCGATTCGATGGCGCCGGCGGCCGTTTCCACTGGCAGGAACTGTTGGGCCGATGGGTTGGCCGGTGGCTCCAGCATAGAAGGGCCGGAGGAACTGGCCAGTATACGAATGGGGGATGGCAGCCACCTGTTCCGGTGGGCCTTCCGCAACCATGCGGCCACCGCCTTCGCCGCCCTCGGGGCCGAGGTCGATGATCCAGTCGGCATTGCGGATGACGTCGAGATTGTGTTCGATGATGATGATCGTATTGCCGAGGTCGGTGAGGCGGTGGAGGACTTCGAGGAGTTTGCGGACATCGTCGAAGTGCAGGCCGGTGGTGGGCTCGTCGAGGAGATAGAGGGTGCGGCCGGTCTGGCGCTTGGAAAGCTCGCGGGCCAGCTTCATGCGCTGGGCCTCGCCGCCGCTCAGGGTGGTGGCGGCCTGGCCGAGGTGAATGTAGCCGAGTCCGACGTCGACGAGGGTTTCAAGCTTCTGCCGGGCCTGAGGAATGTCGCCCAGAACGGGCAGGGCGTCCTCAATGGTGAGATCGAGAATATCGGCAATGGAATGGCCGTTGAACTTCACAGCCAGGGTTTCCTGGTTGTAGCGGCGGCCGTTGCAGACTTCGCACTGGACGTAAACGTCGGGCAGGAAGTTCATTTCGATGCGACGCTGGCCTTCCCCCTGGCAGGCTTCGCAGCGGCCACCCTGGACATTGAAGGAAAAGCGGCCGGCCTTGTAGCCTCGTTCGCGGGATTCCGGAAGCATCGCAAACAGATCGCGAATGGCCGTGAAGACGCCGGTATACGTGGCCGGGTTCGACCGGGGCGTGCGTCCGATAGGCGATTGGTCGATGCGAATGGCCTTGTCGAGCTGGTCGAAGCCCCGAATACGGGTGTGCTCTCCCGGCGCTTCGCGTGAACCGTAGAGTTCCTTCGCGAGGGCGCGGTAGAGGATGTCGTTGACCAGGGTGCTCTTGCCGGATCCCGAGACGCCGGTGACGACGGTCATGAGGCCGACGGGGAACCTGACGGTGAGGTTCTGCAGGTTATGGCTGCGCGCGCCTTCTACCGTGATCCATTTTCCCGTAAGCGCTCGCGGGACCAGCCGATGCAGGGTCGAGATTTCTCCGGCCAGATATCGCCCTGTCAGCGAAGCCGGCGAGCGCATGATGGCTTCGGGGGAACCCTCCGCGACGACCTGGCCGCCGAGCCGGCCGGCGCCGGGACCGAGGTCGAGAACATAGTCGGCGTGGCGGATGGTCTCTTCGTCGTGCTCGACGACGAGCACGGTGTTACCGAGGTCGCGGAGAGATTCGAGGGCATGAATCAGCCGCTGGTTATCGCGCTGGTGCAGGCCGATCGAAGGCTCGTCGAGCACATACAGGACGCCACGGAGACGGGAGCCGATTTGAGTGGCAAGGCGGATGCGCTGACCTTCACCACCGGAAAGCGTGGCGGCATTGCGATTGAGCGAGAGATAGCTCAGGCCGACGGCGTTGAGGAACTGCAGCCGCTCGACAATCTCTTTGCGCAGCCGCTCCGCAATGAGAGCCTCGCGTGCGGTGAAGCCGATGCCGCGGGCCCGAGTCAGAGCTCGCTCGATGGGGAGAGCGGTGAAGTCGGCGATGGACATGCCGTCGATTTTGACGGCGAGAGATTCCGGACGCAGGCGCCGGCCGTGGCAGGCCGGGCACTCTGACGCCGACATGTACTGCATCATCCACTCGCGGTAGGTGTCGGAGCGCGCTTCTTCCAGCGAATCGCGGAGCCAGGCAAGAATGCCGTGGAAGCCGGTGCGCGGCGCTTCCGCCTGGGGCGGCCCATGGAGCAGGAGGTCCTGGTGTTTCTGAGGGAGCTGCTCGAACGGCTTCTTGAGGTCGATTTTGTAGCGATCGGCCGCGATGCGAACAAGGCGGTGGAGGTACTGCGAGGAGGAGCCGGGCCCGAGGGCGCCGTCGAGGAGGGGCTTGGACCAGTCATTGATGATCTTCGCCGGATCGAAGTCGTAGATGCTGCCCAGTCCGTGGCACTCTGGACAGGCTCCATAGGTGCTGTTGAAGGAGAAGCTGCGGGGTTCCAGCTTGGGCACGTCGAGGCCGCAATCGGGGCAGGCCATGGAGGAGGAGTACAGCTGCTCGTCTTTCTGGGTGGCGACGAGGACCAGGCCGTCGGCCATCTGCAGGGCCTTCTCGACCGAGGCAGAGAGGGCCTTTTCAATCCCGGACTTGAGAACAGCGCGATAGACGATGGCTTCGATGGTGTGGTTTTTGCGTTTTTCCAGATTCTGCGGCTCGGCAAGGTCGCGAATTTCGCCGTCGACGCGGGCCCGGAAGCCCTGTTGATCGAGCTTGTCGAGCAGATCCCTGAACTCGCCTTTACGGCCGCGAACAACCGGAGCGTAAATGGTGACGCGCTCGCCGGGAGCCAGCGCAAGGATGCGTTCGACGATCTGCTCGGCGGACTGGCGCGAAATCTGGCGACCGCAATTGGGGCAATGGGGCACCCCGACCGAGGCATACAGCAGGCGGAGGTAATCGTAAATCTCGGTAATGGTGCCGACTGTGGAGCGCGGGCTGCGGCTGGTTGTTTTTTGCTCGATGGAAATGGCGGGGCTGAGGCCCTCAATGGAATCCACGTCGGGCCGCTCGATCTGGTCGAGGAACTGGCGCGCATATGCGGAGAGGGTTTCCACATAGCGGCGCTGGCCTTCGGCGTAGATGGTGTCAAAGGCGAGCGAGGACTTCCCCGATCCGGAGAGCCCGGTGACAACGGTGAGAGCATTGCGAGGGATCTGAACGCTGATGTCACGCAGGTTGTGCTGACGGGCGCCGCGGACTGAAATTTGTGTAATGGCCATGGACGACGAAGGTGACTTTGGTAGTAGAAGAGCGCGCGAAAGTTGCAATCCGGCGACTCGCCGAACCGTTGCAAAATGGAACACAGCGTCTAGAATCGGGAAAGATAGTCCTTTCGGTATCTTATTCGGCAACAGAAAAGTGGGTCAATGTGTGACCATTTCTGTTAAGAATGACATCGGAACGAGCGTCAGATGGTAGCGCGGAACGCGTGGGCGCATCTTAGCCGTGGGAGACCCGGAACGCGGGTATGTTTTTTAATATGCAGGACGCAATCAATTTGTTGATGCTGGTATGTGCGACGCTCGCTTCACTGGCCTTCGGGGTTCTTATGGCGTATGGCATTTGCCGCGGGGCATTCGCGATGCTGCGGCAGCACGCAGGTCTGGTGGCGGCAGAGCGCGCGAAAGCCAAGATGGATCCGGTGTCACAGCAGTAACCTGTCTATTCTGATCGGTGCGCTTTTTCGGGCGCGATTGACCCCTACAGATTGAATCCTGACGCGGGGTTTCCCGTTTTTTTGGCGTTATTCGCTCCGGAGCGCCTCCATGGGATCGATGCGGGCGGCCCGGCGGGCGGGCAGGTAGCTGGCAGCGACCCCGCAGACGCCTAAGGCCAGAACGACAAGGGCTATGGTGGCGACGTCGTAGCCGGCTGCGCCATAGAGCCAGGAGCGCATCACGCCGCGGGTAATCCAGGCGGCCACAAGGCCGATCCCGGTTCCGAGCCCAAGCAGCACGAGGGCGTGGCGCAGGATGAGCCAGACGATGTCGTTGCGTTGGGCGCCAAGTGCCATGCGAACCCCGAGCTCCCGGGTACGCTGGCTGACAGAGTAGGCGAGCAGCCCGTAAATGCCGGCCACAGCGATGAGAAGTGCGGCCAGGCCGAAGATCGCCAGCAGGCGCGCCGCCAGGGTCTGGCTGCTGAGCGTATCATCCACCAGCTGCTGCATGGGCTCGAGGTCGTCGACGGCAGTCTCCGGAGCCAGGTCGTGGACATCGCGGCGGATGGCGTTCTCGATTTGCTTCGGGTCCATGCGGGCACGGACGGCCAGGTCCATGTGGAAGGTCACCAGCATGGGATAGAACGGGTCACTTGGCCGCAATTGTTCAAGATTGAGATCCATTTCCGGTACCGAGGGCTGCCCGGCCGAGTCCTGCCTGACATTGGAAACAACACCCACGATGGTGCCCCACTGGCGCGGCTTGCCCGAATCCCCGATTTCGAGCTGCTGGCCCACAGGGTTCTGATGCGGGAACTGCGCGTTGGCCAGAGCCTCGTTCACAAGGATGGCAATGGGCGCGTCGGGACCATCCAGGTCACCAAAGAGGCGGCCGCCCAGCAGGCGGATGCCGAGTGCATGAAAGTAGCCGTCGTTGGCAGCGCGGACCTGGGCGTGAACCGCACTGGCAGGCGGAGGTTCCGGGTGACCCTTCACGTGGAGGGAGTCATTGAAGTTGAAGCTTGGATTCAGAGGGCGCACGGAAGTGAACCCGGCGGCAATGACTCCGGGGATTTGCCGCAGCTTTTGCTCCAGCGGGTCGTAGAAGGTCTGGACCATGCTGGCAGAATTTGGGTTGCCGTGGAAAGTCAGGACCATGCCGTGGGTAGGTGGATAGAGAGCGCCATTGATGACGTTGCCGGTGACGAAGCCCATATCTGCGCGGCGCAGGCTGAGGAGGGTCCGCATCATCAGGCCGGCGGCAATCAGCAGAGCCAGGGTGAGGGAGATCTCGGCCACCACCAGGCCGTCGCGCCAGAGTGCCTGGCGGCGGCTGGTTCCGGCCGCGGCCGTGCCTTCACGCAGCCCCTCCTGCGCCGGGATGCCCGAAGCATGCCACGCGGGGGCCAGACCGAAGAGCAGGGCTGATACGCAGGCCGCGAGCAAAAGGAAGGCAACAACCACAAGATTGATGTGGATGTCCTGTCCGAAGAGAACCTTGTCCGAAAGGTAGTGGTGCAGCAGGCGGAGCGCGAGAGCGGCAATGCCGAGGCCAAGTGCAGATCCAGCCAGGGCGAGCAGCAGGCTCTCCGTCAGGAACTGCTGGGTAATGCGCGCACGTGGAGCGCCCAGGGCGCCGCGGATGGCAATCTCGCGGCGGCGGCCATTGGTGCGGGTGAGCATCAGGCCGGCAACATTGGCACAGGCGATCAGCCACACTGCCAGCACGGACCAGTCGAGAGCAAAGAGCGCGCCGCGGGAGTGCTCGGTGATGGATTTGTGGTAATCGGTCAGGAGAATCCGGTCGGCGCTTTCCGTCTTCGGATCGTCGTGCATCAACTGGGCGTGGACATCGTTGATTTCCGCGTTAGCCTGCGCCGGCGTAACGCCGGGGCGGAGCGTGGCGATGGGCTGGAGCATGGCGTTGTCCCGCGCCTGGAACTCCTTGTCGTCGAGGTTAAGGGGGCTGATGAGCTCCTCGCCGTCGACACCCATGGGGAAATAAATGTGAGGAGGCAAGACACCGATGACGGTGTAGGGGTCGCCATCGATGGGCACAGTGCGGCCGACGATCGAGGAGTCGCCGTGGAAGAACTTCTTCCACACAGAGTTGCTGAGGACGAGGACGCTGGTGTGGCCGGCCTTGCTGTCCTCCGGGGTGAATCCACGGCCGAGCTGGGTGTGGATGCCCAGCACCTGAAACAGGTTCGGGGTGACCATCATCTCGGGAACCAGCTGAGGATTTTCAGTGCCGCCCAGGGAGGGGAGCTGGAAGGTGAAGGCGCCGATTCCGGCAAGCGAATGGCAACGCGCTGCGAAGTCCTGTATATCGGGCAGGGAAAAACTGCTGCTGATGCTGCCCCCGGTGTCCGCTGGAAGTCTATGGAGATCGACCAGACGGCTCTGGTTGGCGTACGGCAAGGGGCGCAGGATGACCTGCTCCATAACGGAGAACATAGCGGCGCAGACGCCAATACCCAACCCGAGTGTGACGATTGCGGTTGCAGCAAAAACAGGTGCTTTGCGGAGCTGTCGAACGGCAAAGCGGATGTCCTGAGACCACGAACTCATGTCGACGATTCTCCGAACCGGATCAACAACGACGGATCAACAAATTGTATAGCGGCGATGCGATGGAGTTGACGAGGGGCGATTCCAGACGCTCCTGCACCGGCAGACCCGTTGTTGGAATGCCTGTGTTCTGGCGTGGCAGGCGTGATCTCCATCCAGTAGATTGGTGTGACGCAGAAGGGGCAGGGCCTCGCGGTTCATGCATTGGGCGGAGCGGAAAGGGACGAGGATGGGGAGGCGGGCTGTAAGCATTCTGGTGAGTGCCGGAATTTTGTTTTCGAGTGGCCTGGCCGCAGCTCAGCAGATGGAAAGTGAGCCGGCAACTGGTGCCCGGCAGTCAGGGTCCTCGTCGGCCATGACTCCTCAACAGCGGGCCGCGGCTACCCGAGCCTTCCTCGGACTCGGTCCGCTGCCGGACACCGCAGCAGCGGGACTGGGCGCGCCCCTCTTTCAGCAGAACTGCGCATTCTGTCATGGAACGGGAGGCCGGGGCGCAACGGCTCCCAGTCTGATCACATCGGATGTGGTGCTGGACGATAACCATGGGGAGCACCTGGTGCCGTTTCTGCAGGAGGGGCGCCCGAATAAGGGCATGCCCGCGTTCGCCACGGTTCCTCCCGGCCAGCTGAAAGACATTGCTGAATTTCTCCACCTGCAGGTCGAGGAAGTCGCTAACCGCGGCACCTATCATGTGCTGAATATTCTGGTGGGGAATGCGGCCCACGGGCATGCCTACGCGGTCGCCCACTGCGCGTCCTGTCACAGCCCGGCGAGCTTCGTTCATATCGCTGACCGGTTTCGCACGCCGGACCAGTTACAGCGCGAATGGATCTGGCCCGGGCGTTCCAAAGATCCAGCGCTGGCGATCACTGCGAAAGTCCAGTTGGCGGATGGCAGCATGATCGTGGGGCGCGTGACTCAGGTAAGCGATTTTCGCATCGCGTTGGTGGACCGCGAGGATAAGACTCATGTGATCGATCGGACCGCTGGGGTGCAGGTTGAGATGCATGATTCCCTGGCGGCGCACCAGACCATGATCATGACCCTGAAGAATGGCGACATGCACGACGTGACGGCCTGGCTGGAGACGCTGCGGTGAAGTTAGTCCAGGCCATCTGCGCAGGGCTCGCGACTGCCGCGCTCACGGCGGCCTCACCTGTTGCCCCGCATGTCTCGCTGGATCCCATTGATCTCGGTCGACCACCGATTACCGCCTGGACCACGTTCAACGGCGACTATAGTGGCCGCCGCTACAGTACGCTGACCCAGATTGATCCCGGCAATCTGGGCCAGCTTGCGTTGCAATGGGTCTACGGGATCTCCAGCGTTGGAGCGCAGCGGGGTGCGCCGGTTCCGGTCATTAAGTGCACGCCGATTCTGGTCGGGGGAGTGCTGTACATCACGATTCCCGATCATTTGTGGGCGCTGCAGGCGCGGACGGGCAGGGAGCTGTGGCATTTCGACTGGGTCGACCACGGCGGCCACCTCGTTGGCCAGCGCGGTGTCGGGATATGGAAGACAAATGTCTATTTCCAGACTCCGGATAACTGGCTGATTGCTCTGGATGCCAATACCGGCCGGGAATTATGGCGCAGGCATTATGCTGATGCGCGCGAGCAGTATTTCTCGACGTCGGCTCCATTAGTCATTAAGGACCATGTCATTGTTGGGGTAGGCGGCGATGCGATGGATATGCCGGGGTTTCTGGATTCCTTCGATCCGGCAACCGGCAAGTTGCAGTGGACCTGGTGGTCGACTCCGCGCAAGGGCGATCCTGCGCTGAAGACCTGGCCAAATGTCGCAGCGTCGGATCACGGCGGCGGGATGACCTGGATGCCGGGGACCTACGACCCTGAACTCAATCTGCTGTATTGGCCCACGGGTAACACTAATCCGGTCTTTGCCGGGCAGGGTCGCCCCGGGGCGAACCTGTGGACCGAGTCAATCGTTGCCCTGAATGTGGATACAGGTAAGCTGAAGTGGTATTTTCAGGTCTCGCCTCACGACACGCACGATTTCGATAACACAACGGCTCCGGTGCTCATGGATAAGGTCGTGAATGGCAGGCCTCGGAAGCTACTCGTACAGGCAGCGAGAAACGGATTCTTAGTCACACTCGATCGGGTTACGGGAAAAGATTTGGTCGTCAGACCCTATGTCCCCCTTGATTATTTCTCAGGGTTTTCGCGTCAGGGCGAACCGATACCGATCCCGGACAAGGACCCCTCGGTGGGCGGCTCGATCAATATAGTGAATGCCACGAACTGGGAGGCTCCGGCCTACAATCCGAAGACCGGATTGTTTTATGTCAACTCGGTGGAGGGAAAAGCGATCTACTACCTCACCGACGACAGCGCCCATCCGTCCGGTTATGGCGGGACCGTCAGCGGCATTGGACAGGTGGAGCGAGTTCTGCAGGCGATCGATCCGCTGAGTGGCAAAGCCGTCTGGCAGCATGTGTACCCGAACCTGAATAATGCCCCGACCACCGTTGGCCCGAGCATCCTGACGACCGCCAGCGGCCTTGTCATCACGGGCGATGATCAGGGGAATCTGATTCTCTACTCCGCTGACAACGGAAAGATTCTGGGCCACCGCCAACTCGGTGCTTCGGAATCCGGAGGAATCATTACTTACATGCTCGACGGAAGGCAATTTATTGTTTTCGGGGCTGGCGACAGCCTGTATGCCTGGAGCCTGCCGCAGCAGGGTGCGCGTCGGCATGGGGCCACGGATTGATTCGACGGTTAGCGCCATTGCGGAAACCCAGTGCGAGGGGAGAATGACGGAGGCGCCGATGAAACCCAGTCGCGCCCGACACGGCGTTGTCGGCCTCGCCATCAGTCTCGCCATCCTGTCCTATGTGCAGAGAGTGGCGATCTCCGAAGCCGCCGGGCCGATCGCTCATGATCTGCACATCCCGATGGATGAGATGGGTCTCATCTTTGGAGCCTTCGGGCTGTCGTATGCGCTCTTCGAGCTTCCGATGGGACTGCTGGGCGACCGGCTTGGTGTGCGTCGGGTTCTGGCGCAGATCGTTCTCGCCTGGTCTGTCTTCACCGCGCTCACTGGAGCCGCCTGGAATGTGGCTTCACTCTATGTGATTCGCTTCCTCTTCGGGGCCGGCGAGGCAGGCTGCTTTCCCAATCTCACGCGCATGCTGAGCGCGTGGCTTCCCGCGCGAGAGCGCGTGAGGGCGCAGTCGCTGATGTGGGCCTTTACCCGCTGGGGCGGCGCGGCGACTCCACCGCTGACCCTGCTCTGCATCAGGCTGTTCGGCTGGAGGATGGCGTTCGCCAGTTTCGCGGGACTCGGCCTGGTGTGGTGTGCCATCTTTCTGGTGTGGTTCAGGGACGATCCCTCCCGGCATCGAGCTGTGAATGCAGCCGAAAGGGAATTGCTGGAAGGTTCGCGGATTCTCACCACGCATCGGGTCGGGCAGCGTCAGTGGCTGTCTCTGCTGCTTACGCGACAGGTATCGCTGCTGGTCCTGCAATATTTCTGCTTCTCTTATGTCTGGTATTTCTATATCACCTGGCTGCCAACTTACCTGGAGCAGGGTCGAGGACAAACAGCGGAGCGAGCCGCCATACTGGCGGTTCTGCCGCTGTTATTCGGCGGTTTTGGATCGCTGGCCACTGGCTTTGCTCCGGCGAGGATTTCCCGCCGGGCCATTGCTGTCTGCGGATTCCTGGGAACCGCCATTCTGCTCTTCGCGATCACGCACATTCGCTCGGTGGTTCCCGCGATGCTGGCGATGGGGCTGGCCAGCTTTTCGAGCGACCTGACCATGCCTATTTCCTGGGATGCGTGCACGGATATCGGCGGCCCTTATACCGCAACGGTAGCCGCGACCATGAACATGCTCGGCAATTTGGCGGGATTTGCCGCCCCCGTCGCCGGCGGCATTATTCTGAAGCAGACCGGTAACTGGAACGTTCTTATTGACACCATGACGGCAGCGGCGGCGGTGTCGGCTGCCTGTTGGCTCTACATCAACCCGGACGCTGCACGGCGCGCCCGCGAAAAGGAAATGCGCGGGCAGAATGTGATCAGCACAAACGGGCTGTCTCTGTGAGGCAGGATCTCGAAGGAAGGTGGAAGGATGAAGATCGATCTGACGGGTCGGACGGCGGTCATCACGGGCGGAAGCCGCGGTCTGGGAGAGGCCATGGCGAAGGCGCTGGCAGAGGCAGGAGCGGCCATCGCGCTTGTGGCGCGCGACGCAAAGCGTCTGGAAGCGGTGCGGGATTCCATCGCCGGGAGCGGAGGAACGGCCGCAGTCTTCACCGCCGACGTGACCCGGGAAGAGGAGGTGGGCAACGTCGCCCGAGCGGTGCAGGAGCGGTTCGGATCGCCGCAGATTCTGATTAACAACGCCGGGATCAATATTCGAAAGAATCTGGTGGATTTCACACTGAAGGAATTTCGCAGCATCCTCGATACGAGTCTGATCTCGACGTTTCTCATGTGCCGCGCCTTTGTGCCGGGCATGAAGGGCAACCGCTACGGGCGCGTTCTGAATATGGCATCGATCATGAGCCATGTTTCGCTTCCCGGCCGAACCGCCTATTCCTCCGCGAAAGCCGCGCTCCTGGGCCTGACGCGTTCGCTGGCTCTGGAACTGGCAGCGGATGGGATTACTGTGAATGCCATCAGTCCCGGCCCCTTCGGAACCGAGATGAATACGGCGCTGATGAACAATCCCGAACTCAACGCACAGTTTCTGGCCGCTGTGCCGCTTGGGCGCTGGGGAAGGGTTGAGGAAGTCGGCTCACTGGCTTGTTACCTGTGCTCGGAAGCGGCGGCGTATATTACGGGAACCGACATCCTGATCGACGGTGGGTGGACAGCCCGGTAGGCCTCAGTGCCCGCTTGCCGCAAGGGAGCTATCTGGAGGGCGCAGGCGCTTCGATGCGCGGTGGAGCGGACGGCACGTAATCCACCAGGGAGTCGACCGGCTTCTTCGCAGCCCACGCGATGCCGCGCAGCAGCATCTGCTGAATCTGGTAATTCGCAAAGTTTGCGTACTCGTGTCCCTGCATCCAGACAAACGCTCGCGCTGGTTGGCCGCCGGGCAGCGAGTGTTCCCAGGTCCAGATTTGCGGGACGACCTCGCCCTTATGGGATCTTGCACTTGGCGTTCCGGGGATCACCGTTGTGGCCAGCACGTGAATGCCAGGATTGTGGGCCCAGGTCATTTTGAAGAATGCTTCATCCCAAATGGTGATGTCCGCCATGCCTTTCATGATCGGATCGGCGGGATCGGCAATCGTATAGGTGATGGGGGCTCCCAGCGTGTAGTTCACTTCACCATGCTTTTTCGCTCCGCCCACCAGAGTGGCGAAGTAGGCCGGATCCGGACCGCAGAGTGAGTCGTGGATGCTGACCAGGCCGCCGCCGCGGCGAACATAGGCCTCGAGTGCGACCTTCTCTTCATCGCTGAGATAGCCGGCATCGCCCTTGTAGATGATGACGACATCGGTGTGCACCAGATCGGCGGGGCGCGGCGCGTGCAGTGCACCGTCGACGATCGCGCCATGCTCGGTGAGAATCTTGCTCCAGTCCGCCAGAAACTGCGGGTAATCGTGCTGTCCGGCGAAATGCGATTTCAAACCAGCCCATATATAAATATGCATGCCATCGGGATTCTGACTCCAGGCACGCGGCGCCTGGAGATCACGAGGATTCGCCGTCTGCGCGCGGATCTGCCGCAGTGGCAGGAAAATGAAGACCACAGAAAAAAACAGAGCCAATGACCTGGCGAATCGCCGGATGGCCGCGCCGGATATTCCGCATCGACCGACTCTGAGCTGGCGACCGGCAGCAGCGCGGGGCAGGATTTCGGAGCTGATGAGCACGAGTGCAATCTCCTGCAATCGAGGAATCCTGACACGATGCTCTGCGACAGAAGAACCAGAGATACGCGCTTCGCAGTAATTTCGTCAATTCAGTGCGATGAGT
>DASXFH010000105.1:0-7530 GCA_036489655.1 Acidobacteriaceae bacterium | reverse complement strand
CTTTACTCGCGCGCCGACACCTGGCTCGGCTGGGGCGAAGCCCGCGAGAGCGATCAGCCGCTGCGCAGCCTGTATCGCATTCTTCAGCTCTCCGTGCACGGCCTCCGCGAAGCCCTGCTCGTGCTCACCTTCATGAAGCGCACGAAGAAAGGCAAAACATCAGACCAGCGCCGCCTGGCGCCCAAAGGGATCGCGTCGTTCCTCCTGTTCTCCGTGCTCGCCGGCGCCGCGGCGCTGAACGCCCGTG
Source organism: Acidobacteriaceae bacterium (assembly GCA_036489655.1). Taxonomy (GTDB): domain Bacteria; phylum Acidobacteriota; class Terriglobia; order Terriglobales; family Acidobacteriaceae; genus Palsa-343. Next base: position 7,283 of record DASXFH010000105.1, on the reverse strand, counting down.
CGCAAACCACCGCGCCCAGCCGGCCGTCCCTCGGAACCTCCGGCAACTACTTCAAAAGCGAAGTGACGTTGAAGGACCTGGGGATGAACTCAGCCGTAGAGATGCGCGGCATCGACAGCACCTTCAATCTGCCCTTCGCCTTGCCCCAGGATCAGATCGTGAAGACCGCGACCATGCACATGGTCTATCACTTCTCGCCGGGCCTGATTCCGCAGCTCAGCCACATCAAGGTGATGCTCAACGGAACCCTGGTTGGCGCTGTCCAGCCGCCGTCGACGCCGGCATCGGGGGACGCCATTCTGGAGCAGACCTTCACGCTGCCGGCCGACCTGTTGGTGCGCAACAACCAGCTCAGCTTCGAGTTCATCGGCCACTACGTAATGACCTGCGAAGACCCTGCGAACACGGTTCTGTGGGCCCGCGTCGATCCGACTTCGACCATCGTGCTGAATGGTGAACTGCTCCCGCTGGCAGACGATCTGAAGTTCCTGCCGCTGCCCTTCTTCGACTCCGCGCTCACCCGGCCGCCCATCATTCCTATTGCCTTTCTCGCTCCGCCATCGCCGAAAGCCCTGGAAGCGGCGGGAATCGTCACCTCTTACTTCGGAGTGCTCGCCAACTCCCGGCCCGCGCGCTTTCCGGTAACCGTGGGAGCACTTCCCGCCGGCAATGTCGTGCTTATCGCGGAGAACCCCGGCAGCATCCCCGCGGGATTCAACCTCGGCAATCTCGGCGGTCCGACCCTGGCTATCCGCACCAACCCCAGCGACCCTTACGGCAAGGTGCTCATCGTCACGGGAGCCGATCCCGACCAGCTTCTTGTCGCGGCCCAGGCGCTGGCCATGCGCTGGAATGGCATCCAGGGCCCGACCGTGACCGTGGAGGACTACACCGCTCCAGCCCGCCGCGTGCCCGACGATGCGCCGCGCTGGGCCAGGACCGACCACGAGATCGAGCTGTGGGATTACTCCTCCGCCGACACCATGCACACCGATGGCTCGGCTCCGATCGAGACCTTCTTTCGCATCCCGCCCGACCTTTACTTCGCCGACAAGGTCAACACGCTGCTCCACATCGACTATCGCTACAATCCCATCCCGATCGGACCCAACTCCAGCATTCAGGTGCAGGCCAACCGTGCCTACCTGGGCTCCATTCCTCTCATTCCCGGCAAGCAGGCCACCAGGACGACCTCGACAGACATGGCTCTGCCGGTGGTCGACCTGCGCCCCTTTTCCAGCACCCTCTCGTTCATCTTCACCTTTCAGGTGCTGAAGGGAGGCGGCTGCAAAGACACCACGCCCATCAATATGCAGGGCGCTATTCTGGGCAGCTCCTACCTTGACCTGAGCGGATTTGCGCACTGGGCTTCGCTGCCCAGCCTCGACCTCTTTGCCAACGCCGGCTTCCCCTTCACCCGCTATGCCGACCTCGGCGACACCACGGTCGTGCTCCCGGACCAGCCCACGCCCCAGGAGATCGAGCTGTATCTCACTCTGATGGGCCATTTCTCCGGCCAGACCGGCTTTCCCGTCCTGCGCGTCCAGGTCGGCAATGCCGACGAGATGAAGGCCGGCGCGGATCGCGACTTCCTGGTCATCGGCACCGGCGACGACAACCCGGGCATCACCAAAGCCGCCGCCAATATGCCCGTGCTCATCTCCAGCGACGGCCTGAAGGTTCAGGACACGGAAGGCTTCTTCGCTCCGCTCCATCACGCCTGGTGGAAGATCAAGGAGATCGAGAATCAGGTATCAGGAGAGCTCGCCACCACCGGCGTTCCCGATGCGATCGTGGAAGGCCTCGAATCGCCTTACACCTCCAAGCGCAGCATCGTCCTCATCAATCTCAAGGACCCATCCAGCGCCGGACCCTTCCTGACCTCGTTTCTCAAAGTGTCGCAGTCGGGCGACATCTCGGGAACCGTCAGTGTCCTGCAGGGCGCGGACTTCCAGTCCTACCGCATCGGCAACAGTGTGTATCAGGTGGGCTATCTGCCCTGGTGGGAGGCGGTCAGCCTGTGGTTCACCCAGGTGCCATGGACGGTCGCGCTGGGAGTCCTCGCGATCTCGTTTTTATTCGCCGTCTGGATTCGGGCCTGGCTGCGCAAGAGAGCCCGCATACGGCTGCAGGTATATCAGAGCTAGATCGCAAGGCCGCGCGGCCGATGAGCGCGGATGTAGAGCGCGGATGTAGATCACGGGAGGCAGGAACCTTTCAATGAAGCAGTGGTTTTCCAGATACATGGGCCTCGCAATTCTTGCTGTAATCGCGGCAGGCCCGGTCGGAGTATATGCGCAGTCGCCGGCGGTTCGCGTGCTGCTCGATCGAGCTCAGGCGCAGGAGCAGTCGGGCCATCTCGACCTTGCCGCGCAATCCTGGCAGCAGGTGCTGCTCGCTGATCCTAACAACGCCGAAGCCTTGGCCGGCCTCGCCCGCTGGGCCAAGCTCGCCGGAAACAGCGCCGAGGCCCAGAAGTATCTCGATCGCCTGCGGCAGGTGAACCCCAACGATGCCAGCATCTCCAGGATTCAGGGGCTGTCCAGCTCCAAGGCGCAGAACCTGCAGCTCCAGCAGGCAGCCCGCCTCGCTCAGTCCGGCCATCCGCAGGAGGCGCTTCGCATCTATCGCGATGTATGGAGCAATCATCCGCCGGACGGCGACTGGGCGCTCGCCTATTACGACACCCAGGCCTCCATTCCGTCGGAGCGCGATGCCGCCGTCGCCGGCCTGCGCGAGCTGAACCGGAAGTATCCCTCCGATGCCCGCTATGCCGTCACCCTCGGACGCATCCTGACCTATGGAGCGAAGACCCGCGCCGAAGGCGAGCATATCCTCCGCGAGCATTCCGAGGACCCCGCCGCGCAATCCGCTCTCCGCCAGGCGCTGGTCTGGGATGCTCAGAATCCCAATGCCGCGCCGGCGATCCGCGAGTACCTCAAGCAGCATAAGGATGAGGAGCTGGCCAAGGATCTCTCCGACGCTCAGGCCAGACAGACCGCGGCCAACAAGGGCCTGGCGCAATCCGCCTCCGAGAGTGCGGCCTTCGCCGCTCTGTCTGCGAACAAAGTCGACGAGGCGCAGTCGCGCTTCGCCGCCATCAACGCTTCGCAGCCTAAAAATCCGCGTGCGCTTGCCGGCCTCGGCTTTGTGAAGATGAAACAAGGCGATTTTACCGGCGCTATTACTTATCTCGAACAGGCGCAGCAGAACGGCCTTCACGACAAAGCGGTCGAGTCGTCGCTCGTAACTTCGCGTTTCTGGAACAATGTCCAGCAGGGCACCGCGGCCCTCAACGCCAATCAGTTTGACGAGGCGGAGAATCACTATCGGGCCGCGCTCGAGATTCGGCCCGACGCGCCCGAGGCCCTGGATGGCCTCAGCGGCGCGTACATGAAAGCCGGCCAGCCCGCCGAAGCGATTGCAGTTTATAAGCGCATGGTCAAGGCGCGCCCCGCCTCCGCGCCCGCATGGCGCGGACTGTTTACCGCGCAGGTCCAGGCCTCGCAGTTCAGCGACGCGCTGGCAACGGCGCGCAGCCTGCCGCCTTCGGTACGCGACGGCCTCGCCCAGGATCCGGAGTATCTTCGCAATCTCTCCTCCGCCTACACGGCAACCGGACAGGATGCGGAAGGCCAGCGGGTTCTGGCCCAGGCGCTGACGCTGCCTTTCCCTGACAACGGCCGCAACATGAAGGCCGGCATGCGCCTGCAATACGCTGCGCTGCTGGTCGCCGGCAAACGCTATGAGCAGGCCGCGGGCCTCTATCGCGACATCCTCAACGACGACCCCATGAATGTCAGCGCCTGGCAGGGGCTGGTCTCCGTTCAACACCAGTCCGGCCACGACGCCGACGCCGTCGAAACCGTAGAACGCATGCCGCCCACGGCCTATGAGTCGGCCATGCAGGATACCGGCTTCCTCTCGCTGGTCGCTGCGATTTATCAGCAGCAGAATCACTTCGACGTAGCCCAGGGCTTCCTGGAGCGCGCGGCCAAGATTGCCGCCGACAAAGGTGAGGCCGTTCCGATCCCCTTGCAACTTCAGATCGCCGCGATTCGCCTGCAGGAAAACAATCCGGCGCAGGCCTACGCCATCTATCGCAGCATCCTGCTCACCCATCCCGACCGCCTCGATGCGTGGAAAGGCCTCATGTCGGCCCTCCATCAGACCGGTCACGATCAGGATGCGCTGGCGCAGATGCAGCAGATTCCATCCGATGTTCAGCGGCAGCTGGGACAAGACCCCGAATACCTGCAGACCGTAGCCTCCATCTACACGGCGACCGGCAACCAGCCGGCCGCGCTTCAGATTGTCGGAGAGATTCAGGCCTACTATCGCGCGCAAAAGATCGCGCCGCCGGCCGAGGTCGAAATCCAGAGCGCGTGGCTGCTTTACAATTCCGGAGCTGACGGCAGTTCCACCGACAATGTCGGCGTAGACCGCGATCTCTATCGCACCCTCATGGATCTGGGTGGCCGCACCGACCTCACCGACGTGCAGCGCCGCCGCGTACAAACCATCTGGGCTTCGTGGAGCGTGCGCCGCGCCGGTCAGGCCGCCGATGCCGGCAACACCCATCGCGCCCTGCAGATTCTCACCGCCGCGCAGCAGGCCTTCCCCGGCAATCCCGATGTCACCAAGGCTCTCGCCAGCGGCTATCTTCGCGCCGGTCAGCCCAGGCAGGCGATGACCATCTACCAGTCGCCGGAAATGGCGGATGCGCTCGCCAACCCCACCGTCTCCGACTATCAGGGAATGGTGGGCGCGGCGCTTGCCCTGCCCAACCTGGCGCAGGCCGAAACCTGGATCACCAAGGCCATGGCCGCCTATCCCAACGATCCCGCGATCCTTGCTCTGGCCGCCAGGTTCGAGCAGGCTCGCGGCGACAATGCCCGAGCCGCAGCGTACTGGAAGGCTTCGGTCGCCGCCATGCCACCGGTAAGCCCGGCCAATCAGCTCGCGCACATCCTGGATCGCCCGGACATCGTCAATCCTGCGCGCTCCATGCAGAGCTCCGGCCTCGCCGGCCTGCTCAATCCTGATGGGGATGGGTCGCAAGCCCGCACATCGCCGGCCCTCCCCAGCTATGCCGATTCCTCTACCAACTCTTACGTTGCAACGGCCCAGGCGCCTCCGGCCTTATATGGTCCCGATCCCTCTAAAACCGGCGTCGCGCCCGTCCCGTTGAATGCCACACCGAACGCGCACGGAAGTGAGCCGTCTTCTCCGGCAAGCCACACGACCGTCACGACCACGACGACGACCACCTATGCTCCGCCAGCCGCGCGAAGGCCCCGCACCGCTTCCAGCGGCACGACCGGTCAAAGCGCGACCGCGGACGCGTCGTCAACCGCCGCGCCGGTGCATCACCGCCGCGCCGCTTCGTCCGTACGCAGCTCCGCGGACCGCACCATCACCACTACCCACACCGTCACCAGCGGTGGCGATGGCTCGGGTTCATCCGGCGAGCGCCTTGGCGACTACACGCCACAGTCATCGTTACAAATGCCGACGCTCCCGCATACTCGGCTGCCTGATTCCATCCCCTCCGGCGACCGAATCACCGCGCAGCCCAGGGACGTGGCAAGAGCAGCGGCCGATCCTTTCGCTCCGCCCATGCTGCCCGAGGCCCGCGCCAACGAAGATCTTGCATCCGGATCTGACCTCGATTCCGGAGCGTCGCAGCATGCGCAGCTTCATCTCGGCATCTCGTCCGCCAATGCCTCCGATGCACATTGGGACACCCTTGCTCTCACCAATCCTCCTCCGCCTGCGCCTCAGGAGCAGCCGGTCCAGCTGACACTGGACTCCAGCCCCGCCATCCAGTACGTGCCCAACGGCTCGCCGGCTGTGGAAGCCTACGGCCGTGCCTCCAGCACTCTGGCCGAAGCCGAACAACCGGTCAACGCCGCTTTCCTCCAGCCACAGACGACCTCAGCTCCGCAGCAACTCACCCAGACCTACACCAACCCTTCGTCGTCCACCCAGTACGCGCCGCAATCGCAGCAGTTGCAACTCCCATCGCAGACCGCGCAGGTCCAGCAGCCCCCTCCCGACTGGACCAGGGTCAAGCAGACGGTGACCACGACCACCACCACCGTCGCCCAGAACCAGCAGGGACCTCTTACCGACGCTCCGCAGCAGCAGAACCTGCCCCCGCTTCGTGGCCCGTGGGGAAACCGGCGCGTCGTCAAGCAGCGCGATCCGCGCGAAGAGGCTGAGATGCAGCTTGCCACCATCGAAGGTGGATTCAGCCCCTGGGTGGGCGGCACCGGCTACGTCAACCACCGCAGCGGCGCTGTCGGCCTCGATCAGCTCACCGTGCTCGAGGCTCCGTTTGAAGCGTCCACACCGCTCGGCGGCTTGGCCCGGCTCACCGTCGTCACCACACCCTCGTTCCTCGACGCCGGGGTGCTCGACGGCACCAGCACGAATCGCCTCGGCACCCTTGCCGTCGGTGCAACCTCGGGCCAGCAGAACGCCGCGGGAGTGGGTGGCGAACTCCAGCTTTCCACCGCGAACCTCGGCGCCAGCGTCGGCTACACCCCGTATGAATTCCTGGTCAGCAATGTCACCGGCCGCTTCAACTGGCGTCCCGGCGGCGGACCCCTGACCTTCAGCTTCAATCGCGACGCGGTGAAGGATTCGCAGCTCTCTTATGCCGGGCTGCGCGATCCCGGCTCCGCTTCCGCCACCTTCAGCGGCAACATCTGGGGCGGAGTCATCGCCAACGCCGCCAATGTGCAGTTCGCGAAAGGCGACGCCAAGTCCGGACTCTACCTCGGCTTCGGCGGCCAGGCCATCACCGGGCATCACGTCGAGAGCAACACTCGCATCGACGGAGTAGCCGGGGCCTACTGGCATATCCTCGCCGTTCCCGATACCGGGGACCTCACCATCGGCGCGAACTTCTTCGGCATGCACTATGCCAACAACCTGCGCTACTTCACTTACGGCCAGGGCGGATACTTCAGCCCCAGCGCCTATCTGCTCGCGAACGTTCCCGTCACCTGGAGCGGCCGCTACGGCGTCAATCTTCATTACATGATCACGGGCGCCTTCGGGCTGCAGGCCTTTCAGGAAGAAGCCTCGCGCTTCTTCCCGCTCGACGCCGGCCTTCAGGCGGCCTCGAACAACGCGTACTATCCGACGCAGTCGAACGTAGGCAGCAACTACGATCTCCACGGAGAGGTTTCGTACCACCTCACCGACCATTGGTACATGGGCAGCTTTGTTTCTTTGAACAACACCCGCGACTACAACAGCCAGTCGGTCGGTTT
>DASXFH010000096.1:0-1631 GCA_036489655.1 Acidobacteriaceae bacterium | reverse complement strand
TGATGCTAAACGAGGGACTGGCCGTCCGGGCATATGCGCCTTTGGCGCGATTCCTGGCTTCGCTTCCTTTGGTCGCTCATGTCCAGTGTTGTGGCGACTTGCTGAGTTCGTTACCGCAACACAGAGATTGGGCACCCGATTTCGCGGTTGCGATGAATCCATCGTCTGACTGAGAGAGTCTGACTATGGATCACCGCCGCATAATAAGGAAGTGCCCATTGCTGCCATCGGACTTGGCGCGAATCTTCCGTCGGCTGTGGGTCTGCCGGAGGAGACGGTTGCTGCTGCGATCGAGCGGCTTGGAGCTTACGGTAGGGTCACGGCATGCTCGGGCTTCTACCGTACCGCGCCGGTAGGCTACGTGAACCAGCCGGCATTCGTAAACGCCGCTGTGCTGCTGGAGACAGAGCTTGCGCCGCTGCCATTGCTGGATGTGCTGCTTGGCATCGAGCTCAGCTTTGGCCGCGACCGCGCCGCAGGTCCGCCGAAGGGGCCGCGCACGCTCGATCTGGATTTGCTGCTCTATAACCGGACCAGGAACCGGACCAGGCTTGGAGAGCCTGCGGACGAATTGGTGCTGGACGATCCGGCACTGACTTTGCCGCATCCCGCGATGCACGAGCGGCGCTTTGTCCTGGCGCCCCTGGCGGAGATTGCACCGAAGTGGTTGCATCCGGTGCGGGGACGTACAATCTCGGAACTGTTGGCGGATTTGCCGCCAGAAACGAATTCTGTCGCTAAAATCAGCGAGTGAGTCTTGCCTTTGAAATCATGGCGACTGCCGGTGCCGGCCGCCGCGCCGTAATGGACCTGCCGCATCGGCAGGTGCAGACGCCGGTCTTCATGCCGGTAGGCACGGCGGGCTCAGTGAAGGCGGTGCCGCAGCATCTGCTGGAGGCGCTGGGCGCGCAGATCATTCTGGGCAACACGTATCACCTGTATCTGCGGCCTGGCCATAACGTAGTGCGGCGGATGGGCGGGTTGCATCGCTTCATGAGCTGGCCGCGCGGATTGCTGACGGACTCCGGCGGCTTCCAGGTCTTCAGCCTGAATGAACTGCGCAAGGTGACGGCGGAGGGCGTCGAGTTCCGCTCGCATCTGGACGGCTCGACACACCTGTTCACGCCGGAGCGCTCGATCGAGATCCAGATCGCGCTGGGCGCGGATATCCTGATGGTCTTCGACGAGTGCACCGAGTATCCGGCGGATCGTCAGCGGGCTCGGCGCTCGCTGGATCTGACACTGGCGTGGGCGGCGCGCAGCAAAGAATACTTCGAAGCGCACAAGCATGAGGTGCCATGGTTCCAAAATGACCGTCGTGGCGAGTTCGGCGGCCGCACACAGTCCCTGTTTGGCATCGTGCAGGGGGGAATGTATCCGGAGCTGCGACGTGAATCGGCGGAGCGGCTGGTGGAGATGGACTTCCCCGGCTACGCCATTGGCGGCCTGAGCGTGGGCGAGCCGCGCGAGTTGACGCGCGAGATCATCGCAGAGACGCTTTCCGTGCTGCCCGCTGACAAGCCGCGCTATGTGATGGGCGTGGGCTATCCGGATGAGATCGTGGAGTACGCAAAGATGGGCGTGGACATGATGGACTGCGTGCTGCCCACACGCGCGGCGCGCCACGGGCT
>DASXFH010000350.1:0-29667 GCA_036489655.1 Acidobacteriaceae bacterium | reverse complement strand
CTGTTGCTTTGGGCAAGAACCGGAAAGACTGCCGAGAAGAGCAGAAGGAGAGGAAGCGCAGGGTTTGCGACTCGTTTGGGAATGGGAGCGTACCCACCGTTGTACGAGGCACGGAGGGGAGCGCCTGTGGGGGCGTGTCCGATTCTGAACAGAAGCCCCCATTTGCGGACAGAGCGATGCGGGGGTGAGATCCAGAGGGGGAGTGTTTTGTTTCGGATCGGGTAATTGGGGACTGGCAACCGATATGCACAAGCACTTCCGGAATCCTGGGACCGCGGTGGATCCGGGGCGGGAACGACCGGGGCGGGAGAACCGTACGGGGGGAAAGAGGCGCTCATGCTCACGGACCTAAGGGTAGCAGTGCGGCAGTTGCGGAAGTCTCCGGGATTTGCGATTACGGCAATTCTGACCCTGGCGCTGGGCATTGGCGCCAATGCGATCGTGTTCAGCGTGCTGAACGCGGTGGTGCTGCATCCGCTGAACGTGCCGCACTCCGAGAGCCTGTATATGGTGCAGCGGGTGTGGCAGGGGGTGGAGCCGTCGCCGGCGCAGTCGTATCCGGACTACGTGGATCTGCGGGAGCGCAATCACAGCTTCGAGTCGATGACGACGTACGACATCCAGGGAGCGGTGGGGCTGGATACGGGCGGAGGCAATCCGCAGGCAGTATGGCCGTATCTGGTGGGGGGCAATTACTTCGATACGATCGGCGTCCAGCCGTATCTGGGGCATCTCTTCCACGCCTCCGATGAGCACGGCGACAACAGCATGCCGGTGATCGTGCTGACGTACGACTTCTGGAAGAGCCAGTTCCAGGGGGATCCCTCGGCGGTGGGGCGGACGGTGCAGGTGAATCACCATCCATACACGATTGCAGGGGTGACGCCGCCGGGATTTCGGGGGACCGAGCTGTTTTTTGCGCCGGCCTTTTTTATACCGATTGTGGATTTTCCGCAGATCTCGACGGGGTGGAATCCGCTGCACGAGCGGGGGCCGCATTTTACCTGGGTGGCCGGCCACCTGAAGCCGGGCGTGACGCCGGAGCAGGCGATAGCGGATCTGAACACGATCGGGAAGGCGCTGGGGAAGGAATATCCGAAGGACGATACAGGGCTGGAATTCAGTCTTGCGCGTCCGGGGCTGGTGGGCGATTATCTGGGGCGTCCGGCGCGCGCGTTCATGCTGGGGCTGATGCTTCTGGCGGGGCTGATTCTGCTGGCGGCGTGCGCGAACCTGGGCAGTTTGTTTGCGGCGCGGGCGGCGGATCGCTCGCGGGAGATCGCGGTGCGCGTGGCGCTGGGCTCGCGACGCAGCCTGATCGTGCGCCAGCTGCTGACCGAGGCGGTCCTGGTGTCGCTGATCGGAGGCACGCTGGGCATGTTCGGCGGCATGGGGATCCTGCGCTGGCTGACGTCGTGGAATCCGATCCCGGGGATTCCCATCAACGTGCCGGTGAATCCGGATGCGACGGTGTATGGGGTGGCGCTGGTGCTGGCGCTGGGCAGCGGGTTGCTGTTCGGCATGGTGCCGGTGCGCCAGGTGCTGCGCTCCGATCCCTGGCAGATTATTCGGTCGGGCTCGACGGGGGCGGGCAGCATGCGGCGATTCAGCGCGCGCGACCTGTTGCTGGCGCTGCAGATCGCCATTTGCGCGGTGCTGGTGACGGCGTCTTTGGTGGCGGTGCGGGGGCTGCTGAAGTCGCTGCACAGCTCTTTCGGGTTTGAGCCGCAGAACACTCTGCTGGCGCACGCCGATCTCAGCATGGCGGGAATGACCACCGACGAGCAGAAGCAGCTGGCCGAGGAGAAGATGGTGACCGCGGTTGCGGGGATTCCGGGAGTGACGGCAGCGGCTTACGCCGACCGGCTGCCGCTGAGCGTGGGGGGCAACGACTCGTGCGTCTACCACGACAGCGATACGGATTTCCGGTCCACAAACTGCCGCGCCGATGCACAGCAGTTCGACGTCTCACCGGATTACTTCCAGGCGGCGGGGACCAGCCTCCTGGCCGGGAGGACGTTTACGCTGCACGATGCGAAGGATGCGCCCTTTGTAGCGGTCGTCAATCGCGAGTTTGCGCGGAAGATCTTTGGGTCGGTGGAGAAGGCTCTGGGCAGCGATTACAAGATCTGGGACGGAAAACGGGTGCAGGTGGTGGGCGTGGTGGAGGACGGGAAGTACACATCCCTCACTGAAGAACAGCAGCCCGCGATGTTCTACTCCTTCCTGCAGCAGCCATCGGGGAACGTGTGGCTGATCGTGCGTTCGCGGAGGGATGCGGAAGAGACGGCAGCGGCGCTGCGGGAGAAACTCCAGGGTCTGAATCCGGGGTTGCCGGTGAAGATTGAGACCTGGGACAGCGAGCTGAGCTGGGTGCTCTTCCCGTCGCGGGTGGCGACGGTGGCTCTGGGGGTGCTGGGGCTGCTGGGCGCGATGCTGGCGGTGACGGGCATCTTCGGGATGGCCTCGTATGTGGTGAGCCGGCGGATGCGGGAGCTGGGAATCCGCGTGGCGCTGGGCGCGGATCAGCGCAAGGTGCTGGGGGCGGCTCTGGGGCGGGCGTTCCGGCTGCTGCTGATCGGCTCGGGGGCCGGGATGGTTCTGGGGGTGCTGGCGACGAAGGTTCTGGCGTCGATCGTGTACCAGGCGACGCCCAGAGATCCGTGGGTGCTGTGCGGAGTGGTGCTGACCATGCTGGCGGTGGGGTTGATCGCCGCGTGGATTCCGGCGCAGCGGGCGCTCGGGGTGGATCCGATGATTCTGTTGCGGGACGAGTAGAGGGCCAGGAGTCAAGTCAAAGGCAGAAGGAGTCAGGGATGATTCTGCGCAGGCTGCAGCTTCTGTTTGTCGTTCCTTTGATGGCGGCTGCTTTACCGGCCACAGCGGCGGATTCGGTGAGTGCATTCGTGGGCATGTGGAAGCTTGACCCGGGGCACAGCCAATTGATCGACCAGATGAAGGTCGAAGCGGCGGGAGCGAACCGATACAGCTTCAATTTTTCCGGTGACAATGTCGAAACGATCGTGACCGATGGGACGGACCAGCCGGGGCTTTACGGCACGACGATGTCGGTTACGGTCCGGGATGGGCGCCACTGGAAAGGAGTGCGCAAGAAAGACGGACACATCCAGCTCGTTGGATTGTGGGAGCTGTCGCCGGACGGCAGGACGCTGACGGATGACTTCACGGGCTATCACGACAACGGCAGCACCACGAAACTGCATTACATCTATCAGCGCATCGCGGGGGCGGCCATGGTTGGGGGGAAGCCCACCTTTGCGGGGACGTGGGAGAGCACGACCGAAGACGTCCACTCCAAAGTCGAAGTGGAGGTGCGGGCGTTTGAGGGCGATGGGCTCACGTTTGTGAATGCGGGCGGGCAGGTGGTGCAGAGCCTCCATTTTGATGGCAAGGATTATCCTGGCTCGGGGGGCAGCGCGCCGGCGGGGTATGTTTCGTCGGGGAGACGGATCAGCGAACGCGCGGTGGAGCGCGTGGACAAGGTCAACGGCAAGGTTTTGTACACGCAGCAGATCGAGGTGTCTCCGGACGGCAGAGTCCTGACCGTGACGGTTCATGTGCCGGGGCGGGAGAAGCCGGATGTGATGGTCTTCGACCGGGAATAGGGGACGGGGGGCCGAATATCAGGCGCAGCCGATTCGTGGGTGTGGAAAGCGCGCTTTTGATGCTGCTTCCGCAGAGGGGAGAGCGGCCAACTCTCGAGCATGGAGGATGGGTGCCGCGAGCGTGAAGGGTGCGCGGTCTGCAGAACGACGGGCGCGTCTGGGTTGTGAAGGGGACAGGCGGAAATCGTGCAGGGCTCCCCGGAGGGAGCCCTGGAGATCGAAGGCCGGGGCGAGGTTAGTTCGAGAGGGCGTGGGCGTCGGCCAGGGTATTGTTGGCCGGGCGTGTGTTAGCGGAGCCGCTGTCTGAGTCTCTGGCAGAGGTGTCGGTTGAATCAGCGACGGGAGCGGACGCCGGGGCGCTGGCGGGCTGGATGGCGTCGTTCTTCGGACCCAGACCGAGCTTGATAAGGGCGCGGGAGTCCGGGGTGAGCCTGGTTTGCCAGCCGTGATCGGACTGGTATTTCTGCATGGCGGCTTCGGTGGTGGAGTCCCACGCGCCGGAGGCGGGCGGAGTCAGATAGTGCTCGCGGATGAGGGCAGCCTGGATTTCGCGCGCGCGCTCGGGCTGAATGGCGCGCTGGCCTTTGATTTCATGCTGATGGCGACGGTGGTGATGGCTGCGCGTGTGGTGGGATGAGGCCGCATGGTGGGTGCGGGCGGCGAAGGCGGGCGTGGCGAGCAGGGATATGCCGAGGAATAGAACCTGGCAGGTCCGGAGAGACAGCATGCGGACAACTCCAATAGAGGAAGGATCGGCGGTCGATTCGAGCAGACTACCGCTGGTGCCCTTGAAATTCAACAAAAACCCAGGGGGCTTCCCAAACTTTCGTGGGAAGCCCGATTGAGGAAGTGGGATGCAGGGTTACCTTAGTGTGCCGCCCAGCAATTCGTTGCCGGCATTGGGATGACGCGGGTCGACCACATTGAAGACCACGTCATCGCCGGAATGCAAACCGGCCACGATCGTCTGGAACTCCTGGACGTTGTGGACGGGGTGGCGGTTCACGGAGGTGATAACCCAGCCCTGGAACTGGCTGACGCCGATTTCGTCGGCGAAGGAGCCAGGCTTGACGGACTCAACGAGTACGCCGTGGAGGCCGGCCGGAGCGCCCTGGGGCAGATCCTGCACGGTGATGCCGAGTTTGGCGGGAGAGGGAGTGGGGCTGTTGGGACCACCCTCGTTTTCATTACCGCCCGCCTGGGCATTCATGGCGGCGATGACCTTTTCGCGATCGCCGACGGTGACATTGGCGTGCATTTCCTTGCCTTCGCGCAGATAGCCGATGTCGATGGTGGTTCCGGGTTTATAGGAGGAGATTTGGGCGACCAGGTCGTCGCCGTCCTTTACGGGCTTGCCGTTGATGGTGATGATGATGTCACCGACTTTGAGGCCGGCTTTGGCGGCGGGCTGTCCGGTTCCGACCTGACTGACGATGACGCCGGATTTGAATCCATAGACGCGGGCGACGGCGCTGGGCAGATTGGGCTGGAAGCTGATGCCGATGCTGCCGCGGACGACCTTGTGCTCGGGCCCGATGAGCTGGTTATAGACGTCGATGACGGTGTTGGAGGGCATGGCAAAACCAATGCCTTCATTGCCGGCCGACTGGGTGAAGATGGCGGTGTTGACGCCGATGACCTCACCGGCCATGTCAAGGAGAGGGCCGCCGGAGTTGCCGGGGTTGATGGCGGCGTCGGTCTGCAGGAAGTGCTGGAACTCGCCTTCGGTGCCGGGCTGGACGGTGCGGTTCTTGCTGGAGATGATGCCGGCGGTGACGGTTTTGGCGAGGCCGAAGGGCTCGCCGATGGCCTCGACCCAGTCGCCGACTTCGACGCCGTCGGAGTTGCCCATTTTCACTGTGGGCAGGGGCGAGTCGGTCTGGATCTTGATGACGGCCAGGTCGGTGGCTTTATCGACGCCAACGACTTTGGCGGGGCGGCCCTGGTTGCCTTCGGGGTCGCTGGCCAGCTTGACGAAGATGCGGTCGGCTTTTTCGACGACGTGGTTATTGGTGACGATGTAGCCGCGGGAATCGACGATGAAGCCGGAACCGAGGGACTCGCGCTCCTGGCCGCCCTCGTCCTGGCCGCCCATGCCGGGGCCCATACCGAAGAAGCGGTTGAAGAAATCCTGGAGGCCGCCCTGGCCCTGTCCCTGTCCCTGATCGCCGCCCTGGGGACCCTGATCCTGATCGCCGTTGTCATCGCCGTTGCCGTCATCGGGGGGCTGCTGATTGGGCGAGCCGAAGGGCTGCATGCCGTGGGGGCCGCGGCGGCCCTGCTGCTTGGGCAGGATCTGCGTATTGATATTGACGACTGCGGGGCCGACTTCTTTGGCGATTTTGGTGAAATCGGTGGAAAGCTCCTTTGGCGCCGGAATCTTCAGGGGCGTCGCATCGGAACTGTTCACCTGTGATTCCTGGCCACGGACCTGATGCGCGACGGCCGAGCCGATGAGAATCGCAGCGGAGAGAGTGATCAGGACCGTGAACGTCGAAGCCAGACGGTTATAGCGAAACCGCCCCAGAAAAGATTTCATTGGAATCGTACCTCGTAGTTCTTAGGGGTTGGTGGGTGGACCAGGAACCAGCTTCCAGTATAGAGCGAGCGGAATGAGTGGATTGAGTTGGCTGGCGGAACAAGCATTGAGCATTAGACGCAGGGAGGGGTGGCGGGTTTCGGAAGCGGACTGGAGCCGTCGAGCTCAGTTGATTGGGACGCCTTCGTGGGCGGTTGGTTGCACGTCCGCGGGGAGAATTTCAGTGAGAGCGATGCCGCCGAGGATGAGCAGAGCGCCGGCGGAGCCGCGGCGGCCGAGGCGTTCGCCGAGGACAAGGAAGGCGGTGATCCAGGCAAAGACGGGCTCGAGGGCGAGGATGAGCGCGGTGTGGGTGGCGGGGAGATAACGCTGTGCCCAGGACTGGATGGTGAAGGCGGCTGCGGTAGCGAGAACGGCGGTAATGAGCAGAGCCAGGACGAGGCGGGGGGTCCAGTGAATCCAGGGGTGTTCGAGGAGGGGAAGGCTGGCGGCCATGAAGAGGGTGCAGAATCCGACCTGGAGGACGGCGAGCTGCTCGAAGGGGATGCGCGGCGAGAGGTGAGCGAGGGCGATAACGTGGAGGGAGAATCCAAGGGCACAGCCGAAGGTGAGGAGGTCGCCGAGGCCGATGGCGCGGAAGGCGAACAGAGTACCGGGGGGTGTGGTGAGCAGGACGATACCGATGAAGCCGAGGGAGGCGCCACACCAGGCGTTCCAGCGGGGGCGATGGGCGCCGGGTGGACGCAATCCGGGGATGACGGCCAGGAAGGGAACCAGGACGACGACCATTCCGGTGATGAAGGCGGAGCGGGAGGGGGTGGTGAGACGGAGGCCGGAGGTCTGGAACTGGTAGCCCATGGCGAGGCAGAAGCCCACGGTGGCGCCGGCGAGGAGCGATTTGCGGCTCATGCGGCCGAAGTGGCCGCGGTAAAAGACGGCCAGGCAGAGGAAGGCGAGGCACATGCGGACGAGGTTGAAGAGCAGAGGAGAGGCGTCAGAGAGGGCGTTTTTGACGACGACGAAGGTGGCTCCCCAGACACAGACGGTGGCCAGCAGGAGGAGATGGGCGCGGAGAGAGCGGGCCGCGGGCATGGGGGAAGGGTAGCAAACGGCGGGGGGAATCCACGCGGGCCAGGGCACGACTTCTTTAGGCGAGGGGATCGCGTTGAGCGTCCGGGGCCATGGTGCCTGGTTGGGGGCGCGGCTTCCCACCCTGTCGCGAAAAGCGCGACAAGGATGGGGCACCCGGTGGCGTTGCCGGGTGAAGGAACACAAGGTCCTTCGCTGCGCTCAGGATGACAAGTGAAATCTGGCTTCCCACCCTGTCGCAAAAGCGCGACAAGGATGGGGCACCCGACGGTGGGAGCCGGGTGAAGGAACACAGGGTCCTTCGCTGCGCTCAGGATGACAACTGAAATCTGGCCTCCCACCCTGTCGGGAAAAGCGCGACGAGGATGGGGCACCTGGGTCGGTGGGAGCCGGGTGAAGGAACACAAGGTCCTTCGCTGCGCTCAGGATGACAACTGAAATCTGGCCTCCCACCCTGTCCCGAAAAGCGCGACAAGGATGGGGCACCCGGTGGTGGAGCCGGGTGAAGGAACACAGGGTCCTTCGCTGCGCTCAGGATGACAAGTGAAATCTGGCCTCCCACCCTGTCGCGAAAAGCGCGACAAGGATGGGGCACCCGGTGGTGTTGCCGGGGGAGAAATATCGAAAGTGGGATGTTCGAGGGGTGGAGGGGAAGGGTAAACTGGCCCAAGCTGTCCCCTTTAACTTACTGCGACAGGCTCAGACGGCATTTGACATCCAGGCCGTTGGGCGTCGCAGCTGGAAGCTCCCTGCCGGCCATGCAGAACATCCTTCTGGACCTCCTCATTATCGGCCTCCTGGTCCTTCTGTTTGGATCGATCTACCGGGGGCATGCCACCGTGCGAATCCGGTTCTGGCTGCTGGGTTGGCTGTTCATTCTGGTGCACTTCGGATTTTTGCTGCGGGTCCCGGCAGACGCGATGGGGCAGAATCTTGTGCTGGCCGCTGCGGAGAGCGCTCTGGTTCTGTGCGGGGCGTCGTTTGCGCTGTCGTCGGCGCTGGTGTGGGAGCGGGGGCGGCGGTTTGCGATTCCGGCGCTGCTGCTGAGCGTGCCTCCGGTGGGCTATGTCCTGATGGTGTCGCTGTGGGCGGCTCCGACTGTGCCGGTGCTGCTGGGCGCCGGGTTGGCGGTTCAGTTGTCGTTTGGAGCGGTGACGTTCCGAATGGGGCGGCAGCGGCGAACCTCTTCGGGGGCGGGACCGCGGGGACAACGGGCGCGGTGGTGGGGCACGGCGATCCTGGGGATGGCGACGGGATGGCTGGTATTCGAGGTGCTGCACGGCCGGGCCGACAACAGCATTTATCCAGTCCTTTCGGAGATCTTCTTTCTGAATGCGGTTCTGTATTGGGAGGACTTCCGGCGGGCGTCGGCAGGAGTGCTGGCGGCGGTGCTGGGGCTGACGGCCTGGGGCGCGGTATTTCCGTGTGCGCTGCTGCTGGAGCGGCTGGTGCCGCAGCTGACAGTGATCGGCGAGCTATGGAACGTGCCGAAGTACTTCGTCGCATTCGGGATGATTCTGACGCTGCTGGAGGAGCAGAAGCGGCAGGCGGATCGGACCAGCGAGGAATACCGGGTGCTGTTCGAGAACAATCCGCACCCGATGTGGATTTTTGGGGTGGAGACGCTCCGGTTCCTGGCCGTCAACGACGCGGCGGTGGCGCGATACGGATACAGCGCGGAAGAGTTCCGGAAGATGACGCTGCGGGACATCCGGCCGCCGGAGGAAGTGGCGGCCATGGAAGATGCCGTGGCGCAGCAGGCGCAATCGGAGACGGTGATGGTGACCGGGCCGTGGACGCACATTCTGCGCAATGGAGAGCGGATCCAGGCGGAGGTGTCGTCGCACAGCATCCGGTTCGAAGGGGCGCGGGCGCGGTTTTCGCTGGTTCAGGATGTAACGGAACGGCAGCAGCTGCACACGCGGCTGCTGCACCAGGCACATCACGACATGCTGACGGGCCTGCCGAACCGGGCGCTGCTGCTGGACCGGATGGAGCAGGCGCTGGCCTCGGCGGCGCGGCGCGGGCGGAAGGCGGCGGTGATCTGCATCGATCTGGACCGATTCAAGCAGATCAACGATACCTATGGGCACGCGATCGGCGACCTCTGCCTGAAGCAGGTGGCCGAGCGGCTGCGGAGCCGGCTGCGCGGCGAGGATACGGTGGCCCGGTCCGGGGGCGAAGAGTTCACGGTGGTGGTCGGGGATCTGGTGTCGGCATCGGACGCGGAGCGGGTGGCGGAGGATTTGCTGGCGGCGCTGCGCAAGCCGCTGGTGGCCGAGCAGTATCCGATCGATGTGTCGGGCAGCATCGGGATCGCGATCTATCCGGATCATGGGGCGGACGCGCCGGCGCTGTGGCGGAATGCCGATGCGGCCATGTATCGGGTAAAGCGGTCGGGAGGGAACCACTACGTTCTGGTATCGGAGGAGATCAGCGAATCGACGGCGGAGGCGAATGAGCTGGAGCTGTACATGCGGCGGGCGCTGAAAGAAGGTGGATTCGAGATGTACTACCAGCCGGAGTACGGAGCGGACGGGAGCTTCCGGGGACTGGAGGCGCTGATGCGGCTGCGGCATCCGCGGTATGGGATGGTGAGCCCGGAGCGGTTCATCCCTATTGCCGAGGAGAGCGGGCTGATTGTGCCGATGGGGAACTGGGTACTGCGGGAGGTGTGCCGGCAGAGCGACGAGTGGCAGAGGCAGGGGCTGAAGGTGCGGATCGCCATTAACGTATCGCCGCTGCAGTTCATGCGGATGGATTTCTCGCGGCAGGTGCGCCAGGTGCTCGCCGAGGTGGGGACGGATCCTGAGCTGCTGGAGATCGAGATGACGGAGACGACGGTGATGCGGAATCTCGAGGACGTGGCGCGGCAGATGCGGGACCTTGCGGAGCTGGGGGTGCAGTTCTCGGTGGACGATTTTGGCACCGGGTATTCGTCGCTGCAGCATCTGCACCAGCTTCCTATACAGACGCTGAAGATCGACAGGACGTTTATTGAACGGGTGAGCGAGCCGGAGGGAACCAGCGCGCTGGTGCAGGCGATTTTGTCGCTGGCGCACAGCCTGGATCTGCAGGTGGTGGCCGAAGGGGTGGAGCGCGAGGAGCAGGCGGAAACGCTGGTGCGGCTGGGGTGCGATGTGATGCAGGGGTTTTTCTTTGCGCAGCCGCAACCCGCTGCGGGCATACCGGAGCTGATCCGTACGGGACGTACGACGGTTTGGAAGGCGTGCTCGGACGTGCGGGCATAGGAAAGTGATTTGATTGAAGCTGTTGCCGGGATGGAGACGCTCCGGGGTTTCCGTTTGACCCTGTGAAACCAGGGCGTTAGACTTGGCATACGCGTCAGCAAAGCATTCCCAGGGGCAGTATTCGCGATGCGCACCGTCCGCCGGCCCGTGTGGAGTGCGCGGAGAATACCCACCCGGTTCGAAACGGCGCAAGCCGTCCCTTCGCGGAAGCCCGAACGCTATGCACGTCGAGCCCCGGACTCCGGTGAGGGAGTCCTGAACAGTGAGAGGTTAGGTGCAACCCACCATTCGCGGAAAGATCGTCTCCGCAGCTCCGGAGACGAAGGAAATTTCGCTTCACGACCTTTGGCTGGTGATCCGCAAGAGACGGATTCTTTTGATTGCCATGACGTTGGGCGTAGCCGTGCTGGCCGTGACGTGGGGCCTGATGCGGGGCAAGAGCTATACGGCAACGGGAGAGGTGCAGATCCAGCCGGGATCAGCCTCGGAGCTGAAGCAGTCGCTTTCGGCGGATATGGGCTCCGGGGATGGGACCCTGGACACCATTATCGAGAGCGACATCCGCATTTTGCAAAGCGAGAAGCTGCTGACCAAAGTGGCCCAGACGCTGAAGCTGCAGGATGATCTCACGTTTCTGGGGGGCGCCAGGACGGTTTCGGTTCGCACCTCGTTTTTCGAGCACCGGACGGTTCCCCTTTACCATGGCGATCTGAACAATCCCTATGTGCGCAACGCAATCGTGAGGAATCTGCGCGGGCACCTGGGGGTGAACCGGGTGCCGCGGACGCAGATGATGACGATCTCGTACACCAGCAGCTCGCCGGAACTGGCTGCGGAGATCGTGAACGCTCTGGAGAATGAGTTCATCGAGAATAATTTCACGACGCACTACAACTCCACCCAGCAGGTTTCAAAATGGCTGACCTCGCAGATGGACGATCTGCGAACGATTGTGCAGAGCTCCCAGAACCAGATGGTGGACCTGCAGCGCAAGCTGGGGGTTATGGCCCTGGACCCGGAGCACAACCTGATGGTGCAGGAGATTTCGAACCTGCAGAAGGGCGTCTCCGACGCGACGGAACAAAAGGTTCTGGCGGAGGCGCGGTACCGCATTTTGCAGTCCGTGCCTTCGGATCAGATTCAGGATAGTGCGACGGCGGTGGGCGGCGAGACGCCATCGCTGTTGTCGAGCCTGCGCGCGCAGCGGGCGGTGGTGTACGCGGATCTGGCCAGGCTGCAGCCGGTTTACGGACCGAATTATCCGCAGGTGAAGCAGCTGAAGGCACAGGCCGCCGCGCTGACGAACGAGATTGGAAAGCAGGAGGCGCGGGTTCTGGCCGAGGCCAAGGACGCGTACAACCTTGCCGAGACGGCCGAGACCCAGGCCCGGGGCATGATGAACGACAAGATTCAGGAGCTGTTCGGCCAGCGAAACGATCTGGTCCAGTACATGCTTCTGAGTCAGGAGTACGACTCGAACCGGCACATGTACGAGAGCATAGTGGCGCGGCTGCGCGAGGCGGCGGTGGATGCCGGGCTGGACGCGGCGGACATCAGCGTGGTCGATCTTGCCTCGCTGCCGGTGCAGCCCTCGAGCATGAGCGCGAAAAGACTGGGGATCATCGGGCTGCTGTTTGGGGCCCTGGGGGGACTGACGCTGGCCCTGCTGCTGGAGAAGATGGATACGCGTCTGCGGGATGCGCATGAGATCCAGGAGATTCTGGGGCTGCCGTCGCTGGCGATGATTCCGCAGAGCCACTGGAAGAACAAGAGCAACGATCTGGAATGGGTGGCGGGTCCGGAACTGCTGCGGGATCCCCGTTCGCCGTTTTCCGAGTCATTCCGGGCTCTGCGCACCTCGATGCGGCTGTCCACGACCTCGCGGGAATCGAAGCTGATTGCGGTGACCAGTTGTCAGCCGGCAGAAGGGAAGTCCACGGTCGCCATCAATATGGCTGCGGTCCTGGCCCAGAGCGGCAAGAAGGTAGCTCTGGTGGACACGGATATGCGCCGGCCATCCGTGTACAAGCGGTTGCGTCTGGAGGGTGGCAAGGGATTGTCGGAGGTGCTGACCGGTTATTACTCGCTGGACGAGGTGATCCAGACCCATGAAACGCTGAGTACGCTGGATGTTATTCCGTCGGGGACAGTGCCGCCGCTGCCGGCGGACCTGCTGGCCTCCGATGCGATGACCGAGCTGGTGCGCGAGCTGCGGGCGCGCTATGACTATGTGGTTTTCGACACGCCGCCGGTGCTGTCGGTGACGGATCCGGCAATTGTGGCATCGCAGGCCGACGGCATGGTGCTGGTGATTCGTCAGGGGTACTGCACGCGGCGAATGCTGGCGCGAGCGGCGGACATTCTGGGCGAGCTCGATGTGAAGGTGTACGGTTTCGTCTTCAACGGTGTGGATGCCTCGTTGCCGGAATATTACGGGTACCTGGGGTATTACACGTACGACTATGGCAAGTGATCCAGCTGGGGAAAATGCGGTGATGCAGCAGACCATGAAGAAGCGCCTGGGAAAATTCCGGATGGGGGCCGAAGCCACGGCCGTTCTCCTGTGCGCTGTGTTCGGGACAGGGGCGGCGCGGGCACAGTTCGCCGGGCCGGCGGTCACTTCGTCGTCGCCGACCGGCGAAGCTCCGGCCTCAGCTTTCCATGCGCAGTACGGTGCGGTCCGGATCAGTCCGGGGGATGTCATCGAAATCGCGACTTACGGGGTTCCGGAACTGACGACTACAACCTCCACATCACTGGACAGTTCCCTGTCGACGGGCGGTGGGGGGAGCGTCGAGGGTATCAAGGTCGGAGCGCAGGGAGAGGTTGTGCTGCCGTATCTGGGAGTGGTTAAGCTGGCGGGGATGACTCCCGAAGAGGCGTCCCTTTATCTGGACAAAGAGCTTAAGGATAAGGGAATCCTCGTGGACCCTCAGGTCACGGTATCGATGGTATATTCGCCGACGCGGGTGATCACGGTGGTAGGCGAGGTGCAGAAACCCCAGCCGGTTCCTGCTTTCGGACAACTGCGGCTGCTGGACGTGATCTCTGCCTGCGGCGGGCTAACGGCTTTGGCCAGCCACGACATCACGGTGCGGCGCCCGGGCGACCCCAATCCACTCACGGTGATTCTGAGTTCCGATCCGAAGAGCACCGATGTAACGAATATCCCACTGATGGCGGGAGACACGGTGATCGTGCCCAAGGTGGGAAGCGTCTTCGTGGTGGGAGAGGTACACTCGCCGTCGGCAATTCCTCTGTCGAGCAACACTCCAATCACGGTAATGCGCGCCATCGCGATGGCCGGAGGGCTGAATTTTGCCGCCGCGCTTTCCAAGGCGGTGATCTTCCGTCGATTGCCGGACGATCAGCGGGTGGAGATTCAGCTGAACCTCAAGAAAATGATGCACGGCAAGGAAAAGGATGTTGCCCTGGGGTCCGACGACGTGCTGCTCATCCCCAGAAGTGGTTTCAAGGGGGCGATGGCGGGCGGCGGATTCGGCGTGGTAACGGCGGCGTCGGCCGCGGGAATCTACCGTCTGCCGTGACCTGGATCCAGGCTGATCGATTGCGCATCGCAGGAAGCTCTGACTATGGGATCCGCTATGTTGCCGAGTTCTGACGCAGCGGGAGCCTTTGGCGGCTTGCCCGACGATACGGGCGAATCGCGGTGGACCCGGGAACACCGGGTGCTGCGCGCCTTCAAGATTCCGCCGCTGGTATTGCTGGTGACGGTGCTGGCTCTGGCGGTGGGGGAACTGGCGAGCGGGACGGAGTTGTACTTCGTCGCCATGATGGCGATTACTCTCTGCAGCATTGGGATCACCTACAACATGCTGGGAGGGCTAAGCCGGGTCAGCGGCTTCATGTTCGCGGGGATGGCGGCGCAGCGGATTGTGATCTCGCAATTCGCGAAGGTCCTTCTTTTCGAGCCCGCCGACCATAACCTGCTGGTTCCCAATCTCACAATCACGGTCTACGCTGTTTTCTTCCTGAGCCTGATGGTGGGAGTTTTCGTCTTTGCCGGGGCGCGCCTGCGTTTGCCCAGGCCCTGGGAACCGATGACCGGCTCGCAGGCGCGATTGCTCTATTTTGTCTCGCTGATCGTCGGTGTCATTGCCAGCGCGGTTTTTTATATCGATGAGTTCGGGACAGTCCAGGACCAGACCACAACCGGGCACAGCATCGGTCTGGCTTTTTCCGGCCTGCTTCTGTTTTCGATCGTTCTGGCGGTTGACGACAGGATCCGAAGGACCGGAGGGAGGCACAGCCTGGGAATGGGGATGATCGTCTCGTCCCTGGTTTTGGCATTCTTTTCGTTTATTGCGACATCGCGGACAGGCGCCATTGAACCGGTTGCGATCTATTTTCTCGCGTGCTATGTGCGAGGCTACCGGCTCAGGAAGAGGCACTTTATTGCAGGCGCGATTTGCGTGGTGTTGTTTCAGATTCTCATTTCGCCATTTGCACTCTATTCGCGTGGGCTGATGGCAGGACTTTCTTTTCAGCAGAGGCTTGCGAAAGGCCGGGAATTGCTGGATTCTCCGCCCAGTTGGTCCACCCTTCAGTTCACCCAGTTAAGCGCGCAGATGCAATCGGGAAGAGACGAGTATTACAGCGCACCGGGGACCTTCGTGCTAAGCCGCCTCTCGCTGATACGGGCTGACAGCAACCTGATTGCAGCCTGCGCCAATGGTTTCCACTATGGATTTGGACCTCTGAAGACAGACCTGCTGCGCAACATCCCTCGCTTCCTTTACAGGAACAAGCCCGTGATGCCATCTGCCTTCTATATCGAGGGGGTCATCGGTTCCGACAAAGACAAACCTGGTTTTTGGTCCTACAGTTCCATTGCAGATGCATTTGGTGCGTTCGGCTGGATTGGGGTTGTGATGTTTCCCCTTTTCGTACTGCCAGCCGTTTTTGTGGTGTACGACAGTATGTTCGATATGACTCGGCCGTGGGGCACAGTGGCGGTCGTCATCGCGGCTCTCTCCGGCGGGGCAACCATGAGCAATACGCTGGTACTGCTCACCAAGACTCCCCTGTCTTTGTGGATGCTGTCCGTGCTTACGGTGGGAATCAGCCGGGTCGTGACCGGCTCAGGAGAGAGAAGAGGTTCGGCGCGGCGCCTCGGGAGCCGGAACAACAGCGATACCGTTCCTCGTTTTCCTCCAGCAGGATCGCTGTCCTGATGGCATTCACGGCTCGTTCGACGACTGCGACCCGGCGGCCTGCCGCGACACTATCAGTTGGGAGCCGAGAATCGTTTTCCAGTCTTCTTCAATGGAGTGAGCGACGACGGCATTGCCCTTCCTGTTGAGGTGGATCCCATCGAGCGTGATGGCTTTGGTCGGATAAGCGGATTCGGCCTGGGTCATATCCAGGATCGGCACAGAATGCGAAGTGCACCAGGTGTGGAGAAGAAGCTGCGCCTCGGAGGCAGGCCCGGGAATCTCCCTGCGAAAGGGGATATAGATGACAGCCAGCCGCGCGTGATGGTTCTGAACAAAGAGCTGTAATGCGTCAAGATCGGCCAGATTAGCTTGAATGACTGCCCGAGCGTCGACGGCGGATGTATCACCGGCGTCGGTTCGCAGACCGATATGCAGATAGCGCGGCGCAATGAGCCGTGACCAGACCTCACCGATCGCGGTCGTGGAGTGGTGCAGGGTCGTGTCGTCTCCGATGTCCTCGATCCTGGATCGAGGCTGGCCGGGATCGCCGCTGTTGAGCACAAGCAGGACAAGATCAGCATGGAACGTGCCGCGCGACCGCAGGTAGGACACTTCGTTGTCAATGGCCCACGCGCTGGCGGAGGCATTCAGGACTTCGACCGGCCTGTGAACGAGGGAAGGAAGTTCCCGGTGCAGGATTTGGGTGAAGAGAGCGGATTGATCCACCCGACTGGTTCCATAGGTCACCGAATCTCCCAGAAACAGAAGGCGCAGAGTGCCGGGAGCGGGATGTTCCTGTACGGGATCGGAGCGCATTCCATAGCGGTTGGTGCGCGTGCGGCAGAAGAATCGTTCAATGTTCTGGTTGGGTGTCAGAATGTATCCGCAGGCGGCGTCCGGGGTAACCAGCACTGGATTGCCGAGTCCGAGGACAAACCGGAGGCTGAGTTCCGTCCCCGCCAGAAGAATCAGGAGCAGGAGCACAATCCGCAGAACGCGATACCGGGCGGGCGCTCCTCTTCCCGTTCCTTTAGGTGGAGGAACCATCTCCGATTCAGTCTATCTGACACCTGGCGAGCGCCGCGGCGGTCCTTCAGTTGTTTCGTACTCCGAAGCTACCACCAGATTTTGCCGTCTCTCTTATAGAGGAATTTCTTACTGCTCAGGTAGCGCCGCGGGTGCAGTGGAATGTGACGCAGATGATACAACCGCTCCAGCCGCCCGAATCGGTTGCGGGATCGCTGAATGTCGAGGCACAGCTCGACAACGCGATGAAAGCGGACCTTCTCAGAGAACCACTTTTCCCACTCGGCGCGAGCGCACAAGCCCATTTCCACGGCGCGGTCGGCGTTGCGCTCCAGAAGCTCCGGAATTCGAGGCGCGTCCGATTCGGGGATACGGATGGAGAATGAATCCCAGTCGACTCCTGCATTGGGCTGCCATGCGTCGGCGAGAATGATGCAGGGGCGGCCCATCTTCATCGATTCGAAGAGGCGAACGCTGCCCGTTCCAACGCCCCGGGGGCAGAGACTAAAGAGCGCGCTGGCCATGGCGTCGGCATAGTCCGCCCAGAAGGGCGGACGCTGTGCCGGATCCGCTTCGTAGGCCATGCGGTAACTGGTTCTGCCGGTGTCTTTGAGGAGAAAATCCCCGCGCTGGATGGCGAAAATCTGATCACGAACCGGGTGGGTCCTGCTGTTGCCGATGAACGAAGCAAGGAACGATTCCTGGCCGGTGAGAGGCCGTTGCTGGATGAACGGATTCTCGATCACATAGAGATAAAAGCCGGTGCGGGTGTGGTCCGGCTGGTACTGTTGCTTCGTGAGAGACGCGTAGATGCCGGGCAGGATCGGAAACGGGCGGTCGGCGGAATCGAAGAGAAAACACTTTTCCGGGTATTCCCGGTAGTACGGATGGGCGCGAACGCGCTCGGCAAAGAAGCCGCACTCCCCCATTTCGGCGAAGAGGATGATGTCCGCCTGATCAGGATCCTCTGTGAGCGTATGCTCGCCAAAGACATCCAGCTCGGCGCTGTGTCGCAGCAGGAATGCGGTTCCCTGCCTCCAGGGGGCAAAAGCCTTACCCGGTGCGCTGGAAATCACAAGTACTTTTGCCATAACAGATTGATCGCGTTCGTTGCATCGGCGCTAGCCAGGGTGCTGGTGCAACAGGAATTGAAGTCTGCGCTCGTCACATTATAAAGGCGATTTTTCCGGGACTCCGCAGCTTTCGTTTGTCAGGCGATACCGAGAGCCATTGCTATAATTCGGTTCGGGTGAAAACTGAATGACTGGGCGCGCAATTAAGGAAATTGTGAGGAGGATTAGCTTATTGCCCGGCCGGAGAGCGCTGTACCGTACATCACATTTCCTGATCCGAACTGCCAGGGGCGATGTCCGGAATGACTTTGAATCGAACGGCGAGAAAATGATTCAAACCATCGCGCTGCGCAAGGCCGTGCTACCTGCTGTGGTTTTTGACGTCGGCGCGAATGTTGGCGACTGGACCGGGGGGATCCTTCGGATCGCAAATCGGGCCAATATTGCGGCACGGGTTCACGCATTCGAACCTTGTGGCGACACATTCAAGTTGCTCCAAGCCCGGTATCGAGATAATCAGGACGTTTGTCTTGTTCAGCGGGCATGCGCCCGAACCGCAGGCTCTGCCCAAATGCACGTGTATGGCAAGTTTTTGGGAACAAATAGCCTTGCAGGGCCAATTGATGAGCGCCCGGCAGAGAGTGAGGAGGTTCAGTTGACCACTCTCGACCTTTACTGTCAAGCCGCGAGAATTGAGCGCATTGACCTGCTGAAGATAGACGCGGAAGGATTCGATTTTGAAGTTATGGTCGGGGCCTCTCGGATGTTAGATCGCAAGGCCATTCGAGTCCTCCAATTCGAATACAATCATCGGTGGATTGGAGCCCGCAACTACTTGAAAGATGTCTTCTCACTGCTGGCACCGAGAGGATACGCAATCGGCAAAATTACCGGTCGTCAGGTTGAGTTCTATCCGCGCTGGAAATGGGAACTGGAGACCTGGGATGAAGGCAACTACGTCTGCTGCCTCAAAGGTGATGAGGAGCAGTTTCCAATTCTTCAACCGAAATGGCTGTCATTTGGATGACCTGCTCAACGATCCTCTGTAACCGATGATCCTGGATGAAATTAAGCACAAAGTCGCAATACCGTTCGGCGATCGCGCCTTTCGATCCGACACGAGAGCAGAATGGCTCTAAGTTCGTGCCCCAGGAGTTTGTGCGATAGATATGTTGGAAGTCTGAGCGATTGACAAGCTGCGATATTGGCGATGCATCCTCGGTAAAACCCAAAGACGGTGATGAACCGGCCGTAGCAACCGTTTTAACATTCAAGACCTTCCTTTAATAGAGACATTCCATTTCATGGCAAATCCGGTCGAGTGGTGACAGTTCCTGCCTTATTAGTTTGTTAGTTCCTAGTTGCTTTCCTGATAACCGTCGAGAACATTCAGGATGCGGGCGATCTGCGTGTCGTTATCGTAGCCGGAGCGCACGGCCCGCTCTCTCCCCCGGCGCGCGATTTCTGCTCGTGGTTGGGGCTTGTCGAGATAGAACCGGCATTTATCGGCGCATTCGTCGATGTCGGAGAAGAAGATTGCTTCGCGATCCTCTTCAAAGCAGGCCTGATGGCCCGGGGTTCTGAGCGCCATAAGAAAACCCTGGCACGCGGCAATTTCGATACTTTTATGGCCGATGTCCTCTTCATTTGAGTGAGTGACAAAGCTCAGATTAACCCGGGAACGCCAAATCGCTTCACGATACGCAGAATCCACAAGGTAATCATTCGTAATGAAGCGACGGTATCGTTCCGGAGTCAGAGACTGTCGCCAGCGTGGACCCGCAATCGCGACAGGAATACCCCTGCTTTCTCCAAGGCTTACCAGGAAAGCGGGTCTTTCCTCATACGGGCTCCCAATATAGGACACGCTGCGCGTTCGTTGTGCATCGGTCCAGTCCGAAGGCGGCGGAAAATGGACAGTTGGTTCAAAGCTCAGTGTCGTCCTGATCCATGGAAGCCCCCAGCTCTTGTAGCGCGGGATATCGGCATCGCGGAAGAGGCAATGGAGGTCGAAAAGGCGGAAGACCTTCAGGAACTGCTGCCAGCCAGGATCGTTCCTGGGTCCAAAAGGATTGTCCTGGTTGTAGCAGACGGTCTGGGCTCCGGTTTGTTTAATGGCAAGCAGTGTCTCGCGTGTAAACTGAACCGGTTTCTCGAGCCAGACAACGTCGGGTTGGAATTGTCGCACGAGTCGTAAGAGATCGCGATTCACCCTGTAGATGAAAGGGCCGACCGGCAGACGAAAACTGGCAGATGCCAGGAAGCGGTTTTGAGGGCGATAAACAGAGACGTCGAAGGCAACGACATCGGGGCAAAGTCGCCGAAGGCTCCGAAAGCGATACTCCGAAGTCTGCCCTGGGCACAGATTGCCAACGTAAAGAATGCGGCGATGTTGGATCTTGTTCACGGACTTACCGGTTACCCAAGAGTGATGGGCCAGGCAGCCTCTTCATGGCAATAAACGACAGATTCTGCGAAAGAATGGCATGGAGTCGGCTGGTTTCAGCGGCATAGAGGATGCGAAAGGGCAGGGAACCCGCCTCCCAAAGGACGCGACGGGTGAGGCTCGTGATCCCATGGACGACGGGGCGGTCTTCGCAGCAGCGAACCTGGGTGAAGCCGAGGGTGCGAAAGATCTGGCGAAGAGAGGATTCGGTGAAGGCCAGCTCGTGGGTCAGGTCGCCGTAGCGAATGCCCATGGAAAACAGGCCCGAGGCATTGGGAACGTGACCGATGCAACAGCCCGCCGGCGAGAGCACGCGGGAAGCCTGAACGAGCCAGTCGTACAGTTCCTGACGGTCCAGATGCTCGAGAACGTCGAAGAAGCAGAGGACGTCGAAAGATCCTGCCGGGAGGGCCTGCAGATAAGGAAAAGCCTCGCCGAACTGAACGCCCTCGATGCCCAGCCGGCCGGCCAGGTCAACCTGCTCCGGGGAGCCGTCGATTCCGACGACATTTCGGTATCCGCACTCGCGAAGGACATGGACGAGGGCTCCATGGCCGCAACCCACATCAAGGATGCGTGCATTTTTGTCGTGAGGAAACAGGCGACGGATGAGGGAGCGGAGAAAGGGTACTCGGCCGCGCAACTGGGCCTGCAGGTTTTCCCGTTCAGCCACATGGCCGCTGGAGACGTAGGACTGATAGATCGCCTGCTTCCAGTGCATGATTGCCATCCTACCAGGCGGACCTGATTCTTTAAAAAACGGCATTTGGGGAGAGCCGGGCCGTGGTTGTCCTTCGCAGTGGCTAATCCGGAGTGGCGCCAGAGACTTCTACTTCAGAGCGGTCAGCTTCTGGGTGGCAATCTGGGCGGAGTCGGTGTCCTTGTTCTGGTCCTTGATCTCGGCGTAGAGGTGGCGGGCCTCCTGGGGGTTGGTGGTCTCGTAGAGGGCCGCCAGCTGGAATTGCGCCTGGACTTTGGGCACCGTCGTGGTCGGGTGCTGGATCAGGTCCTGAAAGAGGCTCACCGCCTGAGAGGTCTTGCCGGACTGCTCGTCCAGGTTAGCCAGGGCCATCTTCGCAAGTGCCTCGAGATCGCTGCCGCCGGAGTGGGTGGCCTTCTCCAGGTCGGCGGCCGCCTGGGCGGTGTTGCCAAGGTCGACTTCGGTGATACCGGCAAAATAGCGAGCCATCTCGCCGGCGCGCAGCCATCCATACTGATCCGCGGTCTGCTGGAAGAGGGGATAGGCGGCTTTGGCGCGCTCGGCTGCGGTGGCGTAGGTCTTCTGGCCAGGCTCAGTGGGCTGGTTGGGGCGCGCCAGGGGCGTCTGGTAGATGTCCATCGCCTGGCCGAAGAGCTGGTTGGCGGCTGCGCGGCGCTGCTGGTAGACGACGATGCCGGCCACGATCACCCCGATCACCAGGAGGACGGCGATGGAGAACTTGATGACGTTGGCACGGTGGTCCCCAACCCACTCCAGTCCGGAGGTGGTGGCGTCGACGAATTTATCCTGTTTCAGAGCGTGACGGGTCTGTGTATCCACGAAATTCCCGGATTTCCTTTGGGCGGGAAATTGCGACGGCGCGGAGGATGCTCGCACCTTCGCTCAAGATACGTTGAGTTTATCACGCGCTGAAGAAGCAACCGGATACGCGGAGGGGTCAGGCGGCTCGTACCACATCGTCGATCTCGCCATTTTCGACCTTTTCCTGACAGTCGATGCAATAGGGAGTCCAGGGGAGGGCTTCGAGGCGCTTTTCTCCGATGGGCCGCCCGCAGTGCAGGCACTCGCCGAAGGTGCCTTCGCGCAGGCGTTCCAGGGCAACGCGGACGAGCGAAAGCTGGCTGTGGCCCTCGGTGCCCTGGCTGAAGATCATTTCTTTCTGATAGGAGAAAACGGCCTGATCGGCGACGTCGAGGGTATCCTCGGCGACGGCCTGGCGGCCCTGTTTGACGGCGGTGAGCATGCTGCTTTCCAGCAGCTGTTGCTGCTGGCGGAGCCGGTCTTCAAAGCGCCGGAGTTTCGAGTTGGAGGATGAGCGGGTCACGGGAGAAACTCCTGGGTAAAAGGGCTGGTCGGCTTACAGACATACATTGGACGCACAAAGTGGGGGAAGTTTTGTTCCCAGGGGGCCCTTACGGCAGTAATTTTTTTAAGGTGACCCGGGGAGGCCCGGTTGGACCCGGTACCGTTGGGCATCGTGCGCCGGGATGCAAAGTATTCTAGGCTGGAAGAGCCATGTATGAAGATTTCCACGTAACCGATCGGTGGAGCGGCGAAAGCCTCCACTGCCGCTGGATTGCGAATATAGTTGCGATCGCCACGCGCCACGCCGATGCGGTGGACATCCGCTTCGACGTCAACGGGCGGCCCGTATGGATCGCCATGCCGTGCCTGGCATGGGTGGAGCAGAAGAAGCAGACTGGCCACGTGATTACGGATACGCTGGCGGCCCAGGCGGCGGGGCGGTATCTGAAGAAGGCGGTTGAGTCGGGGTACGACAACGGCCGGGAAATGTACACCATGACGGTGGAAGAGGTGCTGGAGCAGGTGAATGCGGTGCTGCATGAGGTTGGGCACACGCGGAACCTGCGGTATCTGGTCCCGCTGGATGACGCCCAGCCGCAGGTATAAGGTCAGGGCCGGGTTGATTGGCCGTCCCACGACTGGCGCCCCTGGGCGCTGGCGCGGAGACGCTCGCGGCGGCGTTGCAGGATGGCGAGAGCGTCAGGCTCTGCCATAACGACGGCTTCCATATGCCGGCAGAGCGCCGGTTCCTGGCTGACGGCGCGCAGTTCCTGCAGAAACGGCTGAATCTTACTGAAAATCGCGAAGATTTCCCCATGGGCGGCACGGAAAGTGTCGCTGTCGATGGCCCCGGTGGTGACCAGGGAGGCGGCCATCTCCCAATAGCCCAGCACCATGCGGAACCAGGGGTTGTGCTCGCCCCGGCTCAGCGCCTGCAGTTCGTCGAAGGACTCCGGGTTGAAGTCGCGAGTAAACCAGGCGCGGGCCTGGCGCAGGACGGCCTCGCGGCGCAGGTCAAACAACTGAAGATTCAGCTGAGCGCTCTCAAATGGGGTAGGCATGGATTCCCTCGTGGATGGCTGCTTTGCATTCTATGGGACGAGGAGGGTTTTTCTCCTTTGCAAGGACCCATCCCAATGGGACAATAATGGGTTCTTTCTGACCCACCGGAGGCTTCTTCCTAATGGGAACGACTGTCACACGGCAGGATCTGCAACGGTTGACCGAGGGGCTGCATGCCCATCGCAACTTGTCCACGGCGCAGCTTGTGGAGACCGCGATCACCCGCGGCGAGGGCCGTCTGGCGGCTAATGGGGCTCTGGCGGCGATGACGGGAAGGCGCACCGGCCGTTCGCCGCGGGACAAATTCACGGTGGAGGATGACCACACCCGGGAGCGGGTGCACTGGGGCAAGGTGAACCAGCCCTTTCCGCAGGACAGGTTCGACGCGCTGCTGGAGCGGGTGCTGCGCCATATGGCCGAGCGCGATTTGTTTGTGATGGATTTGGCGGCAGGCGCCGACCCTGCCTATCGGCTGCCGATCCAGATGATCTGCGAATACGCGTGGCATGCTTTGTTTGTGAAGCAGCTGTTTGTACGGCCGTCGGCGGAAGAACTGGCGCACCATGTGCCGGAGTTTACGGTGATCGCGGCGCCGGAATTCGAAGCGATCCCCGAACGGGATGGGGTGCGTTCGGCAACGTTCATCCTGACGGATTTCACGAAGAAGATCGTGCTGATCGGCGGCTCGAAATATGCGGGGGAGATGAAGAAGTCGATCTTCGGGGTGATGAATTATCTGCTGCCGGAGCGCAATGTGTTTCCGATGCACTGCTCGGCAAACATTGGCGCGGGGGGCGACACGGCGCTGTTCTTCGGGCTGTCGGGGACAGGGAAGACTACGCTGTCGGCCGATCCGGAGCGGCGGCTGATTGGCGACGACGAGCATGGGTGGAGTCCGGAGGGGGTCTTCAACTTTGAAGGTGGCTGCTATGCCAAGTGCGTCG
Source organism: Acidobacteriaceae bacterium (assembly GCA_036489655.1). GTDB lineage: Bacteria > Acidobacteriota > Terriglobia > Terriglobales > Acidobacteriaceae > Palsa-343. The sequence goes on along the minus strand of DASXFH010000350.1, from coordinate 5,408 downwards.
ATCTGACGATCGAGAAAGAGCCGCAGATCTATAACGCGATCCGCTTCGGGTCGGTGCTGGAGAACGTGGTTCTGGATCCGAAGACCGGGGAGCCGGACTACTCCGATATTCGCTTTACCGAGAATACGCGGGCCGCGTATCCCATCGAGTTTATTGCGAATGCGGTGATTCCGGGCGTGGGCGCGCATCCGAAGAACGTGCTCTTCCTTGCAGCGGACGCCTTTGGAGTGCTGCCGCCGATTGCGCGGCTGACGCCGGACCAGGCGATGTATCACTTTCTTTCCGGCTACACGGCCAAGCTGGCGGGGACCGAAGCGGGTCTGGGCAGCGAGCCGGTGCCGGAGTTCTCGACCTGTTTTGCGTCGCCCTTTCTGCCGCGGGCGCCGCGCGTGTACGCAGAGATGCTGGGCCGGCGGCTGCGCGAGCACAGCGCGCAGTGCTGGCTGGTGAACACGGGCTGGACAGGCGGCGCGTTTGGAGTGGGGAAGCGCATGAGCCTGGCACACACTCGCGCCATGGTGCATGCGGCGCTGGATGGGCGTCTGGCGCAGGCGGAGTTCACGACCGAGCCGGCGTTTGGGCTGTCCATTCCTGCGACGTGCCCGGGGGTTCCATCGGAACTGCTGAATCCGCGGAATGCCTGGGCGGACAAAGCTGCATATGACACCCAGGCTCGCCTGCTGGCATCAAAATTTGTGGAGAACTTCAAAAGGTTCGATGTAGCAGACGCCGTGCGGCAGGCGGGTCCACGGGCCTGAAAAGCAGACACAACTCGGGCGCAGGCTGGCGGAGGAAACTCCGCGGGCTCGGCCCTCCGTAACTTGACTCTTGACAATCGCAGTCATAGAGTCGGAATGGAGGCAGCGCACGGTTCACCCCCTCTGGCGCTGATCCCCGGTGAACGGTCATGCAGACTCCCACGACTCAGCCCTATCCCGCGATCTGGAATTATTTTCCGCTGTTGTTGCAGATCGTCGTTGCCGGCGGGATGACCTGCGGCATGGTGGCGATGTCCTGGCTCATCGGGCGCCATCGGAACATCAAAGATAAGCTGGAATCGTACGAGTGCGGCATTCCTGCTGAAGGGGATGCGCGCGGGCGCTTTTCTGTGCGCTTCTACATGGTGGCGATGCTGTTCATCCTGTTCGATGTGGAAGCGGTCTTCATGATTCCCTGGGCGGTAATCTACCGTCGTCTCCCCCAGCTGGACGGGGTTTCACGAATGTTCGGATTCTGGGAGATGGTGGTCTATCTCGGCTTCGTGGTGGTCGGGATCTTTTACGTTTGGAAGAAGGGCATTCTGGACTGGGCCGCGGACAAGGCTGATCTCTAGCAGGCGAAAGAGCGGTTAACGAAGAACCGGCGAGCGAAGTTCAGTAGCCGATAGCCGGAGCAGCGCAACAAAAGCAGAGCAGAGGATGCTGGAAGGCTGATGGCAGAGGCATTGTTGACGAAAGACGCGGTGTTCGAAGGCCTTGCGCAGAATGTGGCGATCCAGGCGTTGCGCGCAGCGCACCCCGATGTCATCGAAAATGCGAAGTACGATCGCGGCGAACTGACCCTGGTGATCGCAGCCGACTCGATCCGCGCCGCCTGCCGAACGCTGCAGCAGGCCGGATACAACTTCCTGGAAGATGTAACCTGCGTGGACTGGTTTCCGGCCGAGCCGCGCTTTCAGGTGACTTACCATATTCTGTCTCACAAGCTGAAAGAGCGCGTCCGGCTGCACGCCATGGTCGCGAGCATCGACCCGTCCGTGGAGAGCATCACGCCGGTGTGGCCCGCCGCCAATTTCTACGAGCGTGAAGTCTGGGACTTGTTCGGAGTGCGGTTCAACGGGCATCCGGGGCTGCGGCGCATCATGCTTCCGGAAGAGTGGGAAGGCCATCCGCTCCGTAAGGATTATCCCGTGGAGGGTTATCGCTGATGCCGGATACGCCCGAGCGCCACGAGATGCCGGAGATTCCGGGGTTCGTCGAGACAGCGACGCTGGTCCAGCCTCGACCGGAAGAAGTCGCGAAAGATCGGACCATGGTCCTGAACATGGGGCCGCAGCATCCTTCAACGCATGGTGTTCTGCGGGTGGTGCTGGAGATCGACGGAGAAACCGTGGTGAAGCTGGTGCCGGACATCGGCTACCTGCATACGGGGATTGAGAAAACCTGCGAGGCCAAGTTCTACCAGCAGGTAGTGCCGCTGACCGATCGGATCGACTATCTGTCTCCGATGACCAACAACCTGTGCTACTGCCTGGCGATTGAAAAGCTGCTGCAGCTGGAGATTCCGCCGCGGGCACAGTGGATGCGGGTGCTGCTGAATGAGCTGACGCGGCTGAACTCGCACCTGGTCTGGCTGGGCACGCACGCCATGGACATCGGTGCGCTGACCGTCTTCCTCTACACGTTCCGCGAGCGGGAAGAGATCCTGCGCATCTTCGAACATGTCTCGGGCCAGCGGATGATGACCTCGTACTTCCGCGTTGGAGGCCTGGCGCTGGAGCCGCCGCTGGACTTCTTTGACTCGGTGCAGTCGCTGATTAAGATCCTGCCGGAAAAGATCGACGAGTACGAGAACCTGCTGACCGGGAATCCAATCTTCATCAATCGCTTGAAGGGTGTCGGCTATCTCTCCGCCGCCGATGCGATAGCCCTGGGTGTGACCGGGCCGCCGCTGCGCGCCAGCGGAGTGGACTGGGATCTGCGGCGCGACATGCCGTACACCAGCTACGAGAAGTTCCAGTTTGAGGTGCCGGTCTCGCAGGACGGAGACGTGTGGGCGCGCTATCTGGTGCGGCTGAAGGAAATGCGCGAGTCGGTGAAGATCTGCCAGCAGGCGCTGGACGGGATGCCGGAAGGGCCGATCAAAGCGGATGCGCCTCATGTCGTGCTGCCGGATCGCGAGAAGATGAAGACGCAGATGGAAGCTCTCATCTATCACTTTAAGATTGTGACAGAAGGCTTTCAGGTTCCGGCCGGTGAGGTCTATCAGGCGGTGGAGTCGCCGCGCGGTGAAATGGGCTACTACGCGGTCAGCGATGGCACCGCCAAGCCCTACCGGGTGCACATGCGGAACCCGTCGTTTGCCACTCTGCAGGCATTGGAGACGATGTGCGTGGGGCGGTTGATCGCCGATGTGGTTGCGGTCATCGGGTCCATCGATATCGTGCTGGGGGAGATTGACCGGTGAGCGCTGTGGCTATGGAAGCGGCGCTGGGGGCGGAGTTGTGGGTGTCCTTTGTCTCGCTGCTGCGCTCGTACGCGGGGGTTGCGGGGCTGCATGGCGGCGACCCGGTAGATGTAAGGACGGCGGGAGGTTCGGTCGTGTTGAGTGCGGGCGCGCTGGAGTGCACGATGCGGTTCGCCCTGGAGAGCGGCGCGGTGGTCTGGACTCTGCGTGAGGCTGAGCAGGAGAAGGCCGCGGGGCGATTCGTGCTGCTGCCCGACGGAAAGATCGAGCAGGATGGGGTCGTTCAGGAAATGGACAGCGTGGCGATTGACATGGTGGCGCGCGTACGGGATCGGGCCCGCGCTCGGGGCCAGTCCGGCAGGGAGGGACGCCAGTGAGTGCAGGGACGATTTTTTCGCCGGAGCTCGCCGGCCGCTTCGACAAGCTGGTGACGCTGTATCCGGTGAAGCGCTCGGCTCTGGTGCCCATGCTGCTGTATGCGCAGGATGAGGTCGGCTACCTCTCCGATGCGGTGATTGCGGAGGTCGCTGAGAGGATTGGGATCTCCGAGCTGGAAGTCCGCAATGTGATCAGCTACTACTCGATGCTGCGCACCAAGCCGGCCGGCCGGTACAACGTGCAGGTGTGCACGAACATCAGCTGCATGCTGCGCGGCGGCAACGAGATTCTGGAGCACTGCAGGCGAAGGCTGGGGGTCGGGCACAAGGGCGTGACGGCGGACGGAATGTTTTCGCTGGAAGAAGTGGAATGCATCGGGGCGTGCTCGTGGGCGCCGGCGGCGCAGGTGAACTACGAATTCCATGAGAACCTGACGCCGGATTCCATGGACCGGGTGCTGGCGGATTATCGGACCCGGGGGCTGGCGGAAGATCGCAGCAGGGATCGGAACGGGGGAAAGAAATAGATGGCGACGCTGACCACTCATCCCGACTGCGTTCCCCTGGTTTCGTACCGGTTCGGCAACGGTGCGACCTCGATTGATCGTTACCTCGAGCTCGACGGTTACCAGTCGGCGCGCAAAGCGATCGAACTGGGCCCGGACGGGATCATCGCAGAGATGAAGGCGTCAAACCTGCGCGGGCGTGGAGGGGCAGGCTTCCCCACGGGGCTGAAGTGGTCGTTTGTGCCGAAGCAGGCGGCGAAACCAAAGTATGTTCTGGTGAATGGCGACGAGAGCGAGCCGGGGACCTGCAAAGACCGTCTGATCTTCGAGCACGATCCGCATTCGGTGATCGAGGGCGTGATCATTGCGGCGCTGGCCATTCAGGCCAGGATGGGCTTCATCTATCTGCGCGGTGAGTATCGCTACCTGTTGAAGATCATGGAGAAGGCTGTTGCCGATGCCTACGCAAAGGGCTTTCTGGGGAAGAACATCTTTGGCAGCGGTATCGACCTCGATGTGGTGACGCAGACCGGCGCTGGAGCCTATGAGGTGGGCGAAGAGTCGGCGCTGATGGAGTCTCTGGAAGGGAAGCGGGGAGTGCCGCGGATTCGGCCGCCGTTTCCGGCGGTGGTGGGGCTGTATGGCGGGCCGACGATCATCAACAACGCGGAGACGATTGCGACAGTGCCGCATGTCTTCCGCATTGGCGCGGCGGACTACGCAAAGATCGGCACGGAGCGCAACGGCGGCACGCGCCTCTTTTGCCTGAGTGGGCACGTGGAGCGGCCGGGCGTGTATGAGCTGCCCATGGGCTACAACCTCAAGAAAATGATCTACGAAGTGGGCGGCGGCATTCCCAGGGGAAAGAAACTGAAGGCCGTGGTCCCGGGCGGATCGTCGACGCCGGTGCTGCTGCCGGAAGAGATCGACATCGGTATGGACTTCGACCAGGTGGGCAAAGCGGGATCGATGCTGGGCTCGGGCGGCGTTGTGGTGCTGGACGAAACGGTCTGCATGGTGGAGTTCGCGCTGCGGACGATGAAGTTCTACCAGCACGAAAGCTGCGGCTGGTGCATTCCCTGCCGCGAGGGGACGGACTGGCTGAAAAAGTCGCTGACGCGGCTGCATGCGGGCGGCGCGGTGGACAAGGATATCGACAATATCCGCTATCTCGCCGAGAACATGCTGGGGCGGACATTCTGTCCCCTGGGCGATGCGGCGGCGATGCCGACGATTGGGTTCGTGAAGAAATTTCGGAAGGAATTTGAGGATCACCTGGACGGCAGGGGCTGTCCAAAGCACCGCGCAGCGGAGCGCGAGCCGGCACTGGTCTGAAGGA
>DASXFH010000273.1:0-18102 GCA_036489655.1 Acidobacteriaceae bacterium | reverse complement strand
TCGATCTGACCGAAGATTTTGGTCAGGGCGATGAAGTTGCGCATGGCGCGGATGGTTTCCGGCTGGGCAGCGGCTTTGGCCAGATGACTGACGAGGTCGTCACCGGCCGCGACGGCGCCGCGCAGGGTGGCAAGAACCTTTTGCTGGTGCAGGACCTCGAGGAGTTCGTAGAACTCGAGGATGGCGGCGGCGTGCTCGGCGGGGGCCTCGGCGAGGCGCTGCTGCAGCTCCGCCTGATGATTGCGCGCGGGGAAGTCGAGCTGAATGGGTTTCGCCATGGGGTCAGGCCTTTCTGCCGGCTGCCTGCTCGGGACGAGCGGCGGGCTGGATCTGGACAAGGTTGGAGCCGGGAAGGCGGTAGTCGGAGCGAGCCCACTTACGCTCGACTTCAACGCCGTTCTGCGGAGTTGCGGTGTGGAAGCGGTGGTTGGTGTGGGGCAGCGGCGGGCGGCCCTTCAGCGGGAGGGGCTCAATTTGGACCGGCGTTTCTTTGTAGGCCGGGGTGTGGACTGCGACATCGACGTTGTTGCTGGTGAGGGTGTTGATGGGCTGCTCCTTCGCATTGAGCGGCGCATAGAGCTGATTGCCGCTGACGCGATCGGTGACGAGGACGCGGAGCTGGATTTCGCCATCGCGGGATTTGACCTTGACCCAGCGCCCACTTTCAAGGCCGCGCTCTTTGGCCAGCTCGGGAGAGACTTCGAGGAAGGTGTCGGGGGCCTTCATCACAATGCCCGGGACGCGGTAGGTCATATTGCCGGCTTCGAAATGTTCGAGCATGCGGCCGTTGTTGAGGTGCAGGTCGTACTCGGCGTCTTCTTTCTGGCTGGGCTCGTTCCAATCGACGGGGTGAAACTTCGCTTTGCCATCCGGGAAGGGAAACTTATCGATATAGAGCAGCGGGGTATCGGCGCCATCGGCCTGCACCGGCCACTGCAGGCTGTTGTAGCCGGCGAGGCGGGCGTAGGTGACGCCGGCGAAGAGCGGCGCGATGCCGGCGCACTCATCCATAACGTCGGAGGGGGATTTGTAACTCCAGCGGGCACCTAAGCGGTTGGCGACGTCCTGAATGATGGCCCAGTCGGGGCGGGCGCCAGGCAGCGGCTCCATCACTTCATAGAGGCGCTGGATACGGCGCTCGGTGCTGACGTAGGTGCCTTCCTTCTCAAAGCTGGGCGTGGCGGGGAGGATGACGTCAGCATACTGGGCGGTGAGGGTGAAGAAGATTTCCTGAAGGACGAAGAGCTCCAGCTTCTCGAGGCCGGCGGCGAGGTAGTGCTTGTTGGACTCCGAGCTGATCATGTCTTCGCCGATGAGGTAGAGGGCTTTGATTTTGCCCTCGTGCATGCCGTCGACCATGACGTGGTTGTCCATGCCGTCGCGATCGGAGAGGGGAACGCCCCAGGCGAGCTCCCACTTCTTACGAACCTCGGGGTCGGAGACATCCATGTAGCCGGGAAACTTGTCGGGCATGGAGCCGAAATCGCTGCAGCCCTGGACGTTGTTATGCCCGCGGAGGGGGTAGCCGCCGGTGCCCTCGCGGCCGTAATTGCCGGTGAGGAGCAGGAGGTTGGAGATGGCGGTGGAGGTGTCGGAGCCGTGGAAGTGCTGGGTAACGCCCATGGCCCAGAGGATGCAGACCTTTTCGGCGTGGGCGATTTCTTCGGCGACGGTTTTGATCGTGGCGGCGGGAATGCCGGCGCGCTGCTCGCAGAATTCGAGGGTGAAGGGCTGCAGGCTTTCCGCGTATTTGTCGAAGTTGTTGACGCGGCGCTCGATGAATTCCTGGGCGTGCCAGCCGTTGTCGAGGATGTACTTCGCGACGGTGTTGAGCCAGATGAGGTCGGTGGAGGGTTTGGGCTGGAGCCAGATGTCGGCACGGGCGGCCATCTCATTTTTGCGCAGATCGGAGACGATGAGGCGCTGGCCGCGCAATTTGTGCGCGCGCTTGATACGAGTGGCAAGGACCGGATGGTTCTCGGCAGGGTTGGCGCCGACGATGACGACAACATCGGCGCGCTCGATGTCGGAGATGGAGCCGGAGTCGCCGCCGTAGCCGACGGTACGGCTGAGGCCTTTGGTGGCGGGCGACTGGCAATAGCGCGAACAATTGTCGATGTTGTTGGTTCCGATCACGGCGCGGGCCAGCTTCTGCATCAGGTAGCTCTCCTCGTTGGTGCACTTCGAGGAGGCGATGAATTCGAGGGCATCGGGGCCATGCTGGGCTTTGATGGCCTGCATGCGGGTGGAGATGAAGTCGAGGGCTTCATCCCAGGAGCACTCGCGGAATTTCTCGCCCTCGCGGATGAGGGGCGTGGTGATGCGGTCACCGCTGTTGACGAAGTTGAATCCAAACTTGCCTTTGACGCAGGTGGAGATGCCGTTGGCGGGACCCTCGGCGGGCTCGATTTTGAGGATCTCGCGATCATAGTGCCAGACGTCGAAGGAGCAGCCGACGCCGCAATAGGTACAGACGGTCTTGGTCTTCTCCATGCGGGCGGTGCGCATGGAGGCCTCGGCCTGGGAGAGGGTGAGGATGGGACCGTAGCCAAGGTCGGGCTCGACGCCTTTGACGGTGTCGATCATGTGCTCGAGGGCCTCGCGGGGCAGGCTGGTGAAATAGCCGGCGTTGCCGAGCATGGATTTTTCCATGAGGGCATTGCAGGGGCAGACGGTCACGCAGTGTCCGCAGGAGACACACGAGGATTCGCCAATGGTGGAACCGCCGTCCCAGAGCACGCGCGGGTGCTCATCTTCCCACCGGATGCTGAGGGTTTCGTTGACCTGGACGTTCTGGCAGGCTTCGACGCAGCGTCCGCAGAGAATGCACTGATCGGGATCGTAGCGATAGAAGGGGTTGGTTTCGTCCTTCTCGTAGGGCTTCTGGCGGTAGGGGATGGACTGGTGCTCGACTTTGAGCAGCGCGGTGGTGTTGTGGACGGTGCAGTTCTCGTTGTTGTTGTCGCAGACGGTGCAGTAGAGCAGGTGGTTGCCGAGGATGCGGTCAAAGGCTTCGCGCTGGCCGGCCTGGGCTCGGTAGCTCTCGGTGAGGACGGTCATGTGGGGCTCGACGCGGGTGCCGCAGGCGCGGACGAGCTTGCCATTGACCTCGACCATGCAGGTGTCACAGGTCTCAATGGGACCGAGCGCCTGGAGGTAGCAGACCTGAGCGAGCTCCTTGCCGGTTTCGCGATTGATGGTGTCGATGAGCGGCTCGCCGAGGAGGCCCTGGACGGAGCGGCCATCGATGGTGACGCGGGTGGTGGCGGGCGCGGGCGGCTCGACACCCTCTTCGGCGTTTAGAAAGTGGGCGCGCACAAGATTCTCCAGGCTCATATCGAGGTTTGGATGCGGAGGGGCCGGTAGAGCGAAGTCCGGCAGCATGGTACATGCGCGGGACAGAAGAATGCGAACAGCAACAGGGCCGGGAGCGCCGGTGGCGTGTCGACCGCGGGGTTCAGGCGGCCTTCTTTTTCACGCGGATGGAGAAGCCGAGCCCACGAAGCTGGCGGGCGGTGGCGTTGAAGGAGCGGCTTTCGTCCTCGGCGACGGCGGGGCTCATGCCGATCGAAACGACCTTCGCCTTGAAATTGTCGCGATTGGTGAAATGGGGCTTGCCCTCCAGAATGCTGTAGGGACGCTGCGGTCCAGGGGTCACCGGGCTGCAGGAGATTTCGAGGCCGTTGTCCCTGAGATCGAAGTGGAAGCAGACGGCGGCGGGCTTGTCTTCGGGCTTGCTCTCAACGGGCATATTCCTCCGTGACCTGTGGGAAGGCCCCACGGAGAAATGGATGCGTCCGGGGGTCCGCGGGGCTGTGTGCATCCTGCCGGAAGCGATGAGCCCGGGGAATCCAGAGTGGGAAGGCCTTGCGATTCGCCACGGCGGACGACTTGTGTTTGCGCCCAATCTGCCGATGAAAACAACGTCCACCCCCTTGTTAGTTCATTTCTTGGCAGGGTGTGTGCCCGCCGGGCGGGTATGCCGGCATGGGCGGGTGGCGGAGCGAGGCTTTGCCGGATGGGATGGCGCTGGGCGATCGGCCGACGCGGGTTTTCGGATGTACCGGAGCCCGCCCTGCCCACGAAGACAGATGAAGATGCAGGACCCGGCGAGGGAATTCCTGCGACCGGCTCGGCCAGGGCATCGGGGGCGGGCGCGCTGCGAGAGGCGGCGGGCACGCTGGACCAGGTGCTGAAGGAGTCCGAACGGGAGATTGACCGGCTGGCGTGCGACTTCCAGGCGATGGCGCAGGCAACCCAGGCGATGGTGGAGAGCGCGACGGCCATTGTGGGATGCGCGGAGAACCACGAGGTGCAGTCTCTGCAGGCCGATGTTCACGGGCTGGGAACCGCGACACAAAGCTTTCTGCACCAGCGTTTGCAATCGACTGCGGAGATTGTGCAGACGGTGACGGCCGAGGCTGCGCTGCTGAGGCGCCTGGCGCAGCTGACCGGGGCGCAGAAGGCGATTGTGCGCGAGACGGAGATGCTGCGGGTTCTGACGAATATTGAAGTGGCGCGGCTGGGCGAGGTGGGTGCGGGCTTTGAATATCTGGCGCGCGAGCTGGACGATTTTGCGACGGCGGTGGCCGAGAGCATTGCCGCTCTGACCCGGCACACAGAGGAGCGCCGCGCGGAGATTGAAGCGACGCGGAGCATGCTGAGCGCGGAGCTGCCGCGCATGCGGGAGGAATATGCCCGGCTGGAAGAGGCTCTGACGCGAGCCCGGACGGACATGGAGCAGACCCTGGGGGAGATGAAGGAAACGCCGGCTCGTTTTCACCACGGCGTGGCGGAGATCGCACAGCAGATCGCGGGCGTGGTGGCGGCGGTCCAGGCCCATGACATCACGCGGCAGCAGATGGAGCATGTGCGCGCATCCCTGGGCGCGATCGCCGCGGACCTCGAGGCCGGCGGCGGGGCGGCGGGAGTGGCGGCGGGGCTTGCCATCCAGAGCTACCAGGTGCGCAGCATTGAGGCCACCGTGGAGGGATGGACAGGGCAGATTCGCCGGTGTCTGGAGCAGATTGCGCATCTGGCCGCGGCCGAGATTCTGGAGATGGGGCGCGGGGTGCTGGGGCGGGAGCGGCTGCTGGAAACCGAGCTGCGGCGCATTGAGCAGCTGGAAGAGCAGTGTGCAGCGGACAACGCCCGGGTACAGTCGTCCCTGTCGGGTATGGCCGGGCTGATGCAGCTGGTGAGCGAGCATCTGGAGCGCTCGCGCGCGGTGCGGGAGCGTCTGCAGCTGCTGATGTTCAACTCCATCGTGGAGGCCAGCCACCTGGGCACGCAGGCGGACGGGATCCTCGAGATCTCGAACACCATCAAACGCCTCTCCGCGGACTGGAGCGCGATCACCCGGCAGTCGGAGGAGGCGATGCAGGAGATCCGCCTTCTGGCAGAGCAGAACCAGTCGGCGATGGACGTGTTTTCCGGGAAGGCGCAGGAGGGACTGCGCGCGGCGCGGGAACAGATGCGGACCGGTCTCGGCATGCTGCGGGAAGCGGCCCGCTGCGCGGAAAACCGGGGACAGCAGATCCAGGACGAAGCCGGGGCGATGCAGGGGCGGGTGGCCGAGGTGCGAGCCGCGGGAGAGCAGCTGGAGAAATGTCTGTCGCAGCTGAGGCCCGTGCTCGCGAAGATCGATGCAGTGCGCGCCGGGGAAGGGCAGGCGGAGGGAAGCGCGGGCTGGGAGGTCGACGCGATGGAGAGGCGTTTCGGATCGGAGTACACGACGGAGATGGAGCGCGCGGTGCTGCGAGCGGCGCTCGAAGGGGGGCCGTTGCCCACGGCGCAGGCGGGTTTCGCGGGTAATTCCGTTGAGCTGTTTTGAACAGCGGACGGAACGGGGGCACGGGCGGAATTGGGAATGGGCCTGCGGCCGGTGACTTTCGAGAGGTGGAGAAATCGGCAATTGCTCCGATGAAGGGAATCAGAACCCATGAAGCAGGTACTGACAGTGGACGACTCGGCCAGCGTGCGGCAGATGGTGAGCTTCACCCTGCGCACCGCCGGTTATGGGGTGGCAGAGGCCATCGACGGGCGCGACGGAAGCGCGAAGGCGCAGGGCCAGCGATTCGATCTGATCATCACCGACCTGAACATGCCGAACATGGACGGGATCGAGATGATTGCGGCGATCCGCAAGATGCCGGGGTATGGCTTTACCCCGATCCTGATGCTGACCACGGAATCGCAGCCGGAGAAGAAAGAGGCGGGCCGCAAGGCCGGTGCGACGGGATGGATCGTGAAGCCGTTCCAGGCCGAGCAGCTGATCGCGGTGGTGCAAAAGCTGGTGCGGTAAGAGCAGGAGGAGAGCCGGTGGAAGCAGGAGTGGATCGCAGCACAGCGCCCCGGACGCTGCGCCTTGAAGGCGAACTGGAGATTGGCAGCGCGGCCGAGCTGCATGCGCGCCTGCTGGAGGCTCTGGCGCCGGGCGAGCCGGTTCAGCTGGAGATGGAGGCCGTTACGCGAGTCGACCTGACCGGGCTGCAGCTGCTGGCGGCGGCCGAGCAGGCGGCTCAGGCGCGCGGCGTGGCGTGGGTGCGCAGCGGCGTTTTGCCGGAAAGCCTGCGGCGCACGGCCGAAGAATCGGGATGGGAACGGGTTCCTTTTGCGGGCGACATGAAGGGCCAGGGCGAAGACAGTGACGGTAAAGAACAATAATCCGGAGGCGTTCCGGGCAGCATTCCGGGAAGAGGCGCGCGAGATCCTGGTCGATCTCGAGGCATCGCTGCTGGAGCTGAACGAGAGACCGGGAGACGCGGAGCTGGTAGGGCGGGTCTTCCGCTCGCTGCACACGATCAAGGGATCGGGGGCGATGTTCGGCTTCGACGACCTGGCCGCCTTTACGCACAACCTTGAAAACGCCTTTGACGAAGTGCGCAAAGGGCGGCTGCCGGTGACGCCGGAGCTGGTGGATCTGGCCCTTTCGGCGCTGGACCAGATTCGCGCCATGGTGGAGGCGCAGCCCGGCGAAGGGGCGTCGGATCCGGCGCTGTGCGCGAAGATTCTCGATCGCGTGCGCAGGGTGACGGGAGAGCCGGCGAGTAAGGACGCGGCGCGGAGCTCGCAGCCGGATGGTGGCAGCCCCCCGGTCGCGGAGAACCCGCTGCAGGACAGGCGGCCCGAGGACAAGCCCGAGCGCCGCTGGCGGATTGCCTTTGCGCCCGGACCGGATCTGATGCGCAACGGCGCCGATCCGCTGCTGCTGGTGCGGGAGCTGCGGCAGATGGGCCGGCTGGAGGTACGCGCGCAGACCGAATCGCTGCCTCCGCTGGAGGAACTGGACCCGGTGCGCTGCTATGTGCGCTGGGAGATGACGCTGAGCACGGCGGAGAGCGTGGACAGGATTCGCGATGTCTTCATCTTCGTTGAGGACACATGCGATCTGACGATTGAGCCGGCGGAAGAGGCCGTGCGCGAGGGTGCGAGCCCGGGGGCAGACCCGGTGGCGGGCCCGGCGGCAGTCACGGATCTCCTCCCGGCGGCGGTGGTCGCGAAGGCGATCGAAGAACAGCGCAGCGGGACGGGTCGGCGCGCGACGGACAAGGCGGAAACCAGCCTGCGCGTCCCGGCGGCGCGGCTGGACGCGCTGGTCGATCTGGTGGGCGAACTGGTGACGGTGCAGGCACGGCTGAGCGAGGTGGCGGCGCGGGTGGAGGATGTCGAAGTGCGGGCCGTCTCAGAAGAGGTTGAACGGCTGATCTCGGCGCTGCGCGAGAACTCGATGACACTGCGCATGCTGCCGGTGCGGGGGACATTCGAGAAGTTTCGGCGGCTGGTCCACGATCTGGCGCGCGATCTGGGCAAGGATGTGGAGCTGACCGTGGAGGGCGCGGAAACCGAGCTGGACAAGACGGTTCTGGATGCGCTGGGCGACCCGCTGATGCATTTGATCCGCAACAGCATGGATCACGGGATTGAGGCGCCGGAGACGCGGGCCCGGGCGGGCAAGCCGAAGACGGCGCGCATTCACCTGTCGGCGCGACACTCCGGAGCCAGCGTGCTGATCGGGGTCGAGGACGACGGCGGCGGAATCGACGCGGAAGCGGTGCGTTGTCGCGCCATCGAGCGCGGTCTGGTCAGCGCGGAAACAGAGCTGAGCGAGCAGGAGATCTACTCCCTGCTTTTCCAGCCAGGATTCTCGACGGCGCAGGTGGTGACGGATCTCTCCGGGCGCGGCGTGGGCATGGACGTGGTGCGGCAGCGGGTGGAAAGCCTGCGCGGCTCGATCGACGTGACCAGCCGCCGGGGCGGGGGGACCACGGTCACGCTGCGGCTGCCGCTGACGCTGGCCATTATCGACGGGCTGCTGGTGTCGGTGGGCGAGGCGCTGTTCGTTTTGCCCCTGGCCTCGACGCTGGAGTGCATCGAGCTGACGCGCGAAGAAGTGGAGCGGTCCAACGGGAAACAGGTGGCGAACGTGCGCGGGGAAATCGTGCCCTACATCCGGCTGCGGCAGTACTTCGCGCTGGGGAGCGCGGCGCCGGAGCGCGAACAGATCATGGTGGTGGAGAGCGACGAGGGACGTTGCGGTCTGGTGGTGGACCAGGTGCTGGGGGATTGCCAGACGGTGATCCGCAACCTGGGGCGGCTGTACCGGCACGTCCAGGTGGTTTCCGGCGCGACGATTCTGGGCAATGGGGCGGTGGCGCTGATCCTCGACCCGCACCGGCTGGTGCAGGAGGCAGTGCGGGCAAAGACGGCCGCGACCGGGCGCGCGCGGCCCTGTCCTTCCGGTTCGGGAAACAGTCTGCCGCAGGCAAAGAAAGCGGACAGGGCCGGCACCGGGGCGAACCCCCGCATCGGCTCAGCAACGACAGTTTGAACCAGCCCGATCGCAAAGATCGAGGCAAAGAAAGGGAAAGGCAATGTCAGGAACAGTCAGCAGTGAGGGCCGAAAGGCGAACGGACTTGCCGGCAACGGCCATGCAGTTCCGGAAAAGAGAATGGAAGCCAGCCGCAGAAAGGACGATGCGCAGCTGGTTTCCCAGGAGATTCTGCGCCTGGTCGACGCATCGAAAGAGGGGCGGCTGACGGAACGCGGGCGGGCGGGCGAGTTTACCGGCGTCTATCGCGAGATGGTCGAAGGCATTAACGAGATGCTGGACGCCATTCTGCTGCCCATCGGCGAAGGCAACCGGATTCTGGCGCAGATCTCCTCGGGCAAGATCGACGAGCTGATCGCCCAGACGTACAGGGGCGACCACGAAAAGATGAAGGTCGCCGTCAACAACGTGGCCCTGGTCACGCAAACCCTCCAGAAAGAGCTGGCCCGGCTGATCGATGCTTCGAAAGAAGGCCAGCTCTCCGAGCGCGGCAAGCCGGAGCATTTCCAGGGCGCGTATGCGGAGATCGTTCGCGGCGTCAACGCCATGCTGGACGCCATTCTGCTGCCCATCGGCGAAGGCAATCGGATTCTGGCCCAGATTTCCGCAGGCAAGATCGATGAGCTGATCACACAGACCTACAAAGGCGACCACGAGAAGATGAAGCTGGCGGTGAACAAGGTCGCCGAGGTATTGCAGATTCTCGAGAAGATGCTGGTGCGACTGACGGGGGCGGCGCGCGACGGCAAGCTGGACGAGCGTGGGCACCCGGACCTCGTGCAGGGGGCGTATGCGGAGATTATCCGGGGCGTGAACTCTCTGCTGGATGCGGTCATCGGGCCGCTGAACGTCTCGGCGCGGTACGTGGACCGCATCGCCAAGGGGGACATTCCTCCGGCGATCACCGATGTCTATAACGGGGACTTCAACACCATCAAGAACAACCTGAACATGCTGATCGGGGCGATGAACGAGATCACGGCGGCGGCCGAGCAGATTGCCGGGGGCAACATGACGGTGACTCTGAAGGAACGTTCGCCCGAAGACAAACTGATGCAGGCGCTGACGTCGATGGTGGGGGGGCTGACCCAGACGGTGTCGGAGATTCGCTCGATCGCCAGTGAGGTGGCGTCCGCGAGCCAGTCCATTTCGACTGCGTCGATCCAGGTGTCCAAGGGCGCCAGCTCTCAGGCGGCGGCGGCCGAGGAGGCCTCGTCGTCCATGGAGGAGATGGTGTCCAACATCCGGCAGAACGCGGACAACGCGCAGCAGACCGACAAAATCGCCAACAAGAGCGCGCGCGATGCGCAGGAGAGTGGGAAGAGCGTTCTGGAAGCGGTGGCGGCCATGAAGGAGATCGCCAACAAAATCTCGATCATCGAAGAAATCGCGCGGCAAACCAACCTGCTGGCGCTGAACGCAGCCATTGAAGCGGCCCGGGCCGGGGAGCATGGCAAGGGCTTTGCGGTGGTGGCGGCGGAAGTGCGCAAGCTGGCGGAACGCAGCCAGAAGGCAGCCGGCGAGATCAATCAGCTGTCCGGCTCGACGCTGCGGGTCTCGGAGAAATCCGGCGAAATGCTGGACAAGCTGGTGCCGGATATCCAGCGGACGGCCGAGCTGGTGCAGGAAATCACGGCGGCCAGCAAGGAACAGGACACCGGGGCGGAGCAGATCAACAAAGCTCTGCAGCAGCTGGAGCAGGTGATTCAGCAGAACGCGTCGGCCGCCGAGGAAATGGCCTCGACGACCGAGGAGCTGACCGGACAGTCGGAACAGCTGGTGAGCGCGTTGTCGTTCTTCCGGACCGGCGAGGAAGAGGGGGCGGCGCACCGGCGCAAGCCGGTGGCTTCGGTACCGGCGGCGGCGCACGCGCCCAAAGCGGCCGCGGCCGGAGCACGTGCAGTGAAGCCGGCATCCGGTAAAGGCGGCGTGAGCCTGAAGCTGGGCGACAAGCGCGACGAAGCAGACGGCAACTTCGAACGGTACTGATCCGAACGGCCGGGCCCGGAAGACGGGCCGAAGGGACGGGGACGGCGCGCGAGGGCCGTCCGCGTCCGGTCTTCAGGAGGCGAGAGGAGCAAGGGGATGAGCACAGGCGAGATAGCGGAGACACGGCAGTATCTGACCTTCCGGCTGGGAAACGAGATCTTTGCGACGGACGTGGCCAAGGTGCGCGAGGTTCTGGACCTGACCACGATCACGGCGATTCCGCGCACACCGGAGTTTATGGCGGGAGTGATCAATCTGCGGGGCAGCGTAGTGCCGGTGGTGGACCTGCGGCTCTGCTTCGAGATGTCGAAGACAGAGACCACGCGCAACACCTGCATCGTGGTGGTGGAAGTGCAGCTGGACGGCGAGGCGACAATCATTGGCGCGCTGGCCGATTCGGTGGAAGAGGTGATCGATCTGGAGCCGGAGCAGATTCAGCCTGCCCCGCACATCGGCATGCAGATCCGCACGGACTTCATCCGGGGGATGGGCAAGCGGGACACGCAGTTCATCATGATCCTCGACATCGACCGGGTTTTCTCGGCCGAGGAGCTGGCGGCGGTGCGC
Organism: Acidobacteriaceae bacterium; assembly: GCA_036489655.1. Lineage (GTDB taxonomy): Bacteria > Acidobacteriota > Terriglobia > Terriglobales > Acidobacteriaceae > Palsa-343. The sequence continues at coordinate 6,715 of DASXFH010000273.1, read as the reverse complement.
GGGCCGGAAGCGGGCCGCGCGGCGGAAGTGGCAGCATAACCAGCCGGAGCGAAGGGACCATGAGTATCCACGACGAGACGCTGTCGGGACGGGACTTCAACCGGCTGTCCGCCTTTATCTATCAGGAGGCGGGCATCCGGCTGGGGCCGGAAAAGCGCACGATGCTGGAGGCGCGGCTGAAGCGGCGGCTGCGCAGCCTCAACGTCGATTCCTACAGCCGCTACTGCGAGTATCTGTTCACCCCGGAGGGGCGGCAGGAAGAAATCGTCGCGTTTCTCGACGTGGTGACCACCAACAAGACGGATTTCTTTCGTGAGCCGGTGCATTTCACGTTTCTGGCCAGCCAGGCGCTGCCGGAGATGGCGGCGCGGGCTGAGGGACGTCCGCTGCTGGTGTGGAGCGCGGGTTGCTCGTCGGGGGAGGAGCCATACACGCTGGCCATGGTGCTGAGCGAGTACGCGGAAACGCATCCGGGATTCCGGTTCCGGATTCGGGCCACGGATATTTCGACGCAGGTTCTGGAGAAGGCGCAGCTGGGGATTTATACGACCGAGAGCGTGGAGCCGGTGGCCCCGGCGCTGCGCAAAAAATATCTGATGCGGAGCCGGGAGCGCGGATCGAACCAGGTGCGGGTCGTGCCGGAGCTGCGGCAGGTGGTGGAATTCCGGCGACTGAACTTCATGGACGCCGACTACGGGTTGGCCGAGCCGGCGGACGCGATCTTCTGCCGGAACGTCATCATCTATTTCGATCGCGCCACGCAGGAAGCGATCCTGGGGAAGCTGGCGCGGCAACTGGTGCCGCAGGGCTATCTGTTCATCGGGCATTCGGAGGCTCTGCACGACATGCATCTTCCTCTGACGGCGATCGGGCCGGCGCTGTACCGGAGGAACCATGGGAGCGGATGAGGAGGCGACAGGCGTGGCGGACATTTATGTGCAGCCGGGGGAAGTGCATCTGGTGCAGGTACCCACCATCCTGCGGACGGTTCTTGGCTCGTGTGTGGGCGTGACGTTCTGGAATGAGCGGCTGGGGATTGGGGCGTTGTGCCATCCCATGCTGCCGCGGTGTCCGGAGGAGGAGAGCGGGCGGATGAGCGTGGCGGCGCTGCGCCGCTATGTGGACTGGGCGATTCGCGAGGTGGCCAAACAGCTGGACGCGCTGGGGGCGAAGCGGCACGAGACCGAGGTGAAAGTGTTTGGCGGGGCAGATGTGCTGGAGGTGGAGCACTCCGAGGCGCGGCCGACAGTGGGCCGGATGAACGCCGATCGGGCGCTGCAGATCCTGAAAGAGGAAGGCTACTCGGTGATTGCGCAGCGTCTGGGTGGGCGGCAGGGAGTGCACATCGATTTTCTGACCACCAACGGTGAGGTACGGCTGCGGAAGCTTTAGCCGGCGGGGACGGCGGAGATGCGGGACTCGAAGATTCGCGTGCTGATTGTGGACGACTCGGCTGTGGTGCGGCAGACGCTGGCGGCGCTGCTGGAGTCGGATCCGGAGATCGAGGTGATGGGGACCGCGGGCGACCCCTATGCGGCGGCAGAGAAGATCGCCGAACAGGTGCCCGATGTGATCACGCTGGACATCGAGATGCCGCGCATGGACGGACTGACGTTCCTGCGCAGGATCATGGCGCAGCATCCGATTCCGGTGGTGATCTGCTCGAGCCTGGCCGAAGAAGGCACCGCCAGCGCGCTCGAGGCGCTGGAGCACGGAGCCGTGGAGATTGTGACTAAGCCGCGGCTGGGAGTGCGGCAGTTCCTGGAGGAGTCGCGAACGGCGATCTGCGAGGCGGTGAAGGCGGCAGCCGGGGCGCGAGTGCGTCCGAGACAGGCGCCGCATCGCGTGGAGCCCAAGCTGACAGCCGACGCGGTGCTGGCGGCGGCGACCTGCGCCATGGCCAGGACGACGGAGAAGGTGGTGATGGTGGGCGCCTCGACGGGTGGAACCGAGGCGCTGAAGGCGCTGCTGGAGGCTCTGCCTTCGGACACACCCGGCATTGTGATTGTGCAGCATATGCCGGAACTGTTTACCCGGGCCTTTGCCAATCGTCTGGACGGGCTGTGCGCCATTACGGTGAAAGAGGCCGAGACCGGAGACACGGTGCTGCGCGGCCGCGCGCTGATCGCACCGGGCAACCACCATCTGCTGCTGCAGCGCAGCGGTGCGCGTTATTACGTCGAGGTGAAAGACGGTCCTCTGGTCTGCCGGCACCGGCCCTCCGTGGATGTGCTGTTTCGCTCGGCGGCTCGTTATGCGGGACCGAATGCGGTGGGCGTAATCCTGACGGGGATGGGCGACGATGGGGCGCGGGGGATGCTGGAGATGAAGCAGGCGGGGGCATCCACCATTGCGCAGGACGAGGCAACATGCGTGGTCTTCGGCATGCCGAAGGAAGCGATCAAGCTGAACGGCGTGGACAGGGTGTTGCCGCTGGAGTCGATTGCGGGCGCGATTCTGAGTTACGGGCGATGAAGGCGGGGTGGTCGCGGCCTGGCGAAGTCCGCCATCTCCTCGCACCCTGCCAACATGGCTGTCTGAGCGAGAAGAAAGCGATTTTCCTCTGCTATGCTGTGTGAAACCATTCAGGGCGCCGGCTCTGTCCGCGCAGCGGATGGCTTATTCCCGCCTCCGAACGGGACACGCAGGGGAAGCGCCGCAGTCGGTTGAGTTCGCGCCAGGCATCGCGGGGCGAGAGCGTTGGAAAGGGGGCACAGCCACGATGCCCAACATGAAGCAGATCGCCGAGCTGGCGGGCGTCTCGCTGGGCACCGTTTCTCACGTTCTCAACGACACAGCGCGGGTGCGCGACCCGCTGCGCAAGCGCGTTCTGGAGGCGGTGAAGACCACCGGATACCAGCCCAGCCAGCTGGCCCGGGGGCTGAGACGCGACAAGACCAACATTCTGGCCATGATCATCCCGGACATTCTGAATCCCTTTTTCCCGGGGGTGGTGCGCGGCGCCGAAGATGTGGCCTTTGCCAATGGCTATCGTCTGGTGCTGTGCAACACGGATAACGATCATGCCAAGGAAGTGATGCACCTGAACGCGCTGCGGACCTATCTGCCGTCGGGGCTGATCGTGATTCCCTCCGACTTCAGCGATCTGACCGCGCAAACCGAATCCTATCGGAACGCGGGCGCCGCGGTGGTGTGCATCGATCGTCTGCCGCGGAACTGGGACGGCGACAGCGTAACGATCAATAATGCAGCCGGCGCCTATCATGCGACCTCTTATCTGATCGGGCTGGGCCATCGGCAGCTGGCCGCCATTACCGGACCGCTGCACCTGACCAACGCGCAGGATCGCCTGAAGGGTTTTAAGCGGGCGCTGAAGAAAGCCGGCATGGACGCCGATCCGGGATACATGCAGGAAACCACCTTCGATCGGGCCGGCGGCTTTGCCAAGACGAAGATTCTGCTGAAGATGATTCCCCGCCCCACGGCCATCCTCGCCTGCAACGACCTGATCGCTCTGGGGGCTCTGCTGGCCATTCGCGAAGAGGGCATGCATTGCCCCGACGATATATCGATTGTGGGCTTCGACGGGCTGGATCTGACGGAGACAACCACGCCGCAGCTCTCGTCGGTGTACCAGTCGTCGTATCAGCTGGGGGCTGAAGCGGCGCAGCTCGCGCTGCACCGTGTAGCTCAGAAAGACAGTCCGGTACGGCACATCGTTCTCAAAACCGAGTTAAGGATTCGCGACTCCGTAGCGGCGCCGCCGAAGGTCCAGGGTGCGCCGGTGCTGATCTCGCTGAAGAAATCGCGATCGATGGGCGCGCGCGCCTGAGCGCAACCGTTCAGAGACGCGAAAAGCTTTATTCAGGGAGCCCAGGCTGACTCAACCCATTCGGGCTGATTCGGCAGCCGCTCCATCCAGACCACGATTCACTTTCAGAGGAAATTATCGATGTTGAAGAAGTTGAACGTTCTGCACACGCCGGACCTGCTCCATGTCCTGGCATCGATGGGTCACGGGGACGAGATCGCGCTGGTGGATGCGAATTTTCCTGCGGTTTCAATGGCGCAGCGACTGGTGCGCCTCGATGGGGCCGATCTGCCCTCTGCGGTGGAAGCCTGCGTGGATCTGATGCCGCTGGATACCTTCGTGGACCAGCCGGCGCTGCGCATGATGCAGGTCCATGCACCCAACGAAGTCCCGGAAGTGCAGCAGGCTTGCCAGAAGGTCATCGACAAGGCGGAAGGACGGCATGTGGAACTGGCCGGCATTCCCCGCGAGGATTTCTACGAGCGTGCCAAAAAGGCCTTCGCCGTGGTCTTTACGTCGGAGCGGCGCGTCTACGGCTGCCTGATTCTGAAAAAGGGTGTCGTTTTCCCCGGCTAACGCGCATAGAACGATCAACCTGCCCGTAATGGATTACTATTCGGTGCAGAATATTCCGGAGCGGGAGAGACCTGGTTTCAGTTGTTTCCGCCGACTTCGCCGCGTTTGGCGATTTCGCCGGGAAGCGAATCTCCCTCGCATCCCTGCAACAGGAAGTCAGCGGCTCTAATCCCAATCGAGGTCTTGCGCATGGCCGCCACTACCACCGCCGCACCCGCCACCACGGCCACGGGCCGGCTGCTTTCCATCGATATCGCCCGCGGCATCACCATCGCCTTCATGATCATGGTGAACAATAATGGCGCCGCCGCGTATGCGCCGTTTAAACACTCGGTGTGGAATGGCTGGACGCCCACGGATCTGGTTTTCCCCACCTTTGTCTTTTTGGTCGGGACCTCGATCGTACTGGCTTTCAGCCGGCGGCTGGAAAAGGGCGCCTCGAAGGCATCGATCGCAGTCAGCATCATCCGCCGCACCATCATCCTGTTCGCTCTGGGCCTGGTGGTGAACGGGTTCCCCCATTTCCCGTGGGCTACGCTGCGCATCTACGGCGTGCTGCAGCGGATCGCGCTCTGCTATTTGTGCGCGGGGCTGTTCTATTTGTGGCGGCGCGATGCGTGGAGCAAGATCGTCGCCATCGTGGTCCTGCTGGTCGGCTACTACATCCTGATGCGGTATGTGCCGGTTCCGGGAGCCGGGGTGCCGACCCACGACATTCCCCTGCTCGATCCCAACCAGAACTGGGTGGCCTGGCTCGATCGCAAGCTGCTCTATGGCCGGCTCTATGAAGGCGTGCGCGATCCGGAAGGCCTGCTGAGCACCTTCCCGGCCATTGCCACCGCGCTCCTCGGCGTACTGACCGGCCTGTGGATCAAGTCTGAACGGCCGCGCCGGCAAATCGCCGCGGGGCTGTTCATCGCGGGCCTGATTCTGGTCGCGCTGGGAGAGCTGTGGAATCCCTGGTTCCCCATCAACAAGAAGCTCTGGACCAGCTCGTATGTGCTGTTCGCCGGCGGCTGCTCCGCGCTGCTGGTCGCGCTCCTGTACTGGTCCATGGAGGTGAAGGAATGGCGACGCGGCTGGCGGCAGCCGTGGATCGTTTTCGGCACCAACGCGATCTTCGCCTACATGGTCTCGGAGCTGCTGGCCCCCACGTTGTCGGCGGTGCATGTCCACGGAAATGAAACGCTGAACGCCTGGATTTACACGCCGGTCTTCTCCCACATCCATCCCGTCGGCATCGGATCGCTGCTCTACTCCATCTCCTTTGCCGCGGTGTGCTGGCTGGTGACTTACCCGCTCTGGCGGAAGAAGATCTTCCTCAAGATCTGAGGCTGGGCCGTCCCTCGGTGGGCGGCCGCCTCGCCGTGTCTTTAGACCTGGCGCCAGCGGCATATGAAACGTTTCATGCCGGCCTTGCCGTGCCATCCTTTGCCTGACCGAAATGGGCGCTGCATGCCCCTGAACCCTGTCGCTCAACAGGGCGGGGGATCCTGCGCGTGGTCCGCCGGAACTTCAGGCGGCGATGCTCCATAAGAGGACCGACGGAATCCATCGCCGGCAACGGGAGGCGGCTTCGAGCCGGTCGAATCTTGACAGTTGCCAGGTGGCGGGATAAAGTCAAGGACGATTCAGTGAAAGGTTTCAAAGAAGACCATCACGGCCTCCCTTTTTCCCGATCTGCGCGAGCTCTTATGCCCGTCTCGAGGCCGGCGCCATCTATTCTTATTCTTAAGCCGTGGCCCCGTTGCCATCATTCAGGAATCCGTATGCGTGAATCCATCGTAGTGGTTGGCAGTGTCAATCTCGACCTGGTCTGCGTCGGGAAGAAAATCCCTGCGCCCGGCGAGACGGTTCGGGGCCGTCAGTTTCAGATGTTTCATGGCGGTAAGGGCGCCAATCAGGCTGTAGCGGTGGGAAGGCTCGGCTATCCCGTCAGCATGGTCGCCAAGGTAGGAGACGACGACTTTGGCAGCCGCCTGCGCCAGGGATTGCGCACCGCTCATGTCAATGTGCGGGCCATTTCCACCGCAAAAGCCACCGCTTCCGGTGTGGCCCTGATCACGGTCGACAGCAGGGGGCAGAACAGCATCACCGTCATTCCTGGCGCCAACGGCGAATTGCGGCCACAGGACCTGGAAAACTCTCTCCCTTCCCTCCGCTCCGCGGGCATGATCCTTACTCAGCTGGAAGTTCCCATGGAAACGGTCGAGTATCTGTGCCAACTTGCGGCGCGTCTCGAGGTCCCGCTGATGCTGGACCCGGCGCCGGCCCGGTCCATCCCCCGGCGAATCCTGAAGGGCGTCACCTGGCTCACCCCCAACGAAACGGAAACCAGCACCCTCTGCGGCATTTCGCCCGACGAAC
>DASXFH010000258.1:0-32099 GCA_036489655.1 Acidobacteriaceae bacterium | reverse complement strand
CAGCAGGAGCGCGGCACGAATGGCTGGGACCTCGGCAAGCGGCTGTCCGAGGGAAAATTCCCAGGGCATGGGGTCTGAGGGTTGGCGGAGATCTTCGCTGGCGGGCATCAGGATGCGCCGGAAGGCGCGGTCGATGGGATTACCGAGCGCGGCGAGACCGGGGACGAGAACGCCGATGCGCGTGCCGGGATGCTCAGCAACGAGATTGCGTGCCCAGGACGCGCAGGCATCAATTTCGGCGCGCTGATCGGGGGCCGCGATCCAGGAACGCGAGGCCTGGTCCGGCGGGAAGTCCGGTTCGGGACGGAATTCGCCGATCATTGTCCCCCGGAGTTTGAGTGCCTCAAGAAAATCGCGGTGCGCGGGCGGAATGCGGTCGAAGCCGACGAGCAGGATCTCCTGAGGCAAAGTGAAGCGACCGGTTTCCAGCATCAGGAAGTTGGCGAGCCGGGCTGCGCTGAGCCAGCGGTTGGCGCTGCATTCGCGGTCGAAGCTGTCGGCCCAGTGGCGGAAGCGCTCGGCGTCGGTCTGCTCCCAGCTCTGGCGGCGCGCTGCGTGCGCGTTCCAGGCAGACAGCAGCGACCAGGCTTCGGCAGCGAGAGCGGCCATCTCCTCCGGAGCAATGACGCGTTTGGCGTCTTCACCCTGAACGCGCGTCCAGAGAGCCTGCTCCTGGAGCGACGAGAGCAGCATGGGAGCATGGGGCGCAATAAAGGAATAATCGCGAAAGAGGTCGCGGAGCCAGGAATCCCAGTCGAGGATGGCAGGGGAGGCCCAGACGCTGACTCCGGCGGCACGCTGCGACTCGGCGAAGCGAAGGTGAAGAGCACGGGCGGTACGCGGACTGGCGGCGACGAGGGTAGCGCCGCGCCGGAGCGCGTCGGCGATGGGCCCGGGCAGGTTCATGGGGAGTCGCTGAACCAGTGTAAACTGGCGGGTGAAACGAATTCGGGCGCACATTTCCACTGCTTTGGCCGCTGCCGCGGTCTTAGCGGTGGTTGTATTTTTGGGTGGATGTCGCGGTGCGCAGAAGGCCGACAGCGGGACGACAGCGGGGCAGCCAACCGGGGTGACGCAGTACAACATCCGTGGCGTGGTGGTTTCCAGCGATCCGAAGACGGGCCAGGTGACGATTGATACGCAGGCCATCCCGGGATACATGGGGGCGATGACCATGCCCTACACGCTGCGGCAGGCGAACATCGCGAACGAACTGCACCCGGGCGACACAATCGCGGCGGTCCTGACGCCGACGGCAAATGCGGATTACCTCGATCAGATTGACGTCGTCGCTCAGGCGAAACCGGACTACAAACCGGCGGTGACCTTCAACGACCTGGAGCCGGGCGAGACGATCCCGAATTTTGAGTTTCGCAACCAGAGCGACAGGATGATCGACCTGTCGCAGTTCAAAGGGAAGGTGCTGCTGCTCACATTCATCTACACGCGCTGCCCGCTGCCGAACTTCTGCGTACGCATGAGCCGGAATTTCGCAGAGATCGACAAGACGCTCGAGAAGGATCCGGCGCTCTATGCGAAGACGCACCTGCTGAGCGTGAGCTTCGATCCCGCCTACGACACCCCGAAGGTGCTGGGCAGCTACGGTGGCGCTTATACGGGGAACTATTCGAAGGAGACGTTCGCGCACTGGGATTTTGCCGCGCCGACGGAGAAGGAGTTGCCGAAGGTGCTGCGGTTCTTCGATATCGGTGCGACGCCGGAGAAGGACAAAACGATCACGCATTCACTCTCAACCATGGTGATTGCGCCGGACGGCAAGCTTTACAAATGGTATCCGGGCAATGAGTGGACGCCCGAACAGGTACTCGCGGATGTGCAGAAGCTGGCGGGCTGAATCGGGCACGATGGGCCTGCAGCGATCGGGACTCTTTGCTGTCGCGCTTCGGAGGGTCTGCCATGATCCCATAACAGGCGCGGCGACATCTCATTCAGCAGGAACCTAAGCGAAGGAAAGGGGCGAAGGAAACGATGAGCAGTCCTCTGACGATCCGCAACGAAGCTGAACTGGATTTCTTGTCACTGGGAGCGCTGGTGCACCGGCTCGATCCGGGCATTGTGCCCTTCCGCAAGGCGACCGAATGCAAGATCCACGTGAGCGGCGGTGAATTTAATGTGGCAGCGAATTTGTCGGACTGCTTCTGCCTGAAGACGGGGCTGGCCTCGGCGATGGTGAGCTACCCCATCGGCGAGCTAATTGCCGAGCGCGTGCGAGCGATGGGCGTACGGCCCTTTTATCGACATTTCGAACACAACGGCGTGAACGGGCCGAACATGGCAACGGTTTACAGCGATCGCGGGCAAGGCGTGCGGCCGCCGGTGGTTTTTTACAACCGATGCAATGAGGCGGCGGCCCAGCTCAAACCGGGGGATTTCGACTGGAAGGCGATCTTCGCGGGCGGCGTGAAATGGGCCCACAGCGGCGGAATATTTGCGGCGCTGTCGCCGACCACAGGCGCTCTGGCCGTGGAGATGATGCAGGCGGCGAAGGCGGCGGGCGCGGTGACGTCCTTCGATCTGAATTTCCGCCAAAAACTGTGGAACGTTTCGGGCGGCGGGAACAAAGCGGTAGAGACGATCGGGCGCATCGTGGAGCACGTCGATGTTCTCGTTGGCAATGAAGAGGACCTGCAAAAGGGCCTGGGCATGGAAGGGCCGAAGGTCGAAGACAAGAGTAAATCGAGCCTGGATCCGAGCGCCTTTGTAGCCATGATCGACAAAGTTGTAAAGAAGTATCCGAAGGTGAAGGTGATAGCCACGACGCTGCGTGAAGTGCACTCGACGAACCGGCACAGCTGGAGCGCGGTGGCCTGGGTGAACGGGAAGACCTATACGGCGCCGACCGCGGAACTGGATGTTTACGACCGTGTGGGCGGCGGCGATGGTTTTGCGGCGGGCTTCTTCTTCGGGCTGGTGACAGGCGCCCCCCCGGAAGAAGCGACGAAGCTGGGTTGGGCGCATGGTGCGCTGCTGACGACCTTCCCCGGCGATACCACCATGGCTACGCTGGAGCAGGTGCGGGCCTTTGCGCAGGGCGGTTCGGCTCGGATACAGAGGTAAGAGAGGGTGCGGGAAATAGAACGGCTGGCGCTCGATGCGCCGGCCGTTTTGCGTTCGGGACCGGCTGGCTCCGGTAGACTGAGACGATACGACGGAGGATCTAATGGCTAAGATGACGCTGGTATTTGCAGTGCTGATGATGGCCCTCGGACTGTTGGGATACCTCGGCAGCGGGCACCAGCATCCGACGGCGCTGATCCCATTCTGGTGGGGACTGGCGCTGGGGATCTTCGGCATCCTGGCTATCAGCCCGAGCGAGAGCCGGCGCAAGCTGTTCATGCACATCAACGTGACCATTGGGTTGCTGGGCTTTATCGGCGGGCTGGTGGAAGGGATTCGCGGGTATGGAAAGCCGACGCTCGGCGCCTATCTCATTTCGGCGGAGGCGGCGAAGCTGTGGATGGCGGGTCTGATGTTGATTTATGTGCTTCTTTGCGTGCGCTCGTTCATCAATGCAAGGAAGCAGCCAGTAGCCAGCAGCCGGTAGCCTTCTTCGATGGCAATGGGGTCTATTCCGAGAATGAACGCCGAGCGCGGCAGCGGCGCGCGAGCGAGGGCTCGTGCCGGTGCGGACCTGCCGAAGAGGAAAACCGATCTCAAAAGGGCAATGCCGGAGATCTGGAAGCTCGTTCGGCCGCGCAAATGGTTGCTGCTGACGGGTCTGCTGCTGGTCGCGATCAATCGCGTGGCGGGGCTGGTGTTGCCGTTCCTCACCAAGCCCTTCGTGGATGGGGTGATCACGAAGCATCACGGGGAGTTGCTGCCGCGGCTGGTGGTCGAGGTCTTTCTGGCGACGCTGGTGCAGGCAATAACGTCGTTCTCTAATACGCAGCTGTTGTCGAAGGCGGCGCAGCGCATGATCGCCGATCTGCGCCAGCAGGTGCAGCAGCACGTGGGCCGCCTGGCGGTCAGCTTCTACGACGCGAACCGCACGGGCGTGCTGGTGTCGCGCATCATGAACGACGTGGAAGGTGTCCGCAACCTGGTGGGCACCGGGCTGGTGGAGTTTGTTGGCGGCCTGCTCACGGCGGTCATGGCCTTCTTCTTCCTGCTGCATCGCGCGCCGAAGATGACGCTGATCGTGTTCTCGGTGGTCGCGGTCTTCGTACTGGTGCTGCAGCGGGCGTTTAAGACGATTCGGCCGATTTTTCGCGAGCGAGCAAAGATCACCGGCGAAGTCACGGGCCGGCTTACCGAGTCGCTGGGGGGCGTGCGCGTGGTGAAGGGCTACCATGCGGAGAAGCGCGAGGCCGGTGTTTTCTCCGTTGGTGTGCTGCGCCTGCTGGACAATGTGATGCATTCGCTCACGGCGACTTCGCTGCTGTCGATGGCGGCAACCACGGTGCTGGGCGTGGTGGGCGGCCTGGTGATGCTGCTGGGCGGGCACCTCGCGCTGGGCGGACACATGACGGCCGGCGATTACACGCAGTATGGCGCGTTTCTGGCCTTCATGATTGCGCCGGTCTTCCAGGTGGTCAACATCGGGACCCAGCTCACCGAGGCAGTGGCGGGCATCGACCGCACCATGGAGATCCTGGGGGAACACGACGAGTTTGCCGATCCGGCGCGAGTGCATACGCTGGGTAACATTGTCGGAGACCTGCGGTTCGACGACGTACGGTTTTCCTATGATCCGGAGAAACCGGTGCTGCACGGAATCAGCTTTGACGCGCAGCCGGGCACGGTGACGGCGCTGGTGGGCTCATCGGGATCAGGAAAATCGACGATCATCAGCCTGGTATGCGCGTTTCATAAGCCCGACACGGGACGCGTGCTGGTGGATGGCATCGATCTGGCCACAGTCCGTCTGGACAGCTACCGGTCGCAACTCGGCGTTGTGCTGCAGGAATCGTTTCTCTTCGACGGGACCATCAAAGAGAACGTGATGTTCTCGCATCCGGAGGCGATCGATGAGGATTTTCTGAACGCGTGCCGCATCGCGCGTGTCGATGAGTTTGCGGAGCGCTTTCCGGAAGGCTACGACACGATTGTGGGTGAGCGTGGGGTGAAGCTGTCCGGCGGGCAGCGGCAGCGCTTGTCGATTGCGCGCGCCATCCTGGCCAGCCCGCGAATTCTGATTCTGGACGAGGCGACCTCGTCGCTCGATTCCGAGTCGGAGGCGATGATTCAGCACGGCCTCAGCTACCTGATGCAGGGGCGTACCACCTTTGTTATCGCGCACCGGCTCTCGACGATCCGGCGCGCCGATCAGATTCTGGTGGTCGAGGGCGGCATGATTGTGGAGCGTGGCACGCACGAGAGCCTGTATGCACTTGGCGGGCGGTACTATGACCTGTACACCCGGCAGCATGGCCTCGAGGAGAATTTGTTCCTGGCGCCGGGCGAAGGCGATGTGGTGGAGCAGGAAGAGGCGAAGTAGGGACTACGCGTCCTGCGGTCCGCCCTGCGGGCCAGGCATCTAACCTGGTTCTGGCGATTTTCTGGTTTCGTTGTCACGGAGGCGAGTTCATGAAGGCCGTGATTCTGATTCGGATTCTGGTGGGCTGGGTGTTCATCTCGGAGGGGATTCAGAAGTTCCTGTTCCCGAACGCGCTCGGGGTGGGACGGTTCCAGGCGATCGGCATTCCGCTGGCGCAGTTCTCGGCCCCCCTGGTGGGGTTCGTGGAGATCTTCTGCGGGGCGCTGGTGATCATTGGCGTCCTCACGCGACTGGCGGCGCTGCCGTTGCTGGCAGTCATCCTGACGTCGATCGCCACCACCAAGATTCCGGAGCTGTTTCACGTGAATCAGGGCGTGTGGTTCATGCTGCACGACGCCCGCACCGACTTCAGCATGCTGCTGGGGCTGATTTTTCTGCTGATTGTGGGACCGGGCCCGCTCTCCGTTTCCGGAGCGCGGCAGGGAATCATCGATTACCGCACCAACCGGGATCAGGAGAATGCAGAAGTCGAAGCGGGACCGACCCGGAAGGAATTGTGAGTAGACGACGGAGTCCAGGGGACGCGCTAAACTTCTGACATGATCCTGGAAGTTGCGATGCTGAAGGTGCACGCCGGGCAGGAGCCCGGGTTTGAAGCGGCCATGGTGCAGGCTGCGCCCGTTATAGCCAGAACGCCGGGATACCGCGGACACGAACTCCGGCGTTGCATGGAAACCCAGGGGCGCTATCTGTTGCTGGTGCAGTGGGAGACTCTGGAGGCGCACACCGTCGGGTTTCGGCAGTCGCCGGCATTCGCGGAGTGGCGGCAAATCATAGGGTCGTACTTCGCCGAGCCGCCGGTGGTGGAGCACTATGAACGCGTGCTGCTGTGGGGAAAGCCAGAGGTCTGAAGTGGGCTCGTCAGGAGGCCGGGATAACAGGTGCTATTTCGCCAGCGCCTCCAGCGTGTCGTCGGCACGGTTGAGCGCGTCAGTCAGGGCGGTCATCTGCTCCCGGGCGCGGCTCAGGCTCTTCGCGTCGATCGCCTCATTCACTCCGGGAATCACGACCGCGGCGTAGCCCGTATATTCGCCAGGGGCGTAGATGGTGTGCCTGAACCAGGGGCGTCCAGGCAGCCCCGCCTGGTTGAGGAAGCCTTGTTCGACATTGCGGAGCTGATTGTTGAACGAGCGGAGATCGGCAATTTGTCCGGGCTTCTCCTGTCTCTCTTTCACCTGCTGCGCCAGCGCGGCGAACTTCTGGGCTGCCGACAGGGCGGGGGCGAAGTCGAGGTCTTCCATGCCGGCGTCGTTTGCCTTCTTACGAGCGGCCTCCAGGTACGCGGTCAGCTGCTTGCCATAGGCGACGTAATCGTAGGGCAGCACGTCGGCGTCGGCCATGTGAAGGACTTCAAGGCCGAAGATGCGCGCCATCTCCTGCTCATAGACGAAAGTGGGATCGGCGTTCTGAACGAACCAGGCGTAGTCATCGAAGACGGAGTGATAGACGCCGTAAGGGCCTTCGGAGCCGATGTCGGTGGACGGCACGCCGAGGTGCTGGATGAACGGCGTGTAATCGGAACCGCTGCCGAGATCGCCGATGTGCACGTCATGCGCCATTGGCGCAGCTTCCTCACTGGCGTGTTCCTGCACCCCCGTGGGGTGGCGTGCAGCGGCTTCCGCCTGCATTTTCTTCCACTGCTCGTAGACCGAACCGCCTTTGGGGCTGGGGACCTCTTTGGCGATATCGCGAATGAAATTCTTGAGGGAGGGTACCGCGGACGCGTCGAAGTTCGGGCCGGAGACGCCCACATCGGTATTGAAGTAGGCGACAGCATGCGCCAGCTGATCTGCATGGTCCTCGGCCCACTCTGTAGAGCCGATGAGGCCTTCTTCCTCGGCATCCCAGCTGCAGAAGAAGAGAGTGCGCTTCGGTTTCCAGCCGTTTTTCAGCAGCGCCCCGATACCGTGGACGGCTTCCAGCATGGCGGCGGTGCCGCTGTTGGGATCGACGGCGCCATACACCCATGCATCGCGGTGATTGCCGGCCAGGACCCACTCGTCAGGAAAGTCGGTTCCCGGGACTTTGCCGGTCACGTCCCAGATCGTCGAATATTCGTAGTCCATTTTGAGAAGCAGGTGGACTTTGACGCCGGGGCCGGTGTGATAGGTGAAGGGCAGCGCCCCCTGCCACTCGCGGGGCGCATCGGGGCCGCCGAGATGCTCGAGGATCGGCGCCGCATCATGCCAGGAGAGCGGCTCGGAAGGAATCGTCGGCAGGCTGGCGGCCTGATCCGGCTTGATGCGTTGCGAGGCCGGCAGGTCCGGGCGCGAAGCAATGCCGGGGGTGAGCGCGTCGCCGGGATACTTAAACATGTATTGGACTGATCCGCGCTGCACGCCGGTCGCCGGACGCCACGGCCCATGCGGATACATGTCGCCCCGGTAGTAGCCGTCATCCATGGGATCGGAGTAGATCAGAACTCCGGCGGCGTGTTTTTGCTGGGCGACATACACTTTCACCCCGCGGAAATTTCCCCCATAGCGGCACATGACGATCTTTCCTGCGACGTCGATGTTCATCTCCGCGAGCCTGTCGAAGTCTTCCGGTCGGCAGTAGTTGGCATAGACTACTTCGGCGGTGATGTTGGCCGAGGGCGAGGAGCCGTTAAAGGCGGGCGTGACACGGGGATCATTCTGGAAAGGTTCGTTGCCGTCGACCTGCTCCTTAACCGGACCGCTCATCAGCAACTTGCCGGAGGCATCGTACGCCTCGACCTTCACCTCTTTGGGCATATTGAGCCAGGCCTTATAGGGAACGATCTCGGTCTCGAGGCCGGCCTCCCTGAATTTAGAGGCGACATACTGCGCGGTCTTATAATCCTCCGGCGAAGCGGCGATGTGGGGCTCGGCGGCTAACGTCTTGAGCTCTTCCCCAGCAAGCTGGGCGCTGGGCACGGCCATGAACGCCTGGTCCGTCTTCGCCTGTTCCGCGGAAAAATCCTTGTAGCCAAAGAGGGAGTTGGGTTCCGCGGCGGTTTGTGCGCCAATCAGAGCGAGCGAGGAGAGAAGAAGCGAAGCAAAGAGGACCGAAGTGCGCGACGGCATGGAAAAAGGCTGCTCCCGGCAGTGAAATGGCGTTTGCGGATCGAAGAGGAAAGCTTATCACCCAGTCGCGCACGCGACGCGGTGGGAGAGCGGTCCGCGCTTTACGCCACCGGCTGCACCGGCTGACCGCAGTGAGCGCACCGCTTTGCCGCGAGCGGAATATCAGAGAGGCATTCCGGGCAGGCGTGGGTGGTCGGCGGAGCAGCTTTGGCCGGGTGGAATTTTTTCAGCAGCGCGTTGACGGGCAGCACGAAAAGGAAATAGACGCTGGCGGCGATCAGCAGGAAGGAGAGAAGAGCGTTGAGAAACTCGCCATAGAGAACCTTGCCGCCATGCACCGAGAGAACCAGCGCGCTGAAATCCGGCTGGTGCATGATGGCAGCGATGAGCGGATTAATGATGTCTTTGACCAGAGCGTTGACGATGGCGGTAAAGGCGGCGCCGACCACCACGGCCACGGCAAGGTCGACGACATTGCCGCGCAGGATGAAATCACGAAAGCCCTTGAGCACGGTAAATCCCCTGATTGAGATTGAGATTCGATGCGGCGAGCGCGGAAACGGCAGCGTGTCGGATGGAAAGCTTAGCCGCAGCGTATCCACGAATTTAGCACGGCAAATGACCCTCCGCTCTGTTGTCAGAAGGCGATTTCAATCCGGCGCTTCGACGCCTGATTCCGGCCGAATCTCGGTGCCGACACGGGGACCCTCGACCGTGTGCAGCCCCCATGCCATGCGCGGCGTGTTGTGAGCCAGACCGTACCGGCCGTCGGGAGCCAGCAGAATGATGCCCCCATGGCCTCCGAGGCGGCGCTGCAGATAAG
Source organism: Acidobacteriaceae bacterium (assembly GCA_036489655.1). Taxonomy (GTDB): domain Bacteria; phylum Acidobacteriota; class Terriglobia; order Terriglobales; family Acidobacteriaceae; genus Palsa-343. Next base: position 22,711 of record DASXFH010000258.1, on the reverse strand, counting down.
CCATGGCCTCCGGGGCCGCCTGCTCTGGCGAGCCCCCGGCGAGCACGCGGTCCGTTGCCCATTTGCCGAGCACCAGCTTCATGATGGGCTCGCCCCAGCCGGTGAGCGAGGCGGCCGCCGAGGCGTTGTCGGCATAGCAACCGCACCCGATGAGGGAGGAATCGCCCACGCGGCCGGGATCTTTGTTGAGGGTGCCGCCGGTCGAGGTCGCGGCGGCCAGGTGACCGTCGCTGTCGAGAGCGACGGCGCCGACCGTATCGTGGGATTCGAGAGGCGGGTCGCCGGAGAAGGTGCGATCCGGCGCCCCGCTCTGCTCGCGCGCCTGCGCTTCGGCCAGGCGCCGTCGTTCGCGATCGAGCACCAACTCAGCATTATCGATCAGCGGCATACCGTGAGCCTGGGCGAACTGTTCGGCGCCGGTGCCGACGAAGTAGACGTGAGGGCTCTTGTCGAGGACAAGGCGCGCGGCCTGGATGGGGTTGCGGAGGCGCTCCACGCACGCAACGCCTCCGGCGCGCAGTGTGGCGCCGTCCATAATGAGGGCATCCAGCTGAACGCGGCCATCGCGGGTGAGAAAGCTGCCCCGGCCGGCGTCGAAGGCGGGATCGTCTTCCATGGCTGTGACGGCGGCCTGAACGGCGTCCACGGCCGATCCGCCGTACTCGAGGATTCGCCAGCCTTCCTGCAATGCGTCAAAGACCCCCTGCTCATGAGCGTCAAGCAGATTGGCCGGGATGTCCCAGGCGCCACCGTGGACAAGCAGGATGGGGAAACGATTCATAGCGGGAAAGGGGATTGTACCGTTTTAGACAGACGGTTGGGATTGGAACTCACGGCGCCGATTGCCCCGCCGATAACGGGAACACAATGCAGGGACGGAAGGTTTCGGTATACGGGGGGATGGCGCGGGAGATGACGTCCAGCGATGCCGAAATTGTATTGCCTGGGTGGGGCCTGCAGTACCCTGGGCGTATCGCCTCTCTTAGCTCGGAGGGATGCCTGATCGAATCGAAATGTCTGCTGGAGCCCGGCACCACAGTCGAGTTGTGGATGAGCACGGAGCGCTTGCCCGTGTGACTGCTCGCGCATCTGGTGGAGCGAAGGGAAGTGGGGATCGAATTCCGGTTTCAGGCGATGAGCCTGCACAAGCTGGATCAGATAGAGAGCCTCAGGATCGAGTTGGCGGCGGAGAGAACTCAGCCTGACGAGGGACGGTGAGGCGAAGCCCAGGCGCTAGACTGGCGGCGCTTCTGACCCGACCGCTGCGCCCTCCCACGTCCGTTGCCGTTCTCCTTCGCCCAGCGTCAGAACCAGACGGCCGTCCTGCTCGCTGGCCCAGGCGATGCGCGCTCGCTCGCTGCCGCGGCCTTCGATTTGCCAGACCCCGTCATGCTGGACCAGTTGCATGGCCGAGCGCTCGCGCCACCAGCGATTGACTTCGCGGGGGATCGGAGACCAGACTCCCTCCTCCTTCACCAAAGTCGCCAGATGCTCCAGCAGCGATTCGAACACCGCGCGGTTGCGGGAGTCGATGACGTAATCGGGGTGGACGATGAAGCTCATCAGACCATGCCGGTCCAGAATGAGACGCGTCTGCTTCTTCCACAGATTGATCGAGAAGTCCTCGAGGATATTGAACAGGGTGTAATCCTGCACATCGGTGACCGGCAACTCGAGAATCTTCCCGATGAAGTATGGCATCACCGTGCAGCAGCCGCCACGCTGCGGATCCAGATGGGCAACGTTGGGAACGGACATGTCGTAGGCAAAATCGAGTGCATCGAACCATTCCTGATTGCGATAGAGAACGCCGGCGCGGAATCCGTCCGCCCCGAACCTGCGTCCGTATTCGTTGATTCTTTCCACCCGGCGGAGAAACTCCGCGTGCTCGCGATAGAGATGGCCGTCGTGATTCAGGTCGTGAACGGCGACTTCAAATCCGCGGGCGCGGATCGATTCCAGAAACTCCGGGGGGTTGGAGTAGCGCACCTCCGGGACGACCTGGAAGGATGCTCTGAAGCCGTGGGCTTCATCGATATCCATCAGAGTGGAGCAAAAGTCCCGGCCTTCAGCCTGTTCCACGTCGTGAGTCATCAGGATGCAGGCGGAATGTCCTTCCGGCCAGAACCAGATAAACGGGATGGGACGGCCCGACGCGCGGGAGACGGCGAGCATCAGGCTTTCCATCAGGTTGTCCACGGAAAAGTCGACCGGCCAGTGAGGGAAGGGAATCTGGTCCCAGTTGCGCAGCCGGAATTTCTGCAGATGCCGTCGCACAGGCACCGGCAGCAGCGGCCGCAGCAGATAGTAGATCCTCCCGATCAGTGACGCAGAGCCGGATCCGCGAACGCCGACGTAGTTTTCAAGGCGGAGATTATCGGCCACCTCACAGGGATCGAAGGACAGAGAGACGCTGCCGGACTCGACGCGCATATCCGCGGCGGCGTCATGAAGCGAAGCGCCGGGGGAAGCAGCGGGTGCCTGGCCGGCCACTCGCCCATAGCAGGTCGTATCCTCGCCAAAGCGGAAATAGCCGGGCGCGCTGCTCTGCGGAGAGCGAACCTCCAGGCGCACAAATTCCGCCGGACACCGGTAATAATCAATCAGGCAGCGGGAACTCGCAGGGACTGACATCGTCAACCTATCCCTTGTCTTGAAATGGGAAGCGGACGGGGAAGGCAGCGCTTCCTTGCAACGTCATTGCGCCCGACGAACGCATCAGAGGGTCTGGCGGAAATTTCGAGCAGAATACTGAATTTCTGAAGGTATTGCCAGAAGAAAAAGCAGCGCTTCCGCAGGGCGGCACGGCGCCGCCGAAGGCGGGCGGCTCCCACAAATAGGAGCGACAGAGGGCGCTCTTGCGGTATATGCTGATCCTCACAGTCTCTGCATTCTGTGTCTTCTTTCCTCAGGGCGTTCCCCCCGCGCCGGAGACTGAATTGCATTTGGCCCGACAGGTATGGCGGATAGCCCCAGGCGACCGGCGAGCGACGCGCCGACGCAATTCGGCCCTTCCACAGCCGTGAGCAGCTCCAGCGGCGATGTGCGGCCCGGAGAAACCATGGTCCCGGCGCCCCGCCCGGATGCGCCCACTCTGGCAGGCGAGGGGAGTACTGCTTCCGGACTGCCGGCCTCGGGGAGCAGCGGGCACAGCCGTACACCACCCGCCAGCGGCTGGAACGAAAGCGAGCTCGAACTTGAGCCGGGTACCGTGCTCGCCGGCCGCTATGAAATTCTTACCGTTCTTGGCACCGGCGGTATGGGTTCGGTCTATAAGGCCCAGGACCGGGAACTGGATCGGCTGGTGGCCCTGAAGGTGATCCGGCCGGAGCTGGCCCGCAACGCCGCCATTGTCGACCGCTTCAAGCAGGAGATCCGCCTCTCCCACAAAGTGACGCACCGCAACGTGGTGCGCATGTACGACCTCTCTGAAGACTCCGGCATGCGGTTTGTGACCATGGAACTGGTCGCCGGGCGCGATCTGCGCAGCATTCTGGAAGATCGGGGCAAGATGCCGCCCGACGAGGCGGTCCAGATCCTGCAGCAGATTTGTACCGCGCTGGAAGCGGCGCACAGTGCCGGCATTCTGCACCGCGACCTCAAGCCGCAGAACGTCATGGTGGAAGACGCCGGGCGCGTGGTGGTGATGGATTTCGGCCTGGCGCGGACCATCGAAGGCGACGGCATGACCCAGTCCGGCGCTCTGCTCGGCACCATGGAATACATGTCGCCGGAGCAGGCCCTGGGCAAGGAACTGGATCAGCGTTCGGACATTTTTGCACTGGGGCTCATCGGCTACGAGATGCTCACCGGCGACATGCCGTTCAAAGCCGAGAGCGCCATCGCAAGCCTGCTGAAGCGGACCCGTGAACGCGCCACGCCCATTTCGCAGCTGGATGCCACGCTGCCCGGAGCACTGACCGAAATTATCGGCAGGTGTCTGGAAACCGACGTGGAGCAGCGCTACAAAAGCGTCGGCGAAATTCTGAAGGATCTGGAGCTGTGGCGGGAAAAGACCGCAGCGGCGAGCCTGCGCTTCACCGCCAATGTGCCCTCGCAGGGCATCAGCGGACGCTGGCTGCTGATTATTGGCGGGGGCGTGCTGGCCATTGCGCTTGCAGCAGGAATTCCCATGGCGGTCCGCCACTTCCGTGGCTCATCGGCTTCCAGCGCCGGTGCAGTGGCGAAGCCCAGTATCTCGCTGGCGATTCTGCCCTACTACAACGCTTCCGGCAATACCTCGATGGACTGGCTGAGCGCCAGCCTGGCCGAAATGCTGGGCAGCGACATCGGCCAGTCGGTGCAGGTGCGCATGGTTTCCGCCGATCGCCTGCAGCAGGTGCTCCGTGACCTGCATGTCTCGGCCAACTCGCAGCCCGATCCGACCATGCTGCGCCGGGTCGCCGAGTTCACCAATGCGCAAACATTGATTTTCGGGCAGTACATTCAGGCGGGCGCTCAGATTCGCATCAATACGACAATTTTGGATCTGTCTCATGATGTGCGCTCCTCAGTCACCACCGATGTTCCGGACCAGAATCAGCTGCTTGCTTCGGTCGATAAACTGGCCGCCGACCTGCGGCACAAGCTTTCGACCGATCCGAAAGTGCTGAACGACCTCAAGGCGCATGCCGTCCGTCCCACCACCAGCTCCCTGGACGCTCTGCGGGCCTATGAGGCAGGTGTGGCATTGGAGCGGGATGGCAAGAATCTCGCTGCGCAGCAGCAGCTCCAGACCGCGACCCTGGCTGACCCGAATTTTGCTCTGGCCTACGCCAGACTGGCGGACGCCTATTCGAGCCTCGGCCACGACGACCTGGCGCAAACCGCGTCGCGCCGGGCCCTGGAGCTGAGCGAGAGCCTGCCGCTGCAGGAGCGCTACGTGATCGAGGCCGACAACGCCCGCATCAACCACGACACGCAGAAGGCGATTGATGCCTATCGACAGCTCGCCGGTGCCGATCCGTCAGACACCGATGTGCAGTTTGCCCTGGCCGGCCTCTACGAGCAGCAGGGTAACTACACCGCGGCGAAGCAGAAGCTGGCCGTGGTTCTGGCGAGTGATCCAAAAAATGTGGAAGCGCTGCTGGCCAGCGGCCGGGTCGCCATCCTTGCCGGCGATGCGCAGGGCGGTCTCGATGTGCTGAGTCGCGCGTTGCCCCTGGCGACCGAACTCGACAATCAGGAAGAGAAAGCAGCCATCCTGCAGGCCACCGGCATTGCGTACACCTCGATGAATCGTGTGGATGACGCGCTGCGGAACTTTCAGCAGTCTCTCGCCATCAAGCAGCAGATCGGCGACAAGCGCGGCCAGGCCTCCAGCCTGAATCAGATTGCCTATATGGAAGACCGCCAGGGCAAAGAGGACCAGGCGCTCGCAACGTATAAGCAGTCGCTGGCCTTGGGCCGGGAGATCGGAGATCAAACCGGGATTGCCGATTCATTGATCAACCTTGGCGACTTTTACCACAATCATGCCAAGCCGGACGAGGCGCTGAAGAGCACTCTGGAAGCCCTGCAGATCGAGCGGCAGCTGGGAGATCTGGATAAGCAGGCGCTGTGCATGCACAATATCGGGTCCATCAAGATGGATCAGGGAGCCTATCAGGATTCGCTGACCTATCTGCAGCAGGCGTACGAGCTCCGCCAGAAGCTGAACGTTCCGGAGGATCTGGCCGACTCTCTGCACGACCTGGCGGAAGTGAACACCAAGCTCGGGCAATACGATACAGCGCTGTCGGATTATCTGAAGGCGATCGAGACCTACCGGAGCGCGAACGATCAGCGTGGCGTGGCCATTGAAGACAACGGCATGGCCAAAATCTTTGCCGCCCAGGGACGCTATGGCGCAGCACTGGCCGCGATGAAGGAGGCCCTGAATATTCTGCAGCAGTCGAAGGAGACCACCTCCCTGACCGTGGAAGTGGTGGGCGGCTGGGGCGATCTCCAGGCGCAGGTGGGTCGCAGCAACGATGGCCGGGCCAGCCTTGAACAGGCCCTGCACGTTGCCCAGCAGATCCAGAACAACTGGGCCGCTGCCCTGGCCACCAACTGGATTGGCGATGGGTATTTCTATCAGGGCGACTACGCCAGCGCCCACCAGCAATATGATCATGCGCTGGAGACTGCGTCGAAGACCACGGACAAGGAAACCATCCTGCTCTCGAAGGTGAACCGCGCGAAGACCGATCTGGCCATGGGCCATGCGGCGGCGGTGATCCCCGATTTCAGGAAGCTGGCGCAGGATGCGGATGCCGCGGGGCTGAAGTCGCTCTCCGTGGAGTGCGCGTTCTATCTGGACCAGGCTCTGGCGCAGACGAAGGGCTCTGCCGCAGCTGAATCGGCTCTAAGCCTGACGCAGGCGCGCGCGGAAAATCTGGGCCTGCGCATCCTGCAGGCGAAGGTGCAGGCGCTCCAGGGCACGCTGCTGGCAAGGAGCGGTCGCGCCAGTGACGCCGCGATCCATGATCGCGAAGCGGTCCGCATTCTCGATGCGATCAGCAAAGAAGATGGTTCAGCGCAGATTCTCAGTCGCGCCGACCTGAAGGGCCTGTACGCCGACGCGCAGAAGGCGCTGGCGGGCAGCCACTAACGAACCCCGCGCTTCGCCCAGGAGGGCCAGAACTCTCCTTAAACAGGCGAAGCTGGCAAATGGGGCGGGGAACTCCCGAACGAAGCGTTGTGCCTGAATGAACGAGGGGAACCTCGGGGCGCCTGAACCCGCAAGCGCCCCGATGTCCCCTCCCGTTAGCTGCCCGTGCCCGAGAGCGTGACGCTCTGCGGGCTGTTCTGCGCGTTGTCCGTGATCACCAGACTCGCCGACCGTCCCTTTTTGGCCTGGGGTGTGAAAGTCACCAACAGCGTGCAGCTGCTGCCCTTCGACAGTGTCGCCGGGCAGGTGTTCGGGGCGGCGAAGTCCTGTGTGTCCGCTCCTTTCAACACGATGCTTGCGATCGACAGGTCCGTCGTTCCCGCATTGGTGATCTTCAGCGAAGTGGTGGTGCTGGTGCCGACCTTGTGCGTGCCGAAGTTGAGGCTGCTGGCGCTGAGCCCCACTCGTGGATTAATCACCGTCGCCGTCAGCGGAACGGTCTGCGGGCTGCCCGGTGAACTGTCGGTGACGGTCAGGGCCGCGGTTTGCGGCGTGTAGAACGGCCCTGCGATGAAGGTGATCGTCATGATGCAGCTTTTCCCCGCGGCCAGGCTCCTCGGGCAGAGGTTCAGAGTGATGAATTCTTTCGAATCGCCTCCACCTACGATCGCGATCCGTGGACCGGTGACCGACAGCGGCGTCGTTCCAATGTTCTGCACTGTGACCGTCTTTGTGACGATGCTGCCCAGATACAGCGTGCCGAAATCGATCGACGAAGGCGAAATGTTGACGGTGGATGCGGGTGTGAAGTTCGCCCTGAGGGTTTCCGGACCGTTCATCGTCACAGTGGTGCTCGCGCCGGCGGGATTCGCGATGTCGCCGCTGCCCGTCCACCCGCTGAAGGTGTAGCCGGCACCGGGTATGGCGGAGAGGTTCTGCATGGTTTGCGCGTTGTAGTAGCCGTTGGCCACCGCCACGGTCCCTCCCGGCCCCGCCGAGGCATTCAGCAGATATTGCGTGGTGAAGCTGGCCGTGTAGTTTACGCTGCTGGCCGGCGCCGGCACCGCGTGGATGATGGCTCCTCCGTCGCTCCACGACGAGAACAGGTACTGCGTGCCCGTTGTGCCGCTCTGCGGAGACGTGGTGCCCAGCGTGTAGTTGGTGCCGACATTCCACGTGGGCGACTGGGGCGTGGTGTAGGGGGTCCCGTTGATGGTGAAGCTGAGGCCTGGCGGGATCGTGCCCACGTTCACGTTCACCGTCTGCGGATTGACGGTAAGTGGCACGCTGTTGGAACTGGTCTGATGGTAGGCGTCGCCGGAATACACCGCCGTAATGGTGACCGGGTTGGTGGAGGTTGGCGTGTAGCTGCAGGTGGCCTGATAGACCGAGTTGTTGAGCGTGAGGGCTAAGCTGTCGCAGTCCAGGATAGGTGTCGTGCTCGTGCCCTCATAGAAGCTGATGGTTCCTCCGACCGTGAGTCCGGGGCTTCCGCTTGGCAGCAACGTCAGCAGGTTGGCGGGAATCCCATTTTCCGGAACCGTGGGCGGAATCGTGACGCTCGCCGTGATCGGATCGGCCTGATTCACGGTGGCTGCGTCATTGTTCGGCGCCGACACCTGCATCTGGCTGCCAATCGTGGTTACGGCCGTGACCACAAAGTCCGAAAAGGTCTTCGCATGTCCGGTCGTCGATCCGTCGATATTCTGCGGATTGTAGCCGGTAAAGATGTCCTGCACATTGTTGGAGGTCAGGAATCCGCCGGTCTGGTTGATGGGCGACGAGGTGGTGAACGTGAACTGATTGAAGGTGGGCGTCGGCAGCACCGTGACGCTGGAGGCGACTGGAGCATCATTCGCGTCCAGAACCGTTACGGACTGATTCGTGGTCACCGCGCATTCACCCGCGCAGTTCACCGTCGCGGTCGTGCCAGTCGTAGTAATAGAGGTAATCGGACTGAAGAAGGGATCGCCCTGCAGGTATCCCGGCGAAGTTGGCTGGATGGAGTTGTTATAAGCCGACGTCAGATCGATACAGCCGCTCGCGGCGGGGTCAGTGCAATCGACGGGCGGAGATGTGGGTGCCGGGCAGGCCGTCGGCATCCCGCTGTCGGTGTAGTAGCAGTAGGCGGAGTAAATGATGCAATTCCCACCTGTGTCGTCGTACACCTGGCACTGCGTACCGGTATATTGCGTCGCTCCCTGGCTCAGCAATGCCGTGAACTGCGCCGGCGTAATTGTGGTCGCGATCAGACCCATCGTGATGTCGTTTGTATCGGTGCCCGGGGGAAAGTTCGTCGTGTAGCTGTGCGTTCCAAAGTCGAATGTGGTCGGTGTCCCCGGAGCGTTCAGCGGCTGCTGCTGGGTGACGGTGGTGTGCGGCGTGAAGGTCCAGGCCATCAGTTCATTGTTTTCCCAGGATGAGCCTGTGGCTGAGGTGAACCCGACGTAAGCGCTGTCAGTGGCGCCCCCGCTGTTCAGAAGGTTCAGAGCATGGGTCAGATCATAGGTGCCGGAGAAGACCGGAATGGATCCGGCAACCGGCGTATGCGTTCCCGATACGAATGTGGGATCGAGGTAAATCTGAAGCAGATTGGGCGAGGTCTCTGTTGGGCCACTGTAAACAACGACGACCTGGTGCACCTGTCCGTCGGCCAGCGTCACGGGCGTCTGTGCTGAGGGGGTCGAAGCCGAGGTCAGCGGGTTGGCCGCATACGTTCCAACCCCGTTGAGTTTCACATTGCAGGCGGCGATGTCCGGCGAATTGGGCAGGCCCGCGCCGCAGTTCTGCAGGGCCATGTGGTTGTTGTCTGAATCGTAGGAGTTCTGGTAGGTATCGAATTCCAGCGCGAGGCTGTTCGGCATGCCTCCATAGCCCAGGCAGCCGCCGCCGTCGCCAACCGCGGTGAGTCCACTGCCGGTGCTGGTGCAAACGCCGGCCGTGTCGTCACCCGGTCCGGTTGCGTTCTGGAGCACAAACACCAGACCGTCCGCCGTCGTGCTGCCCTGCTCCGGCGTCAGTTTGAAGGCGAAATAAGCCGTAAAGCCATTGGCAACCTTCTGCGGCACTGCAAACCACATGCTGGAATGCTGGCCGTAGGCCAGGGTCATCTCCGCCGCGTAATGGCTGCTGCTGACCGGTGGGTTATCGGTCGGAGTGGGGTCGATGCTGGCCGGATAGGTATCCGACGAGAAATAGGGAAGCGCATTGTTGCCGCCGTCGTTCAGGCAAAAGAGCGCCGCACCCGGCCCGGTGGAGCAGTCTCGGGAAACCTGGCCCGCGTTCGCCTGAGGCGCGTCGAAATCGTAATACGTGATTTGCTGCGCCGATGCAGCGGAGCCCAGGGTCAGGGCGACGCTCGCGGCCAGAGCCGCTAAAGGCAGGTTTCGATGCGAATTCAGAAATGTCATGGGTTCCCTCCGGAGCTCAAAGGGCAGCAAGCTCCTGATGCAGAAATTGGCCGAGGGCCGCCCCGCTGATCCGGGCTACTGGGGAGGGGATTCGCCCGTCAGTGGGATAAGCGGCAGCTACCGCGATCCTGTTGCAGTTGTGCGTGAATCATAACGACGCGCCAGGGCAGCGTCAAGGTAATCGCCGAGGAATCTTTCTTGCATGCGATTGGCGCAAAAGTAACCCCAAAAGTCACCGGCTAACTCCGGGTAGATACGGATTTTGCCGCACTCGACGTAACTTCAGCCATTCAGCAAATCTCTTAAGATCGTGCCGCGGTAGAGATTCGCTCCCACGCGAAGAATCCCTCAGACCGGAAGCTTAGCCGGGAAGCCTGGGTGCAGCTTCTCGAAGCCGGTCGCCTGCTGATACCCGCGGGCCAGCGCGCACAGCTTCGCATCCTGATAGTGGTTTGCCAGGAAGGTGATGCTCACCGGCGTGCCGGGGCCGCCGATCTGATCGTCCTCTCCGGTATCCACCGCCGGGGGTGTGGGGGCATCGGCACCGCGCAGGCCATTCGGGACAATGCAGGCGGGGTGGCCTGTCAGATTGGTCACCACCAGTTGCTCGCTGTTCGTGGAAGCCACAATTACATCGACCTGGCCAAAAAGAGCCGAGACCTGACGGATCGCCAGCGAACGGGCTCGGTTCATCTGGATGTATTCCACGGCGGGAATGAACCGGGCTACCCGGAAGACGTTGGACCAGTCGTCCGGCGTCTGCCGTGTGAGCAGCTTGTCGCGGCCGGTAAGGGTGAGTTCGTCCAATGCGGCGGCGGCCTCAGCATTCAGTCCGGGCACCATCGCCCCATAAGGCAGTTTCGGAAATTCAAGAGGGGTCAGGTTCAACCCGAGGGAGCGGAGCTTGTCCAGAGCGGCCATGTCGTACTTGCGGTCATATTCCCGGCGTGCGCGATAAGCGGCCCGCCGCCGCTCGCGCGCTTCGCGCTGCTTCTTTTGGTCTGCCGTTTCGCCAGGCTGACCCGGCTCTTCCGGCGGTTGCGCCTGGTCCGGCTCGAAGCTCGCCTTCAGATAACCAACCCGCAGGCTCTTCCAGTTCAGGTCGGCATTCCAGTTAAATGCGGCATCCCGGACAGAGAGGTCCTCACCGTCGGGTCCGTAGATCGCCTCCAGGACCGCAGCGCAGTCCTCCACGGCGCGGCAAATCGGCCCCAGCTTGTCCATCGTCCAGCTCAGTGCCATGGCCCCGGTTCGTGGCACGAATCCAAAGGTGGGGCGCAGTCCTGTGCACCCGCAGCGCGTCGAAGGCGACGATATCGAGCCCAGCGTCTCCGAACCCACCGAAAACGCCACGCACCCGGCGGCCGTGGCCGACGCCGGACCCGCCGACGACCCGCTTGAGCCCTGCTTTGGATTCCAGGGATTCCGCGTCCTCCCGCCGAACCACCAGTCGCCCATGGCCAGCGCGCCCAGGGTCAGCTTGGCCACCAGCACCGCCCCGGCGGCATCCAGTCGCTTTACTACCGTGGCGTCCTCATCAATTACCTGATGCTCGAATCCGCCCGCGCCCCACGTGGTGGGATAACCCTTCACCGCCAGCAAATCCTTCGCCCCCCAGGGCAGCCCGTGCAGCGGACCGCGGTAGTGACCGTGGGCGATGTCGGCGTCCGCCTCGCGGGCCTGGTTCATCGCGCGCTCTTCCGTCAGCGTAATGACGAAATGCAGCAGCGGATCGTAGCGCTTCAGCCGTGTCAGGTACATCTCCGTCAGATTGGTGGAAGAAACCTTGCGTCGGCGGACCAGGTCTCCCAACTCCATCGCCGGGGCGAAAGCGAGATCTTCAAGGTTCGACGGCGCCGTCCGTGCCGCTGGCGCCTTGCTGTAAACGGCCCCTTTGCGGCTGCTGTCCACGGCGACGTGGGGCGGCAGGGGATCGAAAACAAACGCCGGCGCCACGCTGTTGGGCAGGTGCAGCTTGCGGATCTTGGTATATCCCTGGCGATCCTCGTTCAGTCCGTCGAGCATGGCCTGCCGATCGTCGGCGGGAATGCTGATCCCGGCCAGCACAGCCGCCTGGTCGATCATCTCGGGCGTGATCTTCGGCGGTTCCGCCGCGGCGTCCGATGCAGACGGCCCGCCAGTCTGCGCCTCGGCCTGTGCGGCCAGCGTGTACAAAGCGCCGGGAAAGAGCGTGGAGGCAAGACCAAAGCGGCTGCTGATGGCGAGGAACTCGCGGCGATCCAGGGACATGCACGACAGAGTACTGCGCGGGACACCGCAACGCCAAACTCCGCGTTCTCGGCAGGCGCGGACACCTGCTACAGTCAGAGGCCGGCTTCACAGGTGTGCCCCCTGTCCATTTCCGGAGCACTCCCCCTACCACCTAAGTTCCACATGACCGCTCCGGGCTCCGGAGTACAATACTGGATACGCGTTCGGCTGGCATCCGGGACCTGAAAAGAGGAGATTCCGGTTAAGAATTGGCTGACTCCGCGGGCCGCTTTGCGGCGTCTAACCTTAATGGAGAGTTGTACCCGAATCGGTGCGGACGACCCATCCGGGATGAGTGGAGAGGCGTGTCTGAGAAGAGAGAGGGTTTTCCCAGGTGAATTCAACCGTTAAACAGATCCTGTTCTGGGTGCTCATCATTGCGTGCCTGCTGGTACTGTGGCAGCTGTTCCAGAAGAACGGAGCCATGGGCGGCCATGAGCAGGAGGTCACCTTCTCCCAGTTCCTGGGAGATGTGGAGTCGAACCAGGTTGCCGACGTCACAATCACGGGCCAGGAGGTTCGAGGCCACTTCCGCGCCGAGAAAGGCGCCTTCCACGTCGTCGTTCCGCCCAACTACTCCCACCTCTACGACATCCTCGACCAGAACAAAGTCAGCGTGACCGTGAAGAACGATAACGGCAACAGCTGGTGGGGCTGGTTGCTGCAGTTCTCCCCGCTGATCCTCATCGCGCTGCTGTGGTTCTTCATGATCCGGCAGATGCAAAGCGGTGGAAACAAAGCGCTTTCCTTTGGAAAAAGCCGTGCGCGCCTGCTCTCGATGCAGCAAAAGAAGGTCACCTTTAAGGATGTGGCCGGCGTTGACGAGGCCAAGGAAGAACTGAAGGAGATCATCGAGTTTCTGCGCGAGGCGCAGAAGTTCCAGAAGCTCGGCGGACGCATTCCCAAAGGAGTGCTCCTCGTCGGACCTCCGGGAACCGGCAAAACCCTGCTCGCCCGGGCCGTCGCCGGCGAGGCCAATGTCCCGTTCTTCTCCATTTCCGGCTCGGACTTCGTCGAGATGTTCGTCGGCGTCGGCGCCAGCCGCGTCCGCGACCTCTTTGAGCAGGGCAAGAAAAATGCCCCCTGCATCATCTTCATCGACGAAATCGACGCGGTCGGCCGCCATCGCGGCGCCGGACTTGGCGGCGGACACGATGAGCGCGAGCAGACCCTGAACCAGCTCCTCGTCGAAATGGACGGTTTCGAGTCCAACGATGGCGTCATTCTGGTTGCCGCCACCAACCGTCCCGATGTGCTCGATCCCGCGCTGCTGCGCCCTGGCCGTTTTGATCGGCGCGTGGTCGTGGGTCGACCGGACGTTCGGGGCCGCGAGGAAGTCCTTCGCGTCCACGCCCGCAAGGTGCCGATTGCCGACGATGTCGATCTCCGCGTTCTGGCTCGCGGCACGCCTGGTTTCTCCGGCGCCGACCTGGCCAACATGGTCAACGAAGCGGCTTTGAATGCCGCCCGCGCCAATCGCAAGCAGGTCCTCATGCTCGATTTCGAGGAAGCCAAGGACAAGGTCCTGATGGGCGCTGAGCGCAAGTCCATGCTGCTCACTGACGAAGAGAAGCGAGTGACCGCGTATCATGAGGCCGGTCACGCGCTGGTAGCCGCCACGCGGGATCACGCCGATCCTCTTCACAAGGTCACCATCATCCCGCGCGGGATGGCTCTGGGCGTGACCATGCAGCTGCCGGAAGACGACAAGCACACCGTGACCCGGGATTACCTCCAGACGCAGCTCGCCATCCTCATGGGCGGCCGCATCGCGGAGGAGATCTTCCTCAAGCAGATGACGACGGGCGCCGGCAACGACATCGAGCGTGCCACCGATCTGGCCCGCAAGATGGTCTGCGAGTACGGCATGAGCCGCCTTGGCCCGCTTACCTTCGGCAAGAAAGAAGAGCAGATATTCCTGGGCCGCGAGATCGCGCAGCACCGCGACTTCTCCGAAGAGACGGCACGGCAGATCGACAGCGAGGTCCGCAGTTTCGTAGACGAGGCCTACAAGTCGGCCTGGGACATTCTTAACGGCAACCAGCCCGTGATGCACAGGCTGGCCGTGGCGCTGCTGGAGCGGGAGACGCTGGACGCGAACGAGATTCGCGCCATTATCGACGGCAAGGAACTGCCGCCGCTGCGGCCTTCCGGTGGACCCGGTTCACCCACCGCCGATGTGCAGCAGGTTCTCAAACCGGAGCCTGGACGCACTGGCAGCCTGCCGGAAGGCAGCCCAAGTCCGGCGTAATCGCTCGTCCATTCTGTTCAGGGGCAGCTCTGCGGAGCTGCCCTTTCTGCTTCTGCGACAATAATTCCAGCATGATCCGTCGCTGGCTCTCGATTCCAGGTGCGACTTTCCTCAGCGCCGCCCTCATTGCGCTCGGCGGCTGCAACTATCACACCGTCAATTCAGCGGTGCATCTGCCGGAGACCGTACGTACGCTCGCGATTCCCGGCTTTCGCAACAATACGCAGTCGTATCACACCCAGGCCGTCTTCACCCAGGCGGTGATCCACGAGTTCACCAGCCGCACCTCATACCGCATTGTGAGCGGCGAAGATCCGGGTGCGGACGCCACCCTCCGCGGCACCATCACCGCCTTCCAGATCAATCCGCTGACCTACGACAACACCACTGGCCAGACCTCCAGCTATCTGGTGATCATCACGACGAAGCTGCAACTGATCGATCGCCACGGCAAGGTCCTGTGGCAGAACCCTTCTTACGTTTTCCGCCAGCAGTACGAGCAAACCCAGGATCTCGCCAGCTTCATCCAGGAAGATTCGGCGGCCACCCGCCGCCTGGCCCAGGAGTTCGCGAGCGCCGCAGTAGCTGACATCCTCGAATCGTTCTGAGAGCGACGAGGGCACGGGCCACCGTGAGTCGTGTCAGGCGTCTGCTGTAACCGCGACGGCAGCCAGAGTGACACGGAGCACGGTAATGTCATCTTCCTGCCCCAATCGCTGGCTGCTGAGCAATGGCTGACCTGCGCGGCACCGGAGACGCGCGCGGCGAGCGGGGTCCATACCTCAGGCAGCAGGAGGAGCAAGACCGCTGGGGCGCGGGCGATGGCCAGGATTCCTTCCTGCGGCCCAACCGCCCAGGGAGGCCAACGTACGGGCACTCCAGCAAACCGGGACAGCATGGCGGAAGGATACCCATGTGCTGCTCGTTTTGGCCATTGGACGCGGCCCGCGACTGAGTTTTTCCACCGCGCTCGCCAGGAACTGCGCGCTCCAAACTCCCGGGCACCGCGGCCCGGGGTTTCCGGAACCAAACGCCCTTCCAATGCGTATGATTGCCCATGAGCACCGCCGGAACCATGACGTGGGATGGAACCTGGAGCCTGGGGAAACTCGGGCTGCCGGGGCTGCCCGCGGGTCGGCGTGCCGCCCGGGCTGACGCGGTACAGCCAGGGCAGTACCGGGCGCCGGGGACCGGAGAGCCGGGTCCGGCAGACCGCTGGCGTCGGCAAACGCCTGCACGGATTGGCGATCGAGGCCAGCACGCCGGCGATCGATTCGGGGAGAAGCCTGTGGAAGCGGAGTGGCAGGTCCTGGTGGAGCGGTGCCTGAAAGGGGACTCCTTCGCCTGGACGGAGCTGGTCAAAGCGCATCACAGACGGGTGTATGGGCTCTGTTACCGCTTTACCGGATCCCCCACCGACGCCGAGGACCTGACGCAGGAGGTTTTCCTCAAGGTCTACGGCAATCTCGCGGGGTTTGACCTGAACCGGGGCAGCTTCCAGACCTGGATCACCACCATGACCCGCAACCTGCTGGTGGATCACTTCCGCCGCTCCCGCGCCCAGCGCGTCACCGATTCGATGGACGCCGGCTGGGAGGGCGACGGCGACGACATCCCCCTCATGCAGCGGCTGGCCGACAAGGCCCCCACCCAGCACGACCGGGCGGTGCAAAAAGAGATTGAGAAGATGGTGCAGGAAGCTCTCACCAAAATTTCGCCGGAACTCCGGGAAGCCGTTATCCTGCGCGACCTGCAGGATTTGGACTATAAGGAAATCGCGCAGGTTCTGCGCATTCCCGAAGGCACAGTGAAATCGAGGATCAGCCGGGGACGGGCGGAGCTGGCCCGCATCCTGGAGCGCAACAAGGGACAAGTGGTGTAGCGATGGCCGATTACAACCAATTCGGAAATAAGCCCAACGCTACGCTCCGCTGCGAGGAGTGGGAGGCTCTGCTGGCAGATGCGCTGGACGGCGTTCTGCCCGAGGGCAAGGCGGCGGCTTTTCGCGCCCACAGCGCCGAATGCGGCAACTGTGGCGACCTGCTGGCCCATGCGGAGCAGGGGCGGGAGTGGCTGGGCTATCTGCACACCGAGCCCGACGTGCCCCCCGCGCTGATCGGCAAGATTCTCGACCGAACCGTTGGCCCCGGGAGCATGTCGCTGCCTGCCGTGGCGGCGGCCCAGGGAGCGGGCGCGGGGGCGATGGTCCTGCCTTGGAGACGCAACTTCCACGAGACTCGGCTGCTCATGACCGTGGCCATGGCCTTCTTCTCCATCGCGCTCACTCTGAACCTTATCGGCGTGAAGGTGAGCGATCTGCGCCTCGCCGATCTGAAGCCCGCCACCATCGGCAGCACCCTCTCACGCCAGTTCTACGCGGCACGCGGCTCGGTGGTGCGCTATTACGACAATCTCCGCTTCGTTTATCAGCTTGAGTCGCGGATGCGGGAGCTGCGCCGGACTGTGGAAATTACCCCCGGTGCAGCTCAGCCGCAGAAAAAACAGGAGCCTTCGAAGCAGAGCGGTGACAAGAGCGGCAGTCTCAACGGCGGTCCGCGTGGCGATGTGCTCAATGCCCGGCGGCAGGCGGCGACCACTGCCTGGCCCACGGCTGTCGCGCAGCGTATCGCTTTCCGCAGGCTGCATACCGTACGAACAGCAAAAGCTGTTACAGGAACAGAGGCAGAAGCAAGAGTGTTTGTGGGTCAGCAGTCCAATTGCGTTTCCCTGGATCAACTCAGAGCCGGGCTGCAGGCGGCGGATGAAGCTGCCCGCAACGACAGAAGGAGCCTGGTATGAACTGCGTTAACCATCCCGAGGCGGCGGCAACCGCCTTTTGTCAGAATTGCGGCAAGGCCCTGTGCACGGTATGTGCAAAAGATGTTCAGGGAAATATCTTCTGCGAGCCTTGTCTGGCGGCGCGGGTGACGGGCATGCCAGGTCCCGGTACCGTACCCGGATCTGCGCCCGGACCCTTCGCCCCCGGGGCGGTCCCGCCTGGGTTTCCACCGGCCAGCGCGCCCAATCCCGGAACCGCGGCCGTGCTGGGCGTCATTCCCGGCGTCGGCGCCATGTACAACGGCCAGTACATCAAAGCGGTCATCCACGTCCTGGTGTTTGTCGTTCTCATCGGCATCACCGAGCACTATGGCCTCTTTGGACTCTTCCTGGCAGCGTGGGTTCTTTATCAGGTCTTCGACGCGCAGCAGACGGCCAAAGCCCGGCGCGATGGGCTGCCGCTGCCCGATCCTTTCGGCCTCAACGAGCTCGGCAATGCCATTGGCGGCCATTCGGCCCCGCGCCCTTGGACTCCTCCATCTCCTCCCGGAGTCGGACCCGCCGGCCCCGGCCCGATGTCCGGCCAGGCGTCCGGTCCCGTTCCCGGGCAAACAGACTGGGCCGACCAGCTGAAGCAGAACGCGCAGGCCTTCGGCCAGCAGGCAGGCCAGTGGGGCGAGCAACTCCGCCAGCGCATCGTCGCGGAGGCACATCAGACCGGCCAGCCGTATCCACCCGCCGGGTGGGCTGTGCCCCCCGTGCCTCCCCCAACCGGTGCAGGTTATGCTCCGCCGCCGCCTTCGGGATGGGTGCCGCAAGCGCCAGGTGCGGCGCCGGTGCCGCCGCCCGAATGGGAACTGGAGCGCGCCCGCAGGGAACCGATCGGCGCGATTGTCCTCATCCTGCTGGGCATGCTCTTCCTGTTCAACACGCTCGGCTTCTTTAACTTTGGCTGGGTCAGCCACGGATGGCCGATCCTCATCGTCGCCATCGCCGTCTGGCTGCTGGTGCGGGCTCGGGGCGGCTTCCGCGCGCCGCCGCCTCCGGGAACCTGGCCGCCTCCCCCTCCGCCACCCGCCGCCCGCCAGGAGCCGCCGGCAGGAGGTGCGCAATGAACCAGTACCTCTTTTTGCGGCGGATGCGCGGACCCATCATTCTGCTCACGTTCGGCATCACGGCCATTCTCGACGAGTATGCCGGCATCGGCTACTCGCGCAGCTGGCCGCTCTACCTGATTGTCTGGGGACTGCTGAAGCTCGCCGAAAACGCGATCCTTGCGCAGCATCCACCGGTGATGCCGGGCCAGTATGCAGGTCAGGTTCCGGGAACCATGGGCTACCCGCCTCCCGCCGCAGCTCCTGGAGCCACCGCAGGAACTAACCCTTCGGGCACCTCCATCGTGCCCTTTGACGCAACGTCCCACGACGATGAGGAGAGGAGTTAAATATGGCAGCCACACCTCCGTCCTGGGGATCTCGGGAAGCGCGTTGGCAGGCCAAACAGGCCGCTCGCGCCCAGCGGGATCAGTGGCGTGCCGCCGCTCGCGCCCAGAAAGACTATTACCGCACCTATTGGCGCGGATGGCGCCGGCCTTCGTTCACGGGGCCGCTGGTGCTCCTGACCATCGGAATCATTGCGCTGCTGATGGAGGTCGGCAGGCTGGACCCCGTCGAGTTCTGGTCCTGGTATGCGCACTGGTGGCCGCTGCTGCTCATCGTTCTCGGCTCCCTGCTGCTGGCCGAGCACTTTCTTGACTGGAAGAGCCCCTATCCGGGCCGCCGCTCCATGGGCGGGATCGTCTGGCTCGTCATCCTCATGATCTGCCTCGGCTGGATCTCCCGCGAAGGCCGCCTCGTCGGCCCCTTCTCCTGGAACTTCAACGGCGATAACGGCGACAACTTCTGGAGCTGGATGGGCGCCGAACACGACAACGACGTCCAGATGGACCAGGCGCTTGCCGCCGCCAAACCCGTTGTCACCATCAACGATCCTGCCGGCGACGTCACCATCACGGCTTCCACCGACAGCAAAATGCACGTACGCGCGCACCAGATGGTGCATCGCGATTCCGACTCCGAAGCTCGCAAAATCTTCAGTGAGCTCCAGCCGACGATCGAAGCTTCCGGCGGCGGCGCGGTCCTGAGTGTTCCGCAGAAAGAAGGCGCCCGCGTCGATCTCACCGTGGAGCTTCCCTCGGCCGCTTACGCCACCGTGACCGCCGGTCATGGGGATGTGACGGTGGACGGCCTGAACGGCGGCGTCCAGGTAACCGGCGGCCACGGCGAAATCAAACTCGAAGACATTGGCGGCGACGCCCAGGGCCACATCGATCACGGCGACTTTGCCGCGCACAACGTGCAGGGACGTGTCCTTGTGGACGGCCGCGGCGACGATGTGACGCTCTCGGAGATCAGGGGTTCGGTCTCCGTCAACGGGGAATTTTTCGGCGACATTCACCTGGAGCAGATTGCCGGAGCGGTGCACTACCAGTCCAGCATGACCACCCTCGACATCCCGCACCTGGTGGGCGCACTGACTCTGGACAAGAGCGACCTCAGCATGAGCCAGGCCATGGGACCCATTCGTGTGGTGGCGCGCTCCAAGGACATTGACCTCACCCAGATCGCAGGCGACGCGCACATCGAGGACAGCAACGGCGACGTCAACATGACCCTCGTCAACCCGCTCGGCAATGTGCAGATCGCCGATCACACCGGCAACGTCATCGTTTCCATGCCGGAGAACGCGAATTTCACGGTGTCCGGCAGTACCAGCAGCGACGAAGCCGTCCGCACCGATTTCCCTCTGAAGATGACCACCGGAGACGGCCGCCAGACACTGGAAGGCACCGTCGGCCATGGCGGCGTGCAGCTTCAGCTTGAAACAGATCACGGCAATCTGGAATTGCGCAAGAGCGAAAACGCCACCCTGGCGGTCACCCCGCCTCCCCCGCCCAATCCACCGGCCGCGCCCCGGCACTTTAAGGCGCCCCCAGGCGTGAAGACAGAAGATGAATAGGTGGCGCGGCGAGAGCGGGCCCCATGCAGCAAAGATCTCCCCGCCGCACCGAAGTCCGCTTGTAGCCCATTTAACTGCGCTTCGACGATAAGTTCAGGCAAAGAAGATGCTCTCCGAGCCGGCTTGTTTCGTACTGAAAATCCTTTAATGCCTCCAGAAAGGCTGTCTCGCATTCCGCCCCGTGGAGCTCAATGCAGATGTTCCTCACCAAACCTAGCCAAGGCTCCGGGTTACCAGAAAATAACGCCAACTCACTGCCTTCAATGTCAATCTTGAGGAGTTCGATCTGCTGGAAATGGGAGGCCTTCAGCAAATCGGGAACAGAATAAGCGGTGACGTCTGCTTTTTCCCCGGGTTTAGCCTTCCGAACCTGGACAGCCCATTCCCTTCCATGGTTCCGCGAAAGAACGGCAGCAGTCTGGAAAAATAGAGCTTCATAGTTTCTGGCGACAATAACAGGCACGCGGTATCCGTGCTGAAGGCCTGACCTCAACCCACCTTCCCCGCCGCCTCCTGGCCTGGGAACAGTGGCCGTACCATCTCCTCGATCTTCGCCAGCACTTCCTCCAGCCGCAGGCTCGTCGAATCGATGACGATCGCATCCGGTGCCGGCCGCAGCGGCGAGCTGATCCGATTGCGATCGCGCTCGTCGCGCTCACGCAGTTCCTGTGAGACGGTGGCGTGGTCGGCGTCGGAGGCGGGCCTCGGCCGGCCCCCGGGGCCTGCGTTTTGCTCGTAGCCGGACAGCAGAGGCGTGATCTCCCTGGCGCCGGCCGTCTGTTCGTAACGTCGCTGGCTGCGCGCCTCCGGCGATGCGTCGAGAAACACCTTCACGTCCGCATCCGGAAAAACTGCGGTGCCGATGTCCCGGCCCTCCATCACGACCCCGCCTTTGCTGCCCAGCTCCCGCTGCAGATGCACCATCCAGCAGCGAATGACGGGATGCACGCTCACCCGCGAAGCTCCCTGCGTGACATCCGAATCGCGGATGCGCTCGGTCACGTCCTGTCCGTCGAGGAACACCCTGGACCCATGCCGATCCGCTTCCAGGGTGATCTCTGTATCGCGCGCCAGCCGCTCCAGCGCTGCCGAATCGTCAAAGTCCATATCGGAGCAGATCGCTTTCAGCGCGAACGCGCGGTACATCGCGCCGGTTTCCAGATTCAGCAGGCCGAAATGCTGCGCCAGATGCCGGGCCACCGTGCTCTTTCCGGCGCCGGCGGGTCCGTCGATGGCAATGATAGGGCCGCGGCTCATTCGGGTTTCTCTTCCTGACTACGATTCTTGCGCGGATCTCGTTCGCCGGGGTTGGCTTTGCGGAAATTTTTCCTGCCAGGTCCCTTTACGCCTTTGCCTCGTCCAAACGGACGGCCGGAATCCTCCCGGCGCTGCGGCTTGCCGGGCCGAGGCCGTTGATCGGACCCCGCACCCTGCGCGGACGCTCCTTCCCGACGGGGTGGAAATTTCGGACGCGGACCCCTGAACGGCTGAGCCCCCGGCTTCTTCCCGCCAAAGCTTTTCGGACCGCCCGGGCGGAAACCACCCTTCTGCCCGAACCGCGGTCCGGATGGCGGGCCGGCCTTCCGCCCAGATGCCGGTCTCGACCCTTGCCCGAAACGCGGTCCAGACCGCTGTCCGGATGGCGGCCCGGACCTCTGCCCGAACCGCGGCCCCGATCTTTGCCCTGATGGCGGTCCGGACCTCCGCCCTGATGGCGGCGCGGACCTCAGCCCGGAAGCCGGCCCGAATCGCGGCCCGGACCTCTGACCGGTTGTCTCTCCGGATCGTGGCTCGCCCTCGACGCGCGGACGCCGTTCTCTCGCTTCACGATCGAACCGCGGCCGCTCCTCACGACGGCCACCCGAAGCCGCAGCCTCGCGTCGCGGCCGCGGTTTGGTCCCCGGACGCTTCTCGCCCCGAGCCCCGAAGCCCGGTGCAGCGGACGGCCGTTCCTTGCGCGCCGGTCGCTCGGGCGTTCGAAATCCCGGTCGCCGCTCCCAGGGTTTGGCCGCCGGACGCTTCTCGCCAGGCGCCCCGGAGCGCAAGTCGGCTTGCGGACGTTCCTCCCGTCCCGGGCCATCCGGTTTGCGAAATCCCGGCTTCCGCTCCCACGGCTTCGCGTTCCCGCGCTTCTCCGGGCGCTTGCCCTGGAAAGGCGGCCGCGCCTCACGCCCTGAGGACTCGGGTCGGCGCAATGAACCGCGCTTGTCCCGAAAGTCCTTTCGGCCCCGCGTGTCCTGGAATGCCTTCCGAAAAGGCGGCCGTGGCGCGCGCTCGGCCCTCCCTACGGGCTGTGCCGCTGGCGTCGCAGCCTCTTCGGCTTCCGCTTCCTCTGCCAGATTCTCCGCAAGCGAGCCCGCCACAAACAACAGCGTCTGCGACCCCACGCTC
>DASXFH010000201.1:0-6313 GCA_036489655.1 Acidobacteriaceae bacterium | reverse complement strand
CGGATCTCTATGCCCACCCTGACCGTATGGAATCGGGCGATCAGGTGGGCTTCGATCTGTTCTTTACCAGCGGCATCACGCGAGGCCTGCCGGCCATGGTGCCCATCGCGATGCTCTACAGCACGCCGGAAGATGCCGCCGCCGAGATCACGTATCTGGAGAAGCGCAGATATGCGATCGCGCGTATCGAAATGGGCGAAGAACCGGATGGCCAATATATGGCGCCTGAGGATTACGCGGCGCTGTATTTGCAGTTTGCCGCCGCGCTGCACAAAGTTGACCCAACGCTGCAACTGGGTGGGCCTGTATTTGAAGGCGTCAGCGAAGATATCAAGTGGTGGCCGGATGCCCACGGCGAGACATCGTGGTTCAAGCGCTTTCTGAGTTATCTGAGGGCGCACGGCAAGATGTCTGAGCTGTCGTTCATGTCGTATGAGCACTATCCGTATTACGACGGAACGTGCCAGGGCCCGTGGAGCAATCTCTACAAGGAGCCGGAGATCCTGACGCACATCCTGCAGGTGTGGCGTGACGATGGATTGCCGGCCGATGTACCTCAGATTGATTCGGAGACGAACGCACCGGGCGCGGATGACGCGGTGGATGTGTTTGGGGCGCTGTGGGTGGGCGATACCTTCCCCGCCTTTCTTACTGCGGGAGGACAGGGATCGTACTATCACACGGCGTTGCCTTACTCCACGCCTCACCCGGCCTGCGACAACAGCTGGGGGACTTATCACATGTTCACGATCGACCACAACGGTGTGATCAGGCAGCGGACATCGCAGTTTTTTGCGGCACAAATGCTGACGCAGGAATGGGCGGAGCCGGTCGATGCGACACACCGCCTCTTCAGGGCGGCCAGCGACATCCGAGACTCGGAAGGTCACGTGCTGGTGACGGCTTATGCCGTGCTGCGTCCCGATGGGCAGTGGGCGCTGATGCTGATCAACAAGGACTATGACCATGCCCACGCGGTCAGGATCGTGTTTCACGACGAACAGACGCACGCCGACAGCGGCTTTGTGGGGACGGTCGATCGGATTACGTTCGGGAAGGAGCAGTACACCTGGCACTCGGCGCTGCAGAATGGCTATGCCGATCCGGATGGTCCCGCCGCCCGCTCGACTCTCGCTGCAGGGGAACGCTACACATTACCGGCAGCTTCGATGACGGTGCTTCGCGGGCGGATCGGAGTTACTTCCGGAACGAACTGAGGAGTCGCGTCGACCATGAAGGCGTGGGGGCGGACCGCCGCAAAACGCTTTGCAGGGGATGACAACTCAGGATGGTAGTGGGTTAGCGGGCGCGGCCCCGGAAGTTACGGGGGAATTACCACGAATTAGGGGGTTAGTTTTTGGGGTTTTCGTATTAATCTTGGGCCCTATGCGCTCTGCTGCTGTGCTTTCTGCCCTGGCCCCGCTGTTTCTGACGATATTGGGATCCGCTCAAACCGCTGCATCCGCACCGCCCCATGCCGCAACTGCGGCCGCTCCGGCGGCTGTGACGAACGGAGCCGTTCCGGCTGCTGACCTGAGCCGGTGGCAGAACGAGTCGATGGTGCTGGAACGATCCGAAACCACGTACCGGATGCATGCCGACGGGACGGGAGAGCGGGAGGTCCACCAGCTGATTCGGGTGCAGTCGCTGGGGGTGGCGCAGCAGTTTGGAGTGCTGCGGTTCGCCTATGCGTCGGCGAACGAGACGCCCGAGCTCAAGCTGGTGCGGGTGCACAAGGCGGACGGGAGCACGGTGGATACGCCGGCGACCGATGCGATGGAGATGCCGGCGGATGTAACTCGGCAGGCTCCCCTGTACAGCGACCTGAAGGAGTTGCACCTGCCGGTGCGGTCGCTGTCGGTGGGCGACACTCTGGAATACGACGTTGTGGTGAAGATTCACAAGGCGGAAGCGCCGGGAGAATTCTGGGGAGCGTACCACTTTACGCCGCCGGGAACGGCAATTGTGCTGGCCGAAGTGCTGACGCTGGAGGTTCCGGCGGACAAGTATGTGCAGATGTGGAGTCCGAACCACAAGGCAACGGTGACGGAGGCGAACGGGATCAGGACGTACAGCTGGAATGTGGCACAGCTGGTGGCTCCGCCGAAGGCTACGGGAGACGAGACGGCAAAGCCTCCGAAGGAGGTGGATGAGGACGACGACGGGCGAAAAGTGCCGTCGGTGGCGTGGACGACGTTCCACAACTGGGCCGAGGTGGGGGCGTGGTATGGCGGGCTGGCGGAGGCGGAGTTGCAGCCCACCGATGCGCTGAAGGCGCGGGCGGCGGAGATTGTGAAGAACGCGAAGACGCCGGAGGAGCAGGTGCAGGCGCTGTACGAGTTTGTCTCGACGCACACGCGGTATATCGGGATTGATTTCGGAGTAGGGCGGTACCAGCCGCACGCGGCGGGCGAGGTGCTGGCGAATCAATATGGCGACTGCAAGGACAAAGACACGCTTCTGGAGGCGCTGCTGCGGTCGCGGGGATTCTCAACTGCGCCGGCGCTGATTGGGGCGGGGATCGCTCCAGTGCCGGAGGTGCCGTCGCCGGCGGTGTTCAATCACGTGATCACGACGGTGAATCTGCCGGAGGGGCGGATCTGGCTGGACAGCACGCCGGGGGTGGCGCCGTATCGCTACCTGAGCGCGGTGATTCGGGATCAGAAGGCGCTGGTGGTTCCGGAGACGGGCGCGGCGGAACTGGTGGCGACGCCGGCGACGGCGCCGTATCCCTTTACAGCGCACTTTGAAGCCGATGCGACGCTGGATGCGGAGGGGAAGCTGACGGGGAAAATCAAGGCGACGTATCGCGACGATGATGAAATTGCGGTGCGGGCGCTGGCGGTGGCGGTGGCTCCCGCGGAATGGGACAGGGCGTCGCAGTTCATTTCCTATCGGACGGGATTTTCGGGAACGACGAGCGACACGCAGTTCATGCACGGGAGCGATGACTCGGGGCCGATTGAGATGACGTACGACTATGCGAAGCATCCGTTTGGGGACTGGGACAGCCGGAGGATTGTGCCGCTGTTTCCGGTGACGGATTTTACGACGCTGGACAGCGAGACGACGGCGCCGGAGGAGGATATCCAGCTGGGGGCGCCGCGGACGCTGGTGGCGATCAGCCGGATCCGTTTGCCGGAGGGGTACAGGACCGATCCGCCGGATCCGATTCACGTGAAGACGGATTTTGCGACGTTCGATAAGATGTACCGCTTCGACGGGCAGGAGCTGGTGGCGGAGCGGACGATTGTGGTGCTGAAGAAGAAGGTGCCGAAGGCGGACTGGAAAGCGTACGAGAAGTTCACCAAGGACATTAGTTTGTCGGGGGAGACGTGGGTGCAGCTGACTGCGCCGGCGCCAGGACCGGTGGGGACGGCAGACAAAGAACCGAAGCTGATCCCGGGATTCGGAGCGGCCACAGCGGAAAAAGGGGGGGCGAAGGCGATTCCGACGGCTCCGGGAGCGGCGGATGAGGACTTGCCGGCGGATGCGTCGGCCGCGGAACTGATGCAGGCGGCGCAGGAGCGGATGCACGCGGGCGATTTTGGCGGGGCGAAGGAGTATCTGGACAAGGTAAAGGCAAAGAATCCGGAGGAGCCGAACCTGTGGAGCGCGTATGGCGCGATCGCGGGGATGCAGCGGAAGGATGACGAGGCGAAGGCAGATTTCACGAAGGAGATCAGCACGCATCCGGAGAACCCGGCGCCCGTGATTCTGCTGGCGACTCTGGAGGTGCGAGGCGGAGACACGCTGGGGGCGCGCAAAACGATACGGGATTATCTGGGCGGCCATCCTGGCAACGAGATTCTCTCGCTATATCTGGCGATGCTGGAGAACAATGCCGGCGATCACACTGGTGCGCTGAAGACGCTGCAGGCTGCGGAGGAGCAACATCCCGACGATCTGAATGTGCGGATACAGATTGCGGATACTCTGGTGAGCCTGAAGCGGAATGACGAGGCGGCGGCGGAGGCGCAGGTTGTGCTGGCCGGGGCGGCGGACGATCCGACGACGCTGAACAATGCAGCGTACACGATGAGCGAGACGGGCGCGGACCTGTCGGCGGCGGAGGCGGCTTCGCGGCGGAGCATCGCGAGCCTTGAGGAGAAGAGCGCGGCGATGGGGGCAGCGGAGGCGAACAGCCGGACCTTCGCGCAGGCGCAGCTGTTGGTGTACTCATGGGACACGCTGGGGTGGATCCTCTTTAAGGAAGGGAAGGCTGAGGAGGCGCGGCCGTATCTGTCGGCGGCATGGCGGGGTTCGATGCTGGCGGATATCGGGGATCACCTGGGGCAGGTGGACGAGGCGCTGGGCCACAAGGACGAGGCGATCACGGATTATGCCTTTGCGCGAACGGCGCTGAAGCCGGATGCGACGCCGGAGCTGCGGGGGCACGTGCTGGACAGCATCACGCGCCTGACGGCCGCGGGGGCGAAGATCCAGGGCGATACGGGTACGGACGGGCTGCAGAAGCTGCGGACGTACAAGCTGGGCAAGGCGACGACGACGGGATGGGGGAGCTTTCGTCTGGAGATTTCGACGGCGGGCGTGGTCGACGAGCAGCAGATGTCGGGGGACCGGACGGCGCTGGCGCCGGTGGAGGCGGCGATCCGGGGACTGAAGTTTGCCGAGCTGCTGCCTCCGGGGTCGAAGGCGCATCTGCTGCGGAGCGCGGTGGTGAGCTGTACGAAGGGCAGCCCGTGCGAGCTGGTGATGGTCCCGGACGGGGGTCTGCAGACGGAGCGGTGAGCCTGCAGATTAGCAGTGGATTCCCGAAGAATTCACCACAGAGAGCACAAAGGCCGCAGAGAAGGCGGGAGCTAGAGGAGAGTTATGCTGGGGCTGCGATGAGCGAGTGGTGGAAGACCTTCTTTGATCAGGACTATGTGCGGCTGTGGGGCGCTGGGGAGATTGTCGGCGCGATCCGCCAGCATGCCGATGCGGTGTGGGAGCTGCTGGGACTGCGCGAGGGGAGCCGGTTGCTCGATGCTCCGTGCGGGTATGGGCGCGTGAGCGAGCCGATGGCGCGGCGGGGCGCGGTGGTGCTGGGCGTGGACCAGTCGGCGCAGATGCTGGCGCAGGCGGAGCGCGACCGCGGCGATCTGCCGGTGGAGCGGCTGCGCTACCTGCGGCACGATCTGCGGGAGCCGCTGGCGGAAGGCGGCTTCGACGCAGCGATGAATCTGTTTACGTCCATTGGGTATGGCAGCGACGAGGACGATCTGGCCATTTTGCGGACGCTGCGGGGGGCGTTACGGCCGGGAGGGCGGCTGGTGCTGGAGACGATGCATCGCGATGTGGCCGTGGCGCTGTTCTCGCGCGGGCTGCGGCCGGCGCAGCGGCTGCCCGACGGGACTCTGGTGGTGGAGGAGCCGGTCTTCGATCCCATTGCGGGGCGAGTGAACACGGTGTGGTACTGGTCGGGACCGCAGGGGGCGGGAAGGAAAGAGGCGTCGCTGCGGATTTACACGATTACAGAGCTGGTGCGGATGCTGGAGGCGGCGGGGCTGCGGTTCGTGTCGGCGCATGGAGGGTCGACGACAGAGGCGTTTCGGGCGGAGGGCCCGGAGATGGGCGGACGGGTGATGGTCCTGGCGGAGCG
Organism: Acidobacteriaceae bacterium; assembly: GCA_036489655.1. Taxonomy (GTDB): domain Bacteria; phylum Acidobacteriota; class Terriglobia; order Terriglobales; family Acidobacteriaceae; genus Palsa-343. The sequence continues at coordinate 708 of DASXFH010000201.1, read as the reverse complement.
GTGAAACAGGGCACAGTCCACAGTCCACAGAAAAGGCTAACGGGATCATTGCAGCCAGCGCGGAAAGCGAAGCATCCGGGCAGCGTTTGGATGGATTCGCTGCCCGGATCGCTGTTTTCGCTGCTTCGCGGTTATTGCGGCAATGTGCCGCTGCCGGCGTTAGGGCTGACGGCGGTGACCTGCCATCCGGCGTTGCTCTTGACCAGAGTTGCCGTGCCGGTTTGCTGGCCGGAGGTGACGGTGACCAGGTTGGGGAAGGCCGTCTTCATCTCGGCGGAGCTGGCCCAGTCGGGGAGATTCTTCACAGCATCGTGATAGGCGACGCTGTACTGCGCGGCGTCGGATGTATCGGCCGGGTTGTAGCTGTCAATGGACGTGACCGACGGGTGGCCTACACAGAAGTTGCCGTAACCGGGCTGGCTGGGGTCGGCGGTCCAGGTGGAGCGGCCTTTGTCGGAGAGGTCATAGTCATTCACCTGCTTGGAGCCGATGAGGAAGCGCTTCTTCTCAGCAGGAGTGCGGGTGAGCATGCCGGCGTCGGTGAGGGCGTCAAAGCCCTTGGTCTGATCTTCGTTGTTGGTATCGGCCTGAGCGGGAAATTTGACCGAGGCGGACCAGACGCAGACGGGATGAGCGCTGTACCAGGTGTTGATGGCCGACTCGAAGGCGCTCTTGTCGACCGCGTTTTTGCGGCATCCGGCGGCGAGG
>DASXFH010000143.1:0-13707 GCA_036489655.1 Acidobacteriaceae bacterium | reverse complement strand
CTCACCTCCGCCGAAGCTGGCCTCGTCGCCCGCATCGACCGCCTCGTCCACCCGCGCCCGGTCGTCGCCCAGCCTCCCTCATCTCTCACCAGCCTCGCTGCGCTGATCCTCCTCGCCGCCATCGCCGCCATCGCCGCCGCCTCCTGGATCTACCCCCTCTCCGAATCCCTCCTCCACTTCGGCCGCTTCTGAGCGACTGAACCCGCCGTTAGCTTCAGTGGGGAAACGGCGTGCGCGCGCCCGCTCCTTTACCTAAGCCTGTCCCGCATAAGGGCGCTGCGCAGCAGCACAACGGAGAACGCCCCGGCCTTCAGGCCAGGAGGATCAGCCCCGCGGCGAATCGTGGGCTTTAGCCCCGGAAGGCGCCCGCCCCGCTTGCACTTTTCCCTGCTCTCCCCGCAAAATCGACACACCCCATGAAAGCCACTCACCTGCGCTCTCTGTTCCTTGCCCCGCTCTGCCTCCTCCTCGCCGCCGCCGCCGCCCCGGCCCAGTCCGTTTCCCCGCAGTTCTTCAGCGGACTTCACTGGCGCCTCGTCGGCCCCTTCCGCGCCGGACGCGTTGTTGCCGTCACCGGCGTTCCCGGCAGCGACAGCACCTACTACTTCGGCGGAGTGGATGGCGGCGTCTGGAAGACCACCGATGCAGGCACCGTCTGGCAGCCCGTCTTCGATCACCAGCCCGTCGCCTCCATTGGAGCCCTCGCCGTCGCCCCCTCCGACCCCAACGTGATCTACGCCGGCACCGGTGAATCCGACATCCGCTCCGATCTCGCCTCCGGCAACGGCGTCTACCGCTCCGACGACGCCGGCAAAACCTGGCATCACATCGGCCTCGACGACTCGCGCCAGATCGCCCGCATTCTCGTCTCGCCCACCGACCCACGCACCGTCTACGTCGGCGTCCTCGGCCATGCCTATGGTCCGAACCCCGAACGCGGCGCCTACAAATCCACTGACGGCGGCGACCACTGGCAACGCGTCCTCGACAAAGGCCCGGACGTCGGCATTGCTGACCTCGCCACGGCCACCAGCGCGCCCAACATCCTCTTCGCCACCACGTGGAACGCCCATCGTCCCCCGTGGTCCACCTATGCGCCACTCGAAGGCCCCGGCAACGCCCTCTATCGCTCCACCGACGCCGGCGCCACCTGGACCCAAATCTCCGGCCATGGCCTGCCCGCTGCGGGCTGGGAACGCGCCGGCATCGCGGTCTCCGCCGATGGCCGACGCGTCTACGCCACCATCAGCTGTGGTGGCGACGAAGAATCCGGCCCTGCCCCCGACGCCGCCGCCTGCAAAGCAGGTCTCTACCGCTCCGACGATGGCGGCGACTCCTTCGCCCTCGTCAACACCGACCGCCGCCTCACCAGCCGCGCCTGGTACTTCAACTCCCTCGCCATCGATCCGGAAAATTCTGACGTCCTCTACATTCCCAACGTCGCCCTCTACCGCACCAACGACGCCGGCAAGTCCATCGAGATCGTTCGCGGCGCGCCCGGCGGCGACGACTACCACCAGGTCTGGGTCGATCCCAAAGACTCTAACCACCTCGTCCTCGGCGTCGATCAGGGCGCCAGCGTCTCTCTCGATCGCGGCAAGACATGGACCACCTGGTACAACCAGCCCACCGCGCAGCTCTACCACGTCACCACCGACAACCGCTTCCCATACACCATCTACGGTGCCCAGCAGGACTCCGGCTCCATCGCCGTCTACAGCCGCTCCGACCACGGCCACCTCGACGCACGCGACTGGTTCCTCCCGCCCGGCAGCGAAAGCGGCTACATCGCCGTCGATCCCAAAGACAACAACATCGTCTACGTCACCGACTCCTACGGTGGCATCATCCGCGGCGACCTCCGCACCTCCTTCAGCCAGAACATCGCGCCCTGGCCCATCGGCGGCTTCGGCACCGAAATCAACGATCGCCGCTACCGCGCCACCTGGACGCCCGTCCTCGTCTTTTCGCCCGCCGACAAAACCTCCCTCTACCTCGGCACGCAATATGTCATGAAGACCACCGACGGCGGCCTCCACTGGCAGACCATCAGCCCCGACCTCACCGGCAAGGCCCTCACCGGCACCGATCCCAACGCCTCCGCCGCAGGCCCCGTCACGCCTGAGAATGCCATGCAGCGCGGCTACGGCGTCGTCTATACCATCGCTCCCTCACCCCTCGACGCCAACCTCATCTGGGCCGGCTCCGACACCGGCCGCATCCACGTAACCCGCGACGGCGGCCGGCACTGGACCGACGTCACGCCTCCCGCCCTCACCCCCTGGTCCAAAATCTCCCTCATCGAAGCCGATCACTTCGATCCCGCCACGGCGTACGCCGCCGTCGATCGCCACCGCCTCGACGACCAGAAGCCTTACCTCTACATCACCCACGACTACGGCAAGACCTGGCGGCTGTCCGTTGACGGCATCGCCCCCACCCACTTCCTCCGTGCCGTCCGCCAGGACCCCGAGCAGCGCAACCTCCTCTACGCCGGCACGGAGTTCGGCATCTACGTCTCTTTTGACGACGGCGTCCACTGGCAGCCCCTCCAGCTCAACCTGCCCGTCACCTCCATCCGCGACATGGATATCCACGGCAGTGACTTAATCGTCGCCACCCACGGCCGCTCCTTCTGGATCCTCGACGACATCGCACCCCTCCGCCAGGCTGCAGCCGCCGCCGAGCACGGTTCAGCCGCGTACCTGTACGCGTCCCCCGCCACCATCCGCGTCGATAACGACGGCTTCCTCGGCACGCCCCTCCCGCCGGAAGAGCCTCAGGCCAACAATCCTCCCAACGGCGCCATCATCGACTACTACCTGCCCAACAACGCGTCCCAGATCACGCTGGAATTCCTCGACAGCGAAGGCCACGTCCTCCGCCACTTCTCCAGTGCCGCCCAGCACCCCATGCATCTGCCTCTGTTGCCCATCGCCGAGCGCTGGTTCCCCAAACCGCAGACCCTCGACACCGCCCCCGGTGAGCACCGCTTTGTGTGGGATCTATCCGTCGGCAGCTCCGCCGGCGGCTCCGCGGAAGAAGACATGATGGCTCTCTTCGGCTTTGGCTCCGGGCCCAAAGTTCCCCCCGGCGCCTACACCGTCCGCATCACCGCAGACGGCACAACCCTCAGCCAGCCCCTCCACGTCACCATGGACCCGCGCTGCGCCTGCACCACGGCCGTCCTCGACGACCAGTACAAGACTGGCCAGTCCATCGAGACGCAGATCCTCGCCGCGCGCAAAGCCATGGCCGAGCTGGAAAGCGTCGCCAGCCAGCTCAAAAAGCTCGACACACCCGATGCCCCGGCCTCCGTCCGCGATGCGATCAAAACCGCTCAGACCAGCCTGGAAAAAATTCGCAACGGCGAGCATCCGGAGGACGAGTCGCACCCCGGCCTCGCCGCTGCCACCGCCGGACTCAGCGTCGCCCTCCGCATCGTTGAAAGCGGCGACCGGCAGGCGCCCGAGCAGGCAATCGAAATCTTCCATCAGAGCAGCCAGGCCGCCCAGACCCAAATCGCCGCCTGGCAACGCTTCAAATCAACGGACCTGAGCCAGCTCAACAGAAAGCTCTCAGCCAGCCACCGCGAGCCCATCCAAATCGCCGCCATCGAGGAGACCGTCCACTATGCCATGACCCGCTGAGGACGGTCTGACCGCCCCGCCCCAGGCGAGGCACCAGGGTTCAGCAGCCCCGCACGCGAGATAATGGAGCATCAGGTGGTGCAAGGACGCGTTCTGCCGATTCTGTTCGCAGTGTGCGTGCGCGTTCCCGCAAACCGTTGGCCACGGAGGGGAGAAAAATTCGATTGCTGCAAGGTCCCGTTCGGTCTCAGGAGCAGGGCGGAAGCGCGCCGGAACAAAAAGCCTCAGGTTCTCCTGTCCTGATCTGGCTCCTGTCTCTGCTGGTTTGCCTGCTTGTCGTAGCCGTGGCATTCGTACGCCTCGATGTCCCGATCGCCCGCAGCGTCTTTGGAACTCTGGGCTCCACGGAAAAACTGGCGAAGGGACTGACAAGCGCCGTCCTGCTCAGCGGCGAAGCAGTCGTTGCTCTGACCCTGATCATCCTCCGGATAACGCGGGGGCACCTGTCGCCTCTGGGCGAAGCGGCCGCGCTCGCCTGCCTCACCTCCATCTGTGCCTATTCCATGAACGACAGCGCCCTGAAGTTCTTGTTCGGCGTGCCGAATCCTGCGGTCGTGCTCCACGGAGCCCGCCACGCCTTCCATCTCCTCAGTGGCTCTTCGAACAGCAGCTTTCCCTCGGGCCACATGGTCCTCTCCGGCGCCTTCGCCGGTGTCTTCATGCGTCTCTATCGACGCAGTGTCCTGCTTTTCTCCGCACTGCTCTTCATCGGGGCAGTCCTGCTGATCGTGGGCGACTGGCACTTCCTCAGCGATGTCATCGCCGGAATCTTTGTCGGTGTCTCGGCTGGCCTGCTGGCCGGCGAGGTCTGGTCTGCCCATACAAAATAGAGTGGGTTTGCTTCACGACACGCGGCCAGGATTCTGCCATAGTCTGAAAATTCCTGGGGGCGAGGCCCGCTGCATGCAATGCCTCAGCACCGCGTCTCAATCAGCGCAGCCACCCCGGCCCCAATCACCGCCATCGCCGGATCCTCCGCCAGAACCTCCACCGTGTAGTTCTGCAGCGGGCTCATCTTGATCATTTCGTACAGATGCTGCTTCAGCCGCGGCAGCTCCAGCCGCTGGATATCCCGCCCCGTGAAATAAAACCGCCCCGTTCCTTCCAGGTGGATCTCCGAAGCCGTTGCCGCCGCCAGCGCCCGATGCCACAGGTCCACGAAATCCGCGCAGCGCCGATCGCCCTTTTTCGCGGCCGCGAATACCTCGTCCGGCTCCAGATCCAGAAACCGCAGCCGCATCGCCCGATGTCCCATGATGCCTTCCAGATGCCCGCGCCCGCCGCAACCGCAGTAGTTCTCTTTGGGATCGAGCGTCACCACCATGTGCCCGCCCTCCCATGGGCCCTCCGTCCAGGGATACCGCCCAAACCCAATCCCGTTGCCGATCGTCCACGCCCGCACCTGGCGGTCCAGCAGCCCGCGCGTCGCGGCAATGCCCGCCGCCACCGCATCCGCGTCATTGAAGACGCTCAGCTTCACGTTGACTCCGCGCGCCTTCAGCCCCGCCGCAATGCTCTCGCAGACATGATTGCCCTTCAGCTGTGGCAGGTTCGGCGAGTCCAGCAGAACTCCCTGGTGCACGTAGCCCGGCATGGCCACACCCGCGGCGTCAATGCCTTCCCCCCTGGCAACCAGCGCGGCGATCGCATCGCAGAGGATGTCGCACAAACTCTCGGCCGGAATTTCGATGAGCCCATTCGTGGCGTCGAGGTTCTCGGGGAATTCGCGCAGCTCTCCCTGCAGAACATTGTCCTCAATCAGACCCGCGATCACCCGCGTGGTCATGACGACGCCAATCGTCTTTGCCATGGTTTCCCTCCGCGCCTAGCCCTCGAAGCGGGCCAGCCGGTTAATGCCGTTGAACGCGGCGGCTTTGTAACACTCGGCCAGAGTGGGATAGTTGAAGACCGTATCGATGAAGTAGTCCAGATTGCCGCCCAGCGCCATCACCGCCTGCCCGATGTGGACCAGCTCCGCGGCGCCTTCGCCAATGATGTGCACGCCCAGCACCTGGCGGGTCTCGCGGTGGAAGATCAGCTTCAGGCGCCCCGTCGTGTCGCCGCGAATCTGCCCGCGCGCGATCTCGCGGTAGTAGGCCACGCCCACCTCGTACGGCACGTCCTCCTCCGTCAATTGCTCCTCGGTCTTGCCGATGAACGAAATCTCCGGGATGGTGTAAATCCCGTAGGGGTAGAAACTGGGGTTCGAAATTACGTGGTCGTTGCCGAACGCCCGCTCCGCCGCGATCCGCCCCTGCTCCATCGACACCGACGCCAGCGCCGGAAAGCCAATCACATCGCCCACTGCGAAAATATGCGGCGCCTTCGTCCGGAAATCCTTGTCCACCGGAATGCGCCCGCGGTTATCCGCCTCAATGCCGGCCCCCGCCAGGTTGAGTTCGTCGATGTTCCCCTGCCGCCCCACGGCATACAGCAGAGCATCGCCGGACACGCGCTTCTTGCTCTCCAGATTCGCTACTACCGTGCCGTCCGGCAGCTCCTCCACGCTGCCCACTTCTTCGCCCAGCCGCATGGTCACCCGGCTGTCCCGCAAGTGGTAACTCAGCGCCTCCACAATCTCCTGGTCCGCGAACTCCAGCAGCCGCGGCCGTTTTTCAATCAGCGTCACCCGAACGCCCAGCGCCGCAAACATGCACGTGTACTCCACACCGATCACGCCCCCGCCGACCACAATCAGGTTTTTGGGCAGGTCCGGCAGATCCAGCACCTGATCGCTGTTGATGATCGTTCTGCCGTTCACCGGCACCTTGGGCGACGACGCCGGCCGCGTGCCTACGGCAATCACGATGTTGTCGGCCTCATCGGTATTCACGCCGCGCGTCCCGCTCACCTGGACGTGGTGCGGGTCCTCAAACCGCGCAACCCCATTGACAACCTCGACGCCATTCCGCGAGAGCTGCGCTTCTGTCACGTCAATTTCCGTCTTCACCACGTGCTGCACGCGGAAGGCCAGATCCGCCATCGTGATCTTTTCCTTCACGCGGTAATTCATGCCGTAAATCGAACGGTAGTTGTACCCGGAGAGATGCAGCACGGCCTCCCGCATCGTTTTGCTGGGAATCGTGCCGGTGTTGATGCACACGCCGCCCACCACGCTGCGCATCTCCACCAGAGCGACGTTCTTGCCCTTCTTCACCGCGGAAACAGCAGCCCGCTGGCCCGAAGGGCCCGACCCGATAACAAGAAGATCGTATTTCGACATGCGTTGGCAGAACCCGAATGGAACAGGACCCTGGGTCCGTGCTCATCTTAAATGTTGAGCGGCCACTGGATCGTGTGAATTCCCTCTTACACTAATCTTCTGATGCTGCTCTATGCCATTACGAGTCGCAGGCTTCTGCCCGGCGACGAAGCTGCTCGCCGGGATTGCCTCGTGCGGCTCGCCCGCGTGTGGGCGCAGGGCGGCGTGGACTACATCCAGGTCCGCGAAAAGGACCTGCCCCTCAGCGAGCTGCAGACACTCACGGCACGCATTGTCGAAACCGTAGGCGCCGTCGATGGAGCCACTCGCAAGACAGGGGTGCTGGTCAACGGCCCCGCCCAGGTGGCGCTGGATGCCGGTGCCGACGGCGTGCATCTGCACGCCAACGCGGGACCCGCCGCCGTACAGGCTGCCATCCAGGCCTACGCCCGCGCCGGACGCGAGCTCGTCATCAGCGCCGCCTGTCACTCCCCCGAGGAAATCCGCCTGGCCGCCGGTGCCTCCCTGCTGCTCTTCTCCCCTGTCTTTGAAAAAGTCACTGGCCAGGGCATGTCCCGAGGCCAGGGCATTGCCGCGCTCCGTGGTGCAGTCGAACAGGCTCAGCCCGTGCCCGTGCTCGCGCTCGGCGGCGTCACCGAAAACAACGCAGCGGCCTGCGTCCAGGCGGGAGCTGCCGGGATTGCTGCCATCCGCCTCTTCCTCGGGGAAGAATGGCGCCCCCTTGTGCCGGCGAGGCCCAACACGGGCAGCGCTACCACCGAATGAGCGCTTCCCTCCCTGAACACCGCCACCGCATTGGACGCGGTGCCGGCTATATCGCCTGCGCCCTTTCCGGCTGCTGCTGGGGCACCGGCTTCTTCTTCGGCAAAATCGCCTTCTCCCGACTCAACGTCGGTCATTATGTCCTCTATCGTTTCCTCTTTGCCTGCCTGGGCCTGCTCCCCATCCTTGAAAAACCGCACTTCACCCGCCGCGAGTGGAACCTCATCCTCATCGGCGCCTTCCTTGGCATTCCTCTGCAGTTCATGGTGCAGTTTGAAGGCCTCAAGCTCACCACCGTCAGCCACGCCGCGCTCATGGTCGGCACCATGCCTGTGATTCTCGCCGCCGGCGCCACGATGTTCGCCCACGAACGCCTCGATGCCAAAGGCTGGCTCGCGCTTGTCGGATCCACGGCTGGCATCGCCCTCATCGTCGCCAGCGCCGGCCACGGCATTCACGGCGGCAATCTCCGGGGCGATCTGCTCGTCGTACTCTCCCTCGTCATCGCCCTGGGATGGGTCCTGCTCAATCAGCGCCTCATCCTCGGCGGCCGCTCGCCTCTGTCCGTCACCTGCTGGACCCTGCTCACCGGCACCGCCATGCTCATTCCCTGGGTGCTCCTGCAGGATGGTCTCCCGCCCGTCCGCGGTCTCGGCTGGACAGTCTGGGGCGCGGTCGCCGCCAGCGGCCTCGTCTGCACAGCAGCTGCCACCCTGCTCTGGAACTGGGGACTGCATCGCGTTCCCGCCTCGCGCGCCGGCGTCTTCCTCAATATCGAACCGGCCCTCGGCTCGATCCTCGGCGTTGTCGTGCTCGGCGATCGTCTCGGTCCCGGCGCCTGGATCGGCGGAGCCCTCATCATCACCGCCGCCGTCGTCCTCACCACCACCGGAAGAGGCGATCCAGTCCAGCAGCCCACCTGCTGAACCGGGTCACGCCTTCCCCGTAACCTGCAACCGGTCCTACCGCTGCCGCGCCAGCACCAGCGTCACGTCGTCCGGCTGCTCCTGAGCGCCAATCCACGTCCGCAGCGTCTGGATCACCTGCTCGGAAATGGCCTCAAGACTCAGGTGCCGATGCCGACGCACCACTTCCAGCAGCCGGCTCTCCCCGAACTCCCCAAAGTCGTTCTCCGGCTCCGTCACCCCGTCGCTGTAGGCAATCAGAATGTCGTCCGGCCCCAGGTGCTCCGTCCCCTGATCCCACGACAACTCATCCAGCAGTCCCACCACCGACCCGCCCCGTTCCAGGCGCGTTATCGTGTCGTTCGCTCGCAACAGCAGGGGCGGCAAATGCCCGCCGTTCGCATAAACCAGCCTCCGGGTCAACCCGTCGTAGTGGGCCAAAAACAACGTCGCGTACTTCTCCGGCTGCGTGCTCCGGTACAAGTGCCGGTTCAGCAGCGACAAAATCTTCGCCGGGTTCTCGAACAGCTCAGCGCACTCCACTTCCTGCTCGCCCACCCGTCGCGTGCGAGGATTCGCCATCGCCGCTGCGCCTTCCGTCACCAGCTCCTCGCCGGCAAAGCGATAGGCGCGCACCGCCGAATGCAGGGTCGCCATCAGCAGAGCCGCGGAGATACCCTTCCCGCTGATATCGCCCAGCGCCATCCCCAGCCCCGTCTCGCCGAACAGCAGAAAGTCGTAGTAGTCGCCGCTCACCGTGCGTGCCGGCAGGCAAACCCCGTGCAGCTCCAGCATGGGCAGCGCAATCCGCCCCCGCGGAAAGAGATTCGCCTGCACCTCCTGCGCAATCGCCAGCTCGTTCTGCAGCCGCTCCTTCTCCCGCTGCTCCACCAGCAGCCGCTCCAGCGAGGAAGCCATACTGTTGAACGACCGGCTCAGCGCCCCCAGCTGATCCCGCCGCTTCACCTGGATCCTGTGCCCCAGGTTCCCGCCATCGATCGCCAGGGTCGCCTCGTACAAATCGTGGACCGACTTCGTGATCGTCCGGTTCAGCCGCACCGCCGCCAGAAACGCCAGCAGTTCCAGCACCCCAAAGGCGATCGCAATGCCGATCAGCATATCGCGGATCATGTTGGCGACCGTCAGCGAGGTAATGAACAGCCGGTTGTACAGCAGCGACGGTCGCGACGTCACATCGGCTGCCGTCTGCACGGTATTGCCTGTTGCCCAGTCCACCGCCGCCAGAGGCGCTCCAAACCGCACCGGCACATCGTAAAAATGCTGCGCCGGCGGCAGCTCTCCACCCGCAATCGCGTTTTTCCGTGCCTTCTCGATATCCTGTCGCCCAAACTCCACATGAACCGGCGCCCTTTTCGGCGGGGCCGCCTGCATCTTTGCCGCGCTGCCATCGCTCTGCGCCGCTTCCGCGCCGAAGTCCAGGCTCGGGAAAATGCTCACCCTCCCCAGCCCCTGGGCAATCGCCTCCACATTCTCCTTTTCCAGCGGCACGCTGGTGATTGCGACGGTGCGATGCCCGCCCATCGTCTGCTCATCGGCCGCCCTAAGCCACAGCCGCCCATGGTCGAAGGTCAGGCTGCTGAAGCTGCCGTGGAACCAGCCCGGCACCGCCGGCTTCATCCCCGCGTTCCATTCCGCCGGCGCCAGCGTCGCCAGCCTGCCGTCCTCATAAACAGCCACCGTCATCCCGGTGTACTCCCGCTGCGACGGCCGGCTCGCCTCCGGAGGTACCTGCACAGTGCGCGATCGCGGATCCTCATCGAACACATGCGCCATATGCACGGTCAGGCTGCGATTCATTGAGGCAATCTTCGCCAGCTCGTCCCCCACGACGCTGGTCGCCGCGAAGATAGCGAACTGCCCCGAGAAGACGTACAGCAGAAGCAGCACCAGAGTCACAAACAGCACCAGCGGCGTCAGCCCCATCAGCAGATACGTCACAATCAGCCGGTTCCGGACCTTCCACAGCAGGCGCGTAAATACAAAACGCCACAGCAGCGGCACGCAGATGATCAGCAGCAGATAAAAGGCGATATCCGCCAGCCCCGCGAATACCTGTCCCACACTTCCCGGGAAAAAACCGGGGATCGATAACCCGAGGTAGAACACCAGCAGCCAAAAGGCGGCGCGGTGAATAAACCCCTCCGGCGGATCGCGGTGCAGCTTGCGAAACACCGCAACCTCAAATCGTCGGAACCTTCTCATGGCAGGCATGTGTCGCCAGTCTATTGCATTCGGAGCACCGGCAGATGGCTCCCAGATGAACTGAAACCGGGAATCCCCGGATCCTCATGATTGCCATCTGTTATGGTTTTCCAACCCACGAAAGCGTACGGCTCTCCCCGCGCTGCCGCGATGCGAAGGCTCCGCCCATTCGACGAATCTTTCACGGAGGCTCATGATGAACCATCCAACAGGCCCGGCGACCGACGCAGACCGCGCCGGCAAGGAGCGCACGGGGCATGCGTCCCTCTGGAAGAAGTTCGTCCTGAGTGCTGTCGCCCTGGTCGTGGCCGTCACTGGCCTTTCCATCGGCGCCAATCTCTGGCTCGGCAAGCGGAGCCGCCTCCATCCGCCTCCAGGCCGCTTCTACAACGTGGATAACTCCCGAATGCATATCGTCTGCATGGGCCATGGCTCGCCCACGCTCATCCTCGAAGCCGGCCTGGGCGACGACTGGCTGCAGTGGAGGAAGGTCCAGCCGGCTCTGGCCCAGGTCACCCGCGTCTGCTCGTATGATCGTGCCGGTTACGGCTGGAGCGATCCCCGCTCCGGCACGCGCGACTCCATCCACATCGCAGAAGAGCTGCACGGTCTCCTCCAGCAGGCCGGTATTGCCGGTCCCATCGTCCTCATGGGCCACTCCGCCGGCGGCCTCCACATCCGCGAATATGCGACCCGCTATCCCGCCGGCATCGTCGGCCTGATCTTTGTCGACGCCAGTACGCCGCAGCAGTTCGAGAGACTCCCCAGGCAGCTCACGGCGATGGACGATCTGCGCTGGCCGAAGCTCGAAACCCTGCTGGGCATCCCGCGCTGGCGAGGCTTGTGCGGCCAGCATCTCTGGACCGGCATGGGCGCCGTCCCCTCCGACTCACCGCAATACCGTGCCTGGCTCCAGGCTGACGACTGCAGCGTCTCCGTCCTGAACACGACGCAGCAGGAAGAAGACGCCTTCGCACTCTCCTGTCGTGAGGCCGGCACGACGGGTCCCTTCGGCGATATGCCGATCCTCATCTTCTCCGAGGATCCGAATTACATCCCCGCGTTTTGGCTGCAGTTTGCCCCGGCCAGCCTGCACGCGGCTTTCGCTGCGTCCTGGAACTCACTCCAGGAGGAATTGAAAGGCCTGTCCACCCGAAGCCGTCGCATCATCGCCCGTAACAGCTCCCACTACGTGCAGATCGACCGTCCGGAAGTGGTCATCGCAAACGTGAGCCAGATGATCAGAACGCTGCAGGGAGAGGCTCCTCCACCCACGTATGGGACAACCACGGTGGAATAGGTAGATCAATTCTGCCGGTTTGGGCTTGAACGCCCTGAAAGGAAATATGAAGTGGATCGCAACAATAGCTCTTGTTCTGGCGGTCCTCGTCAGGGCGATATGGCACAGTCCCGTTGACCTGGCCATCCGAATCAGTTCAACAACACATCGCGGATATCCCGTCAGTTCGATCGCCTTTTGGCTGCTCCTGATGATTGCTATCGCTTTTTTTGCCTTAGCCTATTTCAGGAAATCTTCCTGAGGAGGAATCGAAGCCTCATAGGCCAAACAGTAGCGTCGGCTCGATGGTTGGGCCATAGCGCCTTCTGCCCGCACGCCTTTTCGTCCGCTCCCTGGCTTATTGCCGGTCCAGAGTCACCCGCACAAACGCCCCCTCGGGCAGCTCCCCTTCAATCAAATGCACGACTCCGCCCTTGACGTAACCCTTAGCCGATCGAGGTGGCTCCACTTTCCGCTGCGGTTCCGGATTGTGCCCCTCCGCGGCGCTCGGCTTTGACCCTCGCCCAGTACCCCGGTCCATCGCCAGATTCGCCAGCCGATCGGCCCGCTGATTCTTGCCCCGCAGCACATGCTCGATCCGGAACCCCTCCAGCCGCGCTGCCCGACGCTTCGCCTCTTCCCACAGCGGACGCAGATCGGCGCTGTTCACCTTGTAGCGCCCCTGCATCTGCTTCACCATCAGTTCGGAATCCGACACCACGCGCAGCCGACGATGCCCGCTCTCCAGGGCCCAGGCGAGCGACGCCAGCAGTCCCGAATACTCCGCAACATTATTGGTCGTCTTCCCCAGATACTCGCTCAACTCGGCCAGCTTCTCCTGGTCAGGGCCTTCGACAAACACCCCATAGCCTGCCGGCCCGGGATTCCCACGCGACCCTCCGTCGCAATACGCTGTCACCCACTCCGCCGCCGTCGCACGGCTGTTGCCTGAACCCGCGCCGCCGCTCGGCTCTCCGAACAAACTCCCATTCTCCGCAAACATAAACCGAGTGTATCGCCCATAAGCGGATCGCCTCGAAGACTCCGCCGGTTGGGAGCCGCTCCTCGTTTTCGCCGATTCGCTTGGAAGTTTTCTCAATTTCTCTCAGTCAACTTTTTTGTAACCGTCTTGTTTTCAGCTACCTGCACGCGGCCGAGAAGGCCTCTGCGCTGCAGTTGATTCATTCGAGATCAATTAGCAGGGGGCTTCTCTGATTTCCCGCCTCTCAAAAGCCAAAAAGCTCTGAGCGCCGAGGCGCACAGAGCTTTTCCTTCTCCAGCTTAGGAGGGGTGATTTTGGAAGGCAAGGAAAATCGAAGAGGGGAACGGTACGAAGGTCACGGGTGAGCGGGAAGGCCTCCACCACAGAGGACACAGAGATCCCCGAGGATTAACTCCAGGCCGGCTGCACTATTTGTGCTCTTCCTGCGGCTTCGTGCTGACCGCCAATGCTGACCCTTTGCCGCTGATTTGCCCAGCCTTTCTTCGTTTTCGGGTTTGGCGGGTTTGAACTAAATGGCCATCGGGACCAGGCCAGAACGGGCGATCTGCGCGTCATTTGTCAGAAGGCGGATCCCTTCGACAATGGCGGTAGCTCCGATGAGCCTGTGCTGCGGATCTTTCGGATAGGAATCGGGAAACTGAACCGAGCGAACCGCGATCGCC
>DASXFH010000101.1:0-3978 GCA_036489655.1 Acidobacteriaceae bacterium | reverse complement strand
GCGGCATGCCAGCTCGCTCAACTCCACACCTTCGGCCGCAATCAGCGCCTTGTTCGCCGTCACCACGGACTTGCCGCTTGCCAGTGCGCGCCGCACCCACGTCCCCGCCGGATCGAGGCCGCCCATCAGCTCCACAAACACGTCAATATCCGAGTCCAGCACCTCGTCCACGTCATCTGTCCAGCGCACCGATCCAGGCACCCAGTCGACACGTTTTTCGGCGATGCGCCGATTCAAAATGTAGGCCAGTTCAAAGGACGACGCGGTGCTCTGTTCGAGCAGGATGCGCGCCACTGCGGATCCCACCGTGCCAAAGCCGGCGATCGCCACCCGCAATCGCCGGTCTGCCCCGCTGCCGGCTTTCTTCGTCTGCTGCTCCATCGCCCTATCTCCGCCTGCCTGTCCCCTCGCCCATCGCAGAAACGAGCAGAGGCGAGTTTGCCCTCGCCTCCTGGCCAGTGTCTTGATTTGTTGTATCAGGGACGGCGCGGCAGACCAACTCGCGGTAATGGAGCTGTCGCTTAGCTGCTACTGCACCGTAAGAAGGCCGGTGAGCACCTGTTCGTTCTGCCCCGAGGTAGCCGTGACGTAAAAGGGGTAATTTCCCGCGGGCAGGGAATTGGGAGATGTCTGTTGACTTCCCCCGCCGCCGCATCCCAGGCAGAAGGTGCCGCAGAACGCAATGGCCATGACAGCGAACAGAACGCGCTGGCGACGCCTCGATGCAATGCCCCCCGATGCAATACCAAAGAGAGCGAACATCGGAATGCCGCAGGCAAGGACCGTTTCGCTGAAGCTGGGTGATACTTGCGCCGTGGTCGGAGTAGGCGTCGCCGTGACCGTAAGGGTCACCGCCGATGCACTCGTCCCGGCGAGATTCACCGTTGCAGGACTGAAGCTGCACACGGCGGGTGAATTGGTGCAACCGAACGTGACCGGCCCGGTGAAGCCCCCCAGCGCACTGATACTGATCTGGGCGGACGCGCTCCCCCCTGGGGTGGTCGAGAGCGAGATTTGATTCCCACTATTGGCCACACTGAAGGGCAGGTTGACGTTCTCCTTGATCTGCGCCGTGGCGGTCGGGTTGTAGATATCCCCGTAGACAGCGGTAATCGTGTGAAGTCCGGCGGGCAATTGGGTCGTCGTCAGTGTTGCCACTCCATTTGCCACCGTCGCAGTGCCGAGTGTTGTCGGGTTCGGGTTCAGAATCGGTTGCAGCGGGTCGCTGCCGGGATATGCATCCAGAAATGTGATCGTGCCGGTCGCTGCCGGATTGTTCAGCGTCGCGGTAAAAGTAACGGATTGGGTCGCGTAAATCGGATTCGCCGAAGCGGTGATCCCGATTGTCGGCGGCGTCGAATCCAGCGAGATATTCTGTACGCCCACAGCCTGCGCATATGTGCTGTCGCCGGAATACTGCGCTGTGATGGTATGTGATCCTGCCGCGAGCGCGAGCGTCGCCTGCACCGTTGCGGCATTTTGCGGCGTGAACACGGCATTCGCTCCGCTCGTCGTGTTCAGGTACACCAGCGAGGATGCGGCATTCGCATCAATCGGAACCTGCAGCAGTGGATAATTCAACGGCGTCTGCGGGTTCGCTGGCTGGGCAAAGAATGGCGTGCCCAGCGTGAAGGTACCGTCACCATTTCCAAGTGCAACTTCGCCCGAGCCGGCCACCGCGTCCAGGTTGCCGTCGCCATTCACGTCTGCAAGTTGCACCTGGGGATTCGGAATCGCGGCGGTCATGAAATTGATGAGTTGAAGCGTCGAGAAAGCGCCAAAAGTGCCGTCGCCGTTTCCAAGTGCCGCAGCGATGTAGTTGACGCCGGTATTCTCCGCATAGGTCATCACCAGATCGTTCTTGCCGTCGCCGTTCAGGTCGCCGATGGCGATTGCTGAAGGCGCAATGGTCAGGAGCGCAGAAGCATCCAGCGGCTTTGGCGGCCCGAATGTACCGTCACCGTTGTTCAACATCACGTTGAAAGTCACCCCGGTAGCTGCATTGCCGACGGGCACGCCGTTGCTCTCCGAGATGACATCGATGTTGCCATCACCGTTCACATCGCCAAAGCTGAGCCCAAAGACATTTAGCTCCGCGCAACAGCCGGTGCCCAGCTCAATCGGCGCAGCCAGCGCAAAGTTTCCAAGGGAAGTAAAGGTGCCGAAACTGTAGCTGAACACCGTAAAGGTGTACTGCGCTGTCCCGCTCGCCGGGATCGGGCTCGGCGGTGCATTCACTGCAACCAGAGCCTGTCCGCTTCCTGCGAGCCCTTCGACGATATAGGTCTGACGGAATCCCGTGGCCACGCTCGACAGCACGGCAGGGTTGGAGAACGTGCCATCCCCATTGCCATAGGCCACCATGTTCCCGATTAACAGGTCCAGCTTGGTGTCGTTATTCGCGTAGAGCG
This sequence comes from Acidobacteriaceae bacterium, assembly GCA_036489655.1. Classification (GTDB taxonomy): domain Bacteria; phylum Acidobacteriota; class Terriglobia; order Terriglobales; family Acidobacteriaceae; genus Palsa-343. The sequence continues at coordinate 1,567 of DASXFH010000101.1, read as the reverse complement.
TGGCGGGCGTCGCATAGCTCGGCAGCGGAACGGCCAGCGTCTGCGGCGCCACAGCACGAAAATGTGCGTTTCCGGCGTTGCTTGTCAGAAAGACTTGTACCTCGGTCGATACCGACGCATTTGTCGTCCCATAGACCAGCAAATCCGGCTTGCCGTCTCCGTCAAAGTCTCCGGTGATCATGCCCTGCGCCACTGCCGCTAGTCCAGGGTCCAGTGTGCCGACGGCTGCGGTAAAGGTCTGACTGGTTATCCCGCCGGGCGGCGTCAGGGCCGTGCCGCCCTGGTTCAGCACTGTAGTTCCATCAAGGAAGGTGATCGTGCCGGTGGGGATCTTCGTGCTTCCGATGTAGGGCTGCACCGTCGCTGTGACCGGCACTTTGCCTGGCACAGGATTAGCGCCCACCGAAAGCGTGACCGATGGCTGAGCCGATCCGGAAGACTGTGCGAGCGCGGGCAATGTCGAAAGACACGCCAGAGAGAGCAGGGCAGAAACGAAAGAGCGGTTCAAGGGATACCTCTGGGCCGTGAGCCGGTTTCGCGCCGGCGCTTGAAAATGCGCCATGAGTATACCCATTGGACGAGAAGACTTGCTACGAATCATTGCGGCTGCTCAGTTACGAATGACCAGCAGCTGGCGGGCGTCCCCAAAATCAAAAGGGAGAGCGATTTGCTCTCCCTTCAGGCACTCTTCACCAGCCGTTCAGCCTAAAAGTTGTTCCACAAATACTGGTTGTACACATCGTGGTGGTACTGCACCTCCGGCACCTTCACGAATGTCCCAAGCAGCCGTGGACAACGGTCGGCGGATGCCTGCTTCAGGTCCGCATAGCGCGCCTTCACGTCTTCACCCAGCATCTTGGTGGTCCAGGTCGCGTTGCGGAAGTCTTCGAGCGCCGTATAGATGTTGTCCGGCAGATAGCGCTCCGCCTGGCGCAGGTTCGCGATCTTCGACGTCGTCCCGTCCAGGCCCGTCTTGAAGATCGAGTACAGCACCAGGTACGGATTTGCATCCGGGCTTACCGAACGCACCTCCACGCGCATGCTCTTCTCGTTGCCGATCGGTATGCGCACCATCGACCCGCGGTCCGTCGCCGACGCCTTGATCTGGTTCGGCGCTTCGAAGTGCGGGTCGAGCCGCCGGTATGCATTCACGCTCGCGTTCAGCAGCAGGCACAGATCGTTGCCGTGGGTCAGGATCTTGTCGACAAAAGCCCAGCCGAAGGCGCTCAACTTCTCCTGGCCCTTCGGATCCCACATCAGGTTCTTCTTGCCCTTGCTTACCGAGATATTGGTGTGCATGCCGCTGCCGTTCACCCCCACCACCGGCTTGGGCAGGAAGCTTGCCGTCAGTCCCATCTTCGTTGCCACCTGCCGGCAGATCAGCTTGTAGAGCTGAATCTGATCCGCAGCCGCAATCACGTCACCGTAGCTGTAGTTGATTTCGAACTGCGACGGCGCCACTTCGGGGTGGTCCTTCTCGTTCTCGAAGCCCAGCGCACGCTGCACCTCGGCCGCCGTGTCGATGAAGGTGCGCAGCGGATCTCCGGGCAGCGAATGGTAATAGCCG
>DASXFH010000027.1:0-5183 GCA_036489655.1 Acidobacteriaceae bacterium | reverse complement strand
GAGCCGGGCGGACCAGGACGATCCGGTGGCGGCGTGGAAGAAGCATGACGACAAGCTGCACACGTGGGCCGGCCGTATGAATGCGAAGCGCTATGCGACGCTGCACTTCAAGGGTCCGGGCACGGATCTGAAGGTCGGTCTGGCGGACGATCATCTGTGGCTGGGCGGCGGGACGACGGCGGGGAATGGGAACTATTGCATTCCGAATATGCCGACGGAAGAGGTGTTCACGACTCCGCACAAGGATCGGGTGGACGGGACGGTGACGAGCACGAAGCCGTTATCGCACCAGGGAACGCTGATCGAGAAGATTCAGGTGCGGTTTGAAGGCGGAAAGATCGTTGAGGCGCATGCAGCCAGGGGCGAGCAGGTGCTGCAGCGGATGATCGAGACGGACGAGGGAGCGCGGCGGCTGGGTGAGGTGTCGCTGGTGCCGGCGTCGTCGCCGATCGCGGCCAGCGGGCTGCTGTTCCTGAACACGCTGTTCGACGAAAATGCGGCGTGCCACATCGCGCTGGGGCAGGCCTATTCGACCTGCGTGAAGGACGGAGACAAGCTGACGCCGGAGGAGCTGGCTGCGAAGGGCGCGAACGACAGCCTGATCCACGTGGACTGGATGATCGGGTCGGAGAAGATCGACGTGGACGGGATTACGGCAGACGGAAAGACGGAGCCGGTGATGCGCGCCGGCGAGTGGTCGGCCGACTAGCTGTCGGGGGCGGCCGCGCTTCGCGCCATTCGTGCGCTGGTCAGGAAAGAAGGCCACACGACAGACATCGTGTGGCCTTCCTGTTTGGGTCGCGAACCGCAGTGCTCAGATGTGGCAGCTGAGCGCTCCGCGTTTCTCGAGATATTTCTGGTGGTATTCTTCGGCGCGCCAGAAGGTCTGGGCCGGGACCACCTGCGTCACGATTGGCTGGGGGAAGCGCTTCTCCGCGGAGAGGCGGGCGATGAAGGCATGGGCGGCAGCTTTCTGCTCCGGCGTGTGGAAGAAGACGACGCTGCGGTACTGCGTGCCCCAGTCGGGACCCTGGCGGTTAAGCTGGGTGGGATCGTGCAGCGAGAAGAACGCCTCGAGGAGCTGCTCAAAGGTGATGTGCGCAGGGTCGTAGTCGATTTCGACGGCTTCGGCGTGGCCGGTGCCATCGGTGCAGACCTGCTGGTAGCTGGGATTGGCAAGCGTGCCGCCTTCATATCCCACAGCGGTGGCAGTGACTCCGGGAAGCTGCTGGAACTGGGCTTCGACGCCCCAGAAGCAACCGGCGGCGAATGTGGCTTTGGCCATTGGGGACCTCTCTCGTAATTAGATTACCGAAGTGAGGAGCGGGTGCATGGCAAGGACGAACTGTCTGATATGATTAAGTATTACGGAGTATTGCCCATGAGAACCACAAAAGTGCTGTCCATCACGTTGCCGGAGCCGATGCTTGAGGAGATGCAGGCGCTGGCCAAAAAGGAAAACCGCACGATGAGTGAACTGGTGCGGCAGGCTCTGCGGCAATACCAGGATGACCGGTATTGGAAAGAGATTCAGGCCTATGCGCGACCCAGGGCGGAGGCAATCGGAGTTCACAACGAGGACGATGTCGTGCGGGCGGTCAAGGAGTTCCGCAGGGAGCAGCGGGCCCGGCGGAAACGCAAGCCGGCGGCGTAGGGCAATGACTGAAAGCCTGGCATGCCTGCCTCAGTCCGGATCGTGATCGATACGAACATACTCGTCTCCGCATTCCTGTTTGGCGGGAATCCGGAGCAGGTGATCCAGTGTGTGCGCCGGGGAAGCGCGACGCTCCTTTATACGAACGAGATTCGAGACGAAATCGAAGACGTGCTGGCGAGGAAATTCAGGTGGGCAGAGACGCGTCTTCGGCAGGTTTGCCGGCCTTACTGGAAGCTGGGCGTGCGTGTCGATCCACGGATCAGAATCGACGAGTGTCGGGATCCTGACGATAACCGCGTGTTGGAGTGCGCTGTGGCGGGCCATGCGAAATTCATTGTGACGGGTGATCGAGATCTGCTGACGATGGTGAAATTTCGAGGATGCGAGATCGTACCCCCGGCAGCTTTCCTCGATCGAATCGCGGATTAGTGCGAGCTCTTCCTGTTCGTGCGCCGCGGGCGGCCTGAGCCGGAGGGCTGCGTGGCGCGCCTGAATTTCGGGGTTCGGCCGGGCTGGGGCATTTTCTTTGCAGGCCTCGATGGACGGCCCTTCGCCGCGCGCTGGAGCGCCGTGATTTCTTCAGGGTCGAGGTCGCGGGAGCGTCCGGGTTCGAGATCGAGGATGAGGGGGCCGTAGCCGACGCGGCGAATCTTCTCGACGTGGTAGCCGATCTCCTCGAACATCTTGCGGATTTCGCGATTGCGCCCTTCCGTAAGGATCATCTCGTACCAGGGATTGTCCGCTTCGCGAAGCAGGCGAATGCGGGCGGGGGCGGTCATCACGCGCTCGCGGGATCGGGAGGAGCGCGCGGCTTCGTTCCCGGCCCGGGGACGGATTTTCCCGGACGGGTGGGGGCGCGCCTCGGGCCGGACTTGCGTGCCGCGGTCGATCATGACGCCCTGACGGAGCTGGTTCAGGTCCGATTCGCTGGGGTGGCCGCTGACTTTGACCAGATAGGTTTTCTCGATGCCGGCGGCGGTGCGAGTAAGGGCGTTGGCCAGCGGGCCGTCGTTGGTGAGGAGCAGAAGACCTTCGCTGGCGTAGTCGAGGCGGCCGACGGGAAAGAGACGCGGGCCGTCCTTGATGAGGTTAAGGACGGTGGGACGGCCTTCAGGATCGCTGGCGGTGGTGACGTAGCCCTTCGGCTTGTTGAGGACGACGTAGCGGGGGCGTTCGGGGCCCTGGAGGAGTTTGCCGTCCACACGGATGTGGTCGCGGGCAGGATCGGCTTTGGCGCCAAGCTGAGTGACGACCTGGCCGTTGACCTGGACGCGGCCGGCGAGGATGAGCTCTTCGGCTTTGCGGCGGGACGCGATGCCGGCGGCGGCGATGATCTTCTGCAGGCGCTCGCCGGCAACCGGCGCGGCGTTTGATTCGTGTTCTGCGTGGGGGCCGGAATTCCGGGCTGCGTCGGGCGAGGAATCGCTCATGGCTGGTGTTCCTCCAGAGCGGTGTCGTGCTCGGAGGTGGGAGCCTCGTCGGAGGCAGCCTCGGGAGCGGCCTCGGCATTTTCTTCGACCGCGGCGATTTCGTTCTGAGCGAAGGGGAGATCCTCTGCGGACGGCGGATCCCCTTCGGGATCTGCTGCCGAGCTCTCTTCCTCGAGTTCGCTGGCCATCTTTTCGAATTCTTCGATGGAGGGAAGCTCGTTCAGATCTCTGAGGCCGAAGCGGAGGAGGAATTCTTTTGTGGTTTTGTAAAGGATGGGGCGGCCGATGACCTGCTTGCGGCCCGCGGTGGTGATGAGCTTGCGAGCGACCAGAGAGCCGAGGACGCCGCCGGAGTCGACGCCGCGGATTTCTCCAATCTCAGGTGCGGTGACCGGCTGCTTGTAGGCGATGACGGCGAGGGTCTCGAGCGCCTGGAGGGAGAGCTTCATGGGCGGCTTGAGGCTCTTGATGAAGCCGCGGACCGCGTCGTGAACCTCGGGGCGGGTACCGAAGCGGAAGCCGCCGGCCACTTCGCGGATTTCAAGGCCGTGGTCTTCGGAGGCGTAGTCCTGGATGAGCTCGTCGATGAGGCAGCGGATTTCGTCGCGGGCTTCCCGGTCGCGGGCGCGGGCAGCTTTCTTCTCAGCTTCTCCGTCGCTGGGCGCGGGTTCAGAACCTGCGCGCTCTGCATCCGGGGTGGCGTTCAGAGCTTCGGAGGATGGGGCCGAAGGCGCCGCCTCGGGGACGGGCTGGGGCTCGCCGCTGACATCGGGAGTCGCGACCTCCGCATCGGCGGAGTTTTGTGCGGCGGGCTCCGAGGGCACGGCTTCGGATTCCGCGGGGGCGTCGGTGTCCGTTGAGGGAATCGTTCGGGCGGCACGGTTCAGAAGGGCTTCTTCGCGGAAGAGGGCGGTGAGCTGCGCGAGCGTGACCGGCTCTTCGGCGGCGTAGATAACGGCTTCAATGCGGGCTTTAAGACTCATCGAGACGTGGGGTTCCTGCGCCGCAGGGAGGAAAACGGCGCTTCCTCGATAGTACCGAAAAGCGGCAGCGGCAGGCGGTGGAGAGATCAGACGAAGCGATACATGACCAGGAAGATGCCGCCGGCGAGGAGGGCGGCGGCGGGGAGGGTAAAGACCCAGGCGAGCGCGATGTTGCGGATGGTGGCGAACTGCAGGCCGCTGCCATTGGCGGACATGGTGCCCGCGACTCCCGAGGAGAGGACGTGGGTGGTGGAGACGGGCATATGGAAGATGTCCGCGGCGAGGATGGTGCAGGCGGCGACGATCTGGGCGGCGGCGCCCTGCGCGTAGGTAAGGTGTTCCTTGCCGATGCGTTCGCCGACGGTAATGACGACGCGCTTCCAGCCCACCATGGTGCCGAGGCCGAGCGCGAGGGCAACGGCGACTTTGACCCAGGAGGGAATGTACTTCGTGGAGCGATCGAGCTGCTTTTTGTAATTCGCGAGGACGGCGGCGCCGGCGGAGTCGATCGGCTGGCCGCTCCTCGCCAGGAGGTGCAGCGATTCGCTGACCACGTACATATCGTTGCGGACGTTCTGCTGCTGGCTTGCGGGGACGCTGGAGAGGGATTTGTAGAGGACCACTTCCTGGTCGATCTTATCGATCATCTGGCGGAGGGCGGGCAGAGCCGCAGGGGTGAGATGCCGTGTCTGGATGGAGGCGGTGAGCTCGGCGCGGGGATCGGCCGAGCGAGCCCCGGGGGCCGCGGAACGGGCAATGGCACGGTTGAGGACCTGTTCGGCCTGCTGGGAGACGGCAATGAACTCGTGCATCTGGTCGATGCCAATGGCGTGATTCAAAGCATAAGCAGGGGGGACGGTGCCGATGAGGATGAGCATGATGAGGCCCATGCCCTTTTGGCCGTCGTTGGAGCCGTGACCGAAGCTGACGCCGGTGCAGGTGAGGACGAGGAGGGCGCGAATCCAGAAGGGCGGGGGCTGGTTGCCTTTGGGCGACTCATACAGCTCGGGCTTGCGGAGAAGCATTTTCAGCGCAAGGAGCAGAAGGGCGGAGGCGCCGAAGCCGACGATCGGCGAGATGAGGAGGACTTTGAAGACATTGCGGGCCTGCTCC
>DASXFH010000016.1:0-6651 GCA_036489655.1 Acidobacteriaceae bacterium | reverse complement strand
GTTTCAACCGTTCAGCATCTCCAGCGCCTTCCGCAGGCTGGTGTGCATGCGATTGAACGAAGCGGTCACTTCGGCGATTTCGTCGCGGCCTTTCACCTCCAGCGGCGGCAGCGCGACCTCACCCTTGCTGATGCTGTCGGCGGTTTTCGAGACGCGCCGCAGCGGCTGAATCACGATGAAGTACATAGCCGCATCGATCAGAAAAATGGTCAGCAGAAAGATCGTGCTCAGCCCGATCAGCAAATCCCGGAAGCCTGTGCGTGCCATGGCAATCGGTACCGACATCGGCACCGACACAATCTGCGCGCCAATGATCTCGTTGTGCGTCCAGCCAAATCCGTGATCGCTGCCGTAATGCTGGATCAATCCTCTCGGCGCAACCGCTGCCTCGCTGTGGCAGGCCAGGCACCCCGACTCAGCGACAATCGGCGCGGCGACGTACAACACCCGGCCAATCGCCGTTTCCCGGTCGCCTACCCGCTCCCTCTGCCCTGGATGGTTGCGGAAATCGTTGATCAGCTCCGCCTCCCACTCCGTCGCCCGGTCGTCCAGGTTCGTGGGATTCAGCGCCGCCTCACGCATCGTGTATTCCGGACGGCTCGAGCGCAGCAACTGGAAGGTCGCACTGGCCGCGTAAAACGGAATCGCCTGCGGCAGGAAATGATCGTTGTGCTCCGGCGTCTTTTCAAGGATCGGGCTCACCTGCTGATCGGTGTACTCCTTGGTCGCGCTCGCATCCGCCGACATCACCTCGGCCTGCTGCAACACTGCCTGGCGCGCCTGCCCCATCAGGAAGTTGTAGGCGTTGTGCGCGATCAGGCCTATACCGACGGCAAAAATCACGATGAGCACCAGATTGAACTTGGCCAGCAGCTTCAATTGCGCCTCCTGGAGAATGCCCACAATCATAGCGGCGAACCACCGTCTTCTGTCGCAACCGGCAAAAGCCTGGTTCCAGCGTTGCGGAATTCCTGCCTCCCCGCCCCTTCCTCGGACACGAACCCGGCACTCGTGGTACCTTAAGCCCCGGGTAAATCGATTGGCGAAAGGACGCTGCCCAATCATCGCGACGCACAGCCGGCTGCGAAATCCTCTCTCTGCAAAGGATCGACGCCCCGGCTTCACAGCATTTCTGCTTCGGAGACATACCATGAAGGGTTTCGCCGCACACCTGCTGGCAGGCCTCGCCGCCTGCACCGGACTTCTGCTGTTTACCGCCGCCGCGCCGTCCGCACGCGCGCAGGACAATGCCAATCCGCCCTACCAGAATCCGAACCTCTCGCCCGAGGTCCGCGCCAAAGACCTGGTCCATCGCATGACGCTCGGAGAGAAAGCCTCGCAGCTCGTCAACCAGGCCCGTGCCATCCCCCGCCTCAAGGTGCCCGCCTATGACTGGTGGAGCGAGGCGCTGCACGGCGTGGCCGTTGACGGCACGACGGAGTACCCCGAGCCCATCGGCCTCGGCGCCACCTTCGATGCACCCGGCATCCACAAAATGGCCGTCGCCATCGGCATAGAAGGCCGCGTCGTTCACGCGCGTGACGAGCACGACGGCGCCTCTGTCATCTTCCATGGCCTCGATTTCTGGGCGCCCAACCTGAACATCTTTCGCGACCCGCGCTGGGGACGCGGCCAGGAAACCTACGGCGAAGATCCCTTTCTCACCGGCCACATGGGCGTCGAGTTCGTGACCGGCATGCAGGGCGACAACCCGAAGTATTACCGCGTGATTGCCACCCCAAAGCATTTCGACGTGCACAGCGGTCCCGAGCCCACCCGCCACATCGCGGACGTAGACGTAAGCAGGCACGATGAGCTCGACACCTACGAGCCGGCTTTCCGCGCTGCGGTCGTACAGGGCAAAGCCGGATCGGTGATGTGCGCCTACAACGCCATCAATGGCCAGCCCGCCTGCGCCAACCAGTTCCTGCTGCAAGACCAGCTGCGCCAGAAGTGGGGCTTCCAGGGCTACGTCGTCTCCGACTGCGGCGCCGTGATCAACATCTTCGAAGGCCACCACTATCGGCCCACGCAGCCGCAGGCCTCGGCAATCTCGCTCCAACGCGGCATGGATAACGAGTGCGTCGACTTCAGGGCGAAGGTGACCGATGATCACGATTACAAGCCCTACATCGAAGCCGTCCAGCAGGGTTACCTCAGCGAGAGCGCCATGGATACAGCGCTGGTCCGCCTCTTTACCGCGCGCATCCGCCTGGGACTCTTCGATCCGCCGAGCATGGATCCATATTCGAAGATCGATCCCAGCCAGCTCAACAGCTCCGAGCACCGTGAGCTGGCCCGCAAGCTCGCCGATGAGTCGATGGTCCTGCTGAAGAACGACGGCACCCTGCCCCTCAAGCCAGGAATTAAGCGCATCGCCGTCGTTGGCCCGCTCGCCGACCAGACCGCTGTCCTCCTGGGCAATTACAACGGCATTCCCACGCACACGGTTTCGTTTATGGAAGGCCTGAAAGCGGAGTTCCCCAACGCGAAGATCACCTACGTGCCCGGAACGCAGTTCCTCCGCAACGACGGCCAGCCCGTGCCGAACGCCGTGCTCACCACGCCTGACGGCAAACCTGGCCTCGAGGCGCGTTACAGCGATTCCGAAGGCGTCTCTCTCGAGTCCGGCGAGAAGTCGAAAGTCCTCGTCAGCCGCGTGGAGCCGAACGTCGATCTCAGCCAGAGCAGCCTGCCCTCAGAGGCCGCAAACAACAAAACCGTCGCCGTGCAATGGACCGGCTTCCTCACCCCGACCGAATCCGGCGACTACCTCATCGGTATTCGCGCCGAGGGTTTTGGCAGCATCTCGATCGACGGCAAGGACGTTGCCCGGGAGTTCGGCACTCATGGCGTGGGATCGCACCTGGGGCGCGTCCATCTGGAGAAGGGCGAGAAAGCGCAGATCACCGTGACCTACACAAAAATGGGCGACGATGAGCCCACCGCGCAGTTGATCTGGGCGAAGGTCAACAACGCGCCTTCGCCGGAAGCGCTAGCCGCCGCGAAGAATGCGGACGTCGTCATCGCCGTCGTTGGCATCACCAGCAAGCTGGAAGGCGAAGAGATGCCGGTGAATGAGCCGGGCTTCCTGGGTGGCGATCGCACCAGCATCGACATGCCCGAGCCCGAAGAAGCCCTCGTGGAAGAGGTCGCCCAGGCCGGCAAGCCGCTGGTCGTCGTACTAATGAACGGCAGCGCGCTCGCCGTCAACTGGATTAACGAGCACGCCAACGCGGTCCTCGAAGCCTGGTACTCCGGCGAAGAGGGCGGCGCCGCCATCGCGGATACCCTCAGCGGCAGGAACGATCCCGCTGGCCGTCTGCCTGTGACCTTCTACAAGGACATCAGCCAGCTTCCGAACTTCGAAGATTACTCCATGGCGGACCGCACCTATCGCTACTTCAAAGGCAAGCCTCTCTATCCGTTCGGCTACGGCCTCAGCTACACGAAGTTCACCTACAGCGATCTCAGCGTGCCGGAGGGCGCAGTGCAGGCCGGCGATCCGGTCAATGCCGACGTGACGGTGACCAACTCAGGCAAGGTGGCCGGCGACGAAGTCGTCGAGCTCTACCTGAAGTTCCCGCCGGTTCCGGGTGCGCCCAACATCGCGCTTCGCGGCTTCCAGCGGATTCACCTCGATCCCGGCGCCAGCCAGAAAGTCCACTTCGAACTGAAGAAGCGCGACCTCAGCATGGTCACGAACCTCGGCGCCCCCATCATCGCTCAGGGCGACTACACCCTCTCGATCGGTGGCGGCCAGCCCGACACGGGAGCGCCCACCGTCTCCGGGCACTTCCATATCGACGGACAGATCGACTTGCCGGAATAGCCTCTTCCCAGGGGTTCGGGCGCGTACCGGCGCGCGCCCGCGCCATAATGCTATCGACGCGTCATTCCGTCCGTCCCACCCGTAGAAGTCCCAGGAGGCCCCGATGAGCCGTTCCTCCCTTTCCCGCCGCCACTTCGTGACCTCCGCCGCAGCCGCTGCCGGAGGCCTCCTGGTTGCGCCGCACTCCCTCCGCGCCCTTCAGGATGCCGTGGCCGATGTGCCCGTCAGCGCCAGCCACACCGGCTACGAAAAAGTCGAGTGGACCTGGAAAGATTTCCCCATGACCCAGGTCCGCATGCGCGGCGGCGTGCTGAAAAAGGCTCTTGAGATCAATCGCGATTACTTATTCCAGTTGCCCAACGACCGCCTCGCGCACATGTTCCGCGTCACGGCCGGCCAGCCCTCCAGCGCTGCGCCCCTGGGCGGATGGGAGGCTCCCGACTGCGAACTGCGCGGACACTTTGCCGGCGGCCACTATCTTTCCGCCTGCGCGCTGATGCATGCCTCCACCGGCGACGACGAGATTCGCGACAAGGGCAATGAGCTGGTTGCCATGCTCGCTAAATGCCAGCAATCCGACGGCTATCTCGGCGCTTATCCCACCAGCTTCTACGACCGCCTCCGCCACTTTGAAAAGGTCTGGGCGCCCTTTTACACGTATCACAAGATCATGGCCGGCCATCTCGACATGTACGTGCACGCCGGCAATGAGCAGGCGCTGCGCACCGCCGAGCGCATGGCCGACTGGGCCATCAGCTACACAAAAGGCATCCCCGACGATCAGTGGCAGCGCATGCTGCTCGTCGAGCAGGGCGGCATGGCCGAGGTCTCCTTCAACCTCTACGCCGTTACCGGCAAGCAAAAGTACCGCGACCTCGGCTACCGCTTCGAGCACCACAAGATGCTCGACCCGCTCGCCAACGATGTCGACGATCTCGACCACAACCACGCCAACACCAATATCCCCAAAATCATCGGCGCCGCCCGCGGCTATGAAGTTGCCGCCGACCCGCGCTACCGTCACATCGCCGACAACTTCTATCGCATCGCCACCCAGCATCACGTCTACTGCACCGGCGGTACCAGCAACGGCGAAATGTGGCACGCCGCCAACGCCATTGCCTCCCAGCTTGGTCCCGCCGCCGAAGAGTGCTGCTGCAGCTACAACATGATGAAGCTCGCCCGCCACGTCTATGGATGGACCGGCGACCCGCGCATCTTCGACTACTACGAGCGGCTCATGTTCAACGTGCGCCTCGGCACCCAGGACCCGAAGGGCATGCTGATGTATTACGTCTCCCTCAAGCCCGGCTACTGGAAAACCTTCGGCACCCCGCTCGATTCCTTCTGGTGCTGCTACGGTACCGGTGTCGAAGAATACTCAAAGGTCAACGACTCGATTTACTTCCACGACGACCACAATCTCTACGTCAATCTCTTCGCCGGCTCCGAAGTTGACTGGCCCGAGAAAGGCGTCACCGTCATTCAGGACACAAACTTCCCCGTCGAAGAAGGCACCACGCTGACGATCAAAGCGCAGAGGCCCGCGCGCCTCGGCCTAAAGGTCCGCATCCCGTACTGGGCCACGAAAGACGTTGCCTTCCGCATCAACGGCAAGCCGCATGCGCTGCACGCTGAGCCCTCCAGCTATGCCACGCTCGACCGCACCTGGCATGATGGCGACAAAGTCGAAGTCCGCCTGCCTATGTCCCTCCACACCTGCGTTGCCCCCGACGACTCGACCGTCCAGGCCGCGATGTTCGGTCCTCTCGTGCTCGCCGGCTACATGGGTCGCGACGGCCTCACCGAGCAGAAAATCAACGGCCCCGAAGGTCCCCAGGACGACCACAAAACTTATCCGATGCCGGAACTCGCTACGTCTTCCGGACAAGCCAGCGACGCGATTCGCCGCGTCCGCGGCGAAGAAATGGCTTTCGAGACCACCAGCGGCTCCTCGAAGATGCAGCTCAAGCCGCTCTACCGCGTCCTCGACGAACGATATACCGTCTACTGGAAAGTCAATCGCGCCTGACTTTGGGGAGAATCCCTGAGGAGAATCGAATGATCCGCTCCAGCCGGACCCTGACCCTGCTTGCCTCCGCCGCAGCCGCGCTGTTCCTTGCTGCCGGACCCATAGCCTTCGCGCAAGCCACGCCGCCACGCGCGCTCCTTGCGCTCTCCAAACGCGCCCACACCCTGGCCATCGTCGATCCCGCGACGCTGAAGGTCCTCGCGCGCCTCCCCGTCGGCCCTGACCCTCACGAAGTCATCGCCTCCGCCGACGGCAAAACCGCGTACGTCTCCATCTACGGCGGCGGACGCTATCACACACTCTCGGTCCTCGACCTCATCGATCAGAAAGCGCTCCCCGACATCGACACCGGCGCCCTCAACGGCCCCCACGGCCTTGCCTTCGTCGGCGGCAAGCTCTGGTTCACCGCTGAAGGCGCCAAGGCCATCGCCCGCTACGATCCGGCCACCCGCAAGATCGACTGGATCATGGGCACCGGCCAAAATCGCACTCACATGCTTCACGTCGCCCCGGACCAAAAGCACATCGTCACCACCAACGTCAGCTCCGGCACCGTCAGCTTCATCGAGCAGATCACGCTGCCCGCCATGGGGCCGTCCGGACAGCCCCGCCTTGACTGGAACGAAACCGTCATCCCCGTCGGCAAGGGTGACGAGGGCTTTGACGTCTCCCCCGACGGCCGCGAATTGTGGACGGCCAACGCCCAGGACGGCACGCTCTCCATCATTGACATCGCGGCGCGCAAGGTCGTCGCCACGCTCGACGCGAAGATCTACGGCGCCAACCG
>DASXFH010000407.1:0-5381 GCA_036489655.1 Acidobacteriaceae bacterium | reverse complement strand
CGGGTGGCCGTCCAGCGAACATTGCCGGTTTTGCGGTCGCGGCCTTCGAAGACATCCTGGGCATCGGAGGTCGCCTTCCACACGGTCCGCATATCGAGCAGGTTGACGAAGAAGTCGTTGGTAAGCGACTCCGGCCGGTCGGTGAAGACGCCGTATTGGGTTTGTCCGTGGTTGGTGTTGAGCATGCGCATGCCGCCCAGCAGAACGGTCATTTCCGGCGCCGTGAGCTGAAGCAGCTGAGCCTTGTCGAGCAGCTCGACCTCGGCCGGATCGTGGCGGTTGCTGTTCGTCCAGGAGCGGAAGCCGTCTGCGCGCGGTTCGAGCATGCCGACGGATTCGAGGTCGGTCTGCTCCTGTGAAGCGTCCATGCGTCCCGGCGAGAAGGGAACGCTGACGTCGATGCCGGCGTTCTTTGCGCCCTTCTCGATGCCGGCGTCGCCGGCGAGGACGATGAGGTCGGCGAGGGAGACCTTCTTGCCGCCGGATTGTGCCTTGTTGAAGTCGCTCTGGATGCCTTCGAGGGTTTTGAGGACCTTCGTCAGCTGCTCGGGCTGGTTGACGGCCCAGTCTTTCTGCGGAGCCAGGCGGATGCGCGCACCGTTGGCGCCGCCGCGCCTGTCAGAACCGCGGAAGGTGGACGCCGCAGCCCAGGCGGTAGAGACCAGCTGAGAGACGCTGAGGCCGGAAGCGAGGATCTTCTTCTTGAGCTCGGCGGCGTCCTGTTCGCTGACGAGGGGATGGTTGACGGCGGGGACGGGATCCTGCCAGATGAGCTCTTCCTTCGGAGCTTCCGGGCCGAGGTAGCGGCTGCGGGGGCCCATATCGCGATGGGTGAGCTTGAACCAGGCGCGGGCAAAGGCATCGGCCAGCTCGTCAGGATGCTCGTAGAAGCGGCGGGAGATCGGCCCGTAGATGGGATCGAGGCGCAGGGAGAGGTCTGTGGTGAGCATGGCGGGCGCGTGTTTCTTTGAGCCGTTGTGCGCGTCGGGGACGGTATCGGCGCCTGCATCGCCTTTGGGCTTCCACTGCCAGGCGCCGCCGGGGCTCTTCGTCACTTCCCAGTCGTACCTGAAGAGGTTCTCGAAGAAGCCGTTGTCCCATTGGGTGGGCTTGTTCGTCCAGGTGACCTCGAGGCCGCTGGTAATGGCGTCGCCTGCGATGCCGGTGGCCCAGGCGCTGGACCAGCCCAGGCCCTGATCTTCGATGGGAGAGCCTTCGGGCTCGGCTTTCAGATGGGTGCCGGCTCCGGCTCCGTGAGTCTTACCGAAGGTGTGACCGCCGGCGATGAGGGCGACGGTTTCCTCATCGTTCATGGCCATGCGGGCGAAGGTGACGCGGATATCCTTCGCTGCGGCGACGGGATCGGGCTTGCCTTCGGGCCCTTCGGGATTGACGTAGATCAGTCCCATGGTCGTAGCGCCAAAAGGATTGGCGAGATCGCGCTCGCCTTCAGGGGCATAGCGCTGGTTGGTGCCCATCCATGTTTCTTCGGCACCCCAGTTGACGTCCTGATCGGGCTCCCAGACATCGGCGCGGCCGCCGGCGAAGCCAAAGGTTTTGAAGCCCATGGTTTCCAGGGCGACATTGCCGGCAAGGATCATGAGGTCGGCCCAGGAGATTTTTCTGCCGTACTTCTGCTTGACGGGCCAGAGGAGGCGGCGCGCGCGGTCGAGGTTGACGTTGTCGGGCCAGCTGTTGAGGGGAGCGAAGCGCTGTTGTCCGCGGCCGCCGCCGCCGCGACCGTCGAGGGTGCGGTAGGTGCCGGCGCTGTGCCAGGCCATGCGGATAAAGAGGGGGCCGTAGTGGCCGAAGTCGGCGGGCCACCAGGGCTGGGAATCGGTCATCAGCGCCGCGAGGTCTTTCTTGAGGGCGGCATAGTCGAGGGATTTAAATTCTTCGGCGTAATTGAAGTCCTCGCCCATGGGGTCGGAGAGGGACGAATGCTGGTGCAGAATATTGAGGTTCAGCTGGTTGGGCCACCAGTCACGATTGGAGCGGGGCGCGCCCTTGATGGGATGCTGAACGGGGCACTTTGCTTCGGTTGCCATGTGTTCTCCTTCAGAGTGTTGAAAGCCTGTGCCGGGTCCGGTCGGTGAACCCAGGCGTCGATTGGGTGGGCAGCGCTTCGCGGGATCGGGATGGAGTCCGTCGCACGCGGGAGAATCTGCGGGTCCTGAACAGATGAATGTAGCACCCTGGAGAGGTATAGTTCCAATAGAGATCGCCCATCCGACCGATAGGAAGAGACTATGGAATTCAACCAGCTGCGTTACATCTGCGCGATTGCCGAAGCGGGCAGCTTCAGCCGGGCGGCGGAGCGCTGCCAGGTGGCGCAGCCCTCGCTGTCGCAGCAGGTGCTGAAGCTGGAGGAGGATCTGGGGGCGAAGCTGTTCGATCGGCTGGGGCGCAGCGTGCGCCTGACGGAGGCGGGGCGCGCCTTTCTGCCGCATGCGCGGGCCATTCTGAGCCAGATGGACGCGGCGCGTTCGAGCGTTGCGGACCAGCGCGCGGATCTGCGGGGCAGCGTGGCGGTGGGGGTGATTCCGACCATTGCGCCCTACCTGATGCCGCGCGCGACGGCGGCGTTTGCGAAGAAGTATCCCGAGGCGAAGCTGCGCATTGTGGAGGCGACGACGCCGGTGCTGATCGAAAACCTGCGCACGCTGTCCATCGATCTGGCGATTCTGGCGCTGCCGCTGCGGCACAAGGATCTGGAGCTGTTTCCGCTGCGCCGGGAGCCGCTGTTCGCGGTGGTGCCGCGGGATCACGAGCGGGCGGAGGCAAAGTCGATGGCGCTGCGGGAGTTGCGGGGAGCGTCGTTTGTGATGCTGCGCGACGGGCACTGCTTTCGTGACCTGAGCCTGGATGCCTGCGCGCATGCGCGGGTGACGCCGCGGATCGGCTTCGAGAGCGACCAGTTCAGCAGCGTTCTGGGGATGGTGGCGGCCGGGGTGGGGGTCTCGATTATTCCCGAAATGGCAATCGACCGGAACGCCGGCTGCCGGTATGTGCCGTTGAGCGATGCGCGGGCCACGCGCACGATTGTGGCCGCGGTGTTGAGGGGGCGTAGTTTCAACCGGGTCCAGGAGGCATTTCTGGCGGGAATGCGGCGGGGGATGTGAGGGTTGGCGCGGAATGCTCCGGAAGTGGTGCAAGTAACTGTTTCAGCGGGTGTGTGACAGGAGTCACTTACGGGAAAAGGAGAGTCCGGAGAGGATGACTTTACCGTGAGAGCGACGCGGATGACGCTGAGAAACTGGAAAGAGGCTGTGACCATGAGCGCCGCGAATCTGATCAGCAAACTGGTGGAAATTGAGAAGGTGGTCGGCAAGGCGAGGATTGCCGAGGTGCACGGGCTGGTGCTGGAAGCGCAGAGCTGTGTGCTTGAGATCCAGAGGCAGGTGATCGACACGCTGCGCGAGAATGCGCGATTGCGGGAACGGATGGAGAGATATGAGCCGACGTCGCCGGCATGGGCGCGGGAGCCGCGGCTGCCCAGCAACGCGGAGATCGCCCGCGAGCTTGCGATGATGCCGAAGGCGCCGGCTGAAGACAGGACGGTACCGGTTCTGCTCTCGGCGTCCTGAGAGATCGGCTGAGGGCGGTCTGTGCGGACTGTGTCTGCGCGGACGCGCTGTTTGATATTGACAAGACGGGACGGGTGGGCCAGGCTAAGCGCATCCTAAAGCGCCTCCCATCCCCAAAGAGGAGAAACGCCGCCGAGCTGGCGGCGTTTCTCTTTGTGCGAGCGAGGGAGAGGATTTTCGTTTTGGTGCTGGTCCGGAAGCGAAGAGGCGGGGCTCAGCGGGCCATCAGGCGAAGGCCGGCGAGGCTTTCCTCGAAGAAGCACAGGCTGTTGCGCCCGGAGTCCTTGACGGAGTACATGGCGGTGTCGGCATTGCGAAGGAGCTCTTCGACGGTGTCGCCGGCTTCGGGGTAGATGGCGACGCCGACGCTGAGAGTGAGGCGAAGCTCGCGGCCGCCGATGCGGATGGACTGAGCGGCATGGGAGATGATCTGCTGGCCGCAGTGGCGGACGTCATCGAGGGTGCGGAAGTCGGGCATGACGATGACGAACTCGTCGCCGCCGATGCGGGCGACGGTGTCGGATTCCCGGACAGAAGTGAGCAGGCGCTGGCCGATGGTGGCGAGGAGGCGGTCGCCTTCAACGTGGCCGACCGAGTCGTTGATGCGCTTAAAGTCGTCCAGATCGATGAGGAAGACGGCAACCTTCTGGTCGTATTCCTGGGCGCGCAGGATGGCCTGGCGAAGGCGCTCGTGGAGGAGCGTGCGGTTGGCGAGGCCGGTGAGGTGGTCGTGGTGGGCGAGGTAATGGACGTGGTCGGAGCGGCGGCGGTGCTCGGTGACGTCGCGGCTGGTGATGGCAACGCTGTTGCCCAGTTTGACGACCTGGACATTGAGCCAGGTGCCCTGAATCATGTCGTCATCGACGAAAACTTCGCAGGTGTAGGGAATGCCGGTGCGGACCACCGTGCAGTACTCCTCAATGAGCCCCGATCGAATCATGAAGGGGCGGACTTCGGTAAGGACTTTGCCGTAGAGGGATTCGCGGGGAGAGCCGAGACGGCGCTCGGCGTTGGGATTGATATAGGCGAAGCGGAAATCGGTGATGACGCCGGAAGCGTCAGGAATGCCGTCGAAGATGTAGAAGTCGTCGAGCGAATGCTCGGCGGCAGCGTGGAAGCGGGCAGGATCGAGCCCGTCGACACCGCGACCCCGGCGGGGAAGAACGGAGCGGAATAGAGCGACTGCAGGGTCCCAGAGACGCTGGGTAAACATAGTTCAGCTTTCGGCTCTGCCGATGCGGAGAGAGTGGGGAATCCGAGAAGGATTATAGCGTTGGGGGACAGGGAGGCCGATACCACGAAGGGAGCAGAATCCAGCTCGGCAAGCGTCAGCGACGGCGCCCGTCGAGGGCAGGTGTCGGGATTGGGAAGAGGGGCCAAAACGGGCTAGGCGGCCGGCTAGGCGGCGGTTATGGACGACGCTGGTTCCGCGTGCAGGCACCAGGCCGTCAGCGCTGGCTGACCTCGCCGGACGCCACTTTTTTGTTGAAATCCGCGGAGCCGCGGCGGGGAACGCTGAGGGACTGCCAGCGGTCGCAGGCGAAATGTTTGGCGAGGAGAATGATCTGGCCCACGTGGTGGGGGTAGTGGGCGAGCTGGCGGTTGATGGCCTGCATCACGGAGTGGGCTTCGCCGCGGATAGTAACGGTACGGGTGAGGTCGGCGTCGGTGAGGGGCTCGAGGGCGGAGAAAAGGCAGGCCCATCCGGCTTCCCAGGTGGCGAGGAGAGCCGAGCGGGTGGCGGGCGGCTCTTCGAATTCGGAGTCGCGATGGCGGTCGGGCTTTTCGCCGTCG
>DASXFH010000431.1:0-11419 GCA_036489655.1 Acidobacteriaceae bacterium | reverse complement strand
GCCGTCGCGCTTGCGGCGCGGGCGGAGTTATGGAGAGGGTCCGTTCTGGGTGGGCAGGTCATCGTCGCGGTGGGCTGGAGCGTGGTACTGACGGACGTTTTCTTTCTGAACGTGAAGACGATTCCATTTACCGGGGCGAAGTCGAATGCGGCTACGAACTTTGCGCTGTTGCTGATTCCGTATGTGGGATTTTTTCCGGCTGTGGTGTTGTTCACCGTCGCGGCAGAGCCGTGGATTGAAACAGCGTGGGGCAACGTGGCGTGGACTGCGGCGGTTTTCGCGGCCGTGCATCTGGTGCTGCGGGCGATGCATCGGCAGAGGATCCGAGAGCACCTGCTGCTGATCGACGCGGACGAGGATGAAGAGGAGTTTCCGCAGCGGCTGGGGTTGCGGTACTGATCCACGCCACCCCACGCCATGCACCCAGGCGCCGGCGCATTGAATGGGGCACCCAGGAGTTTCGACCCTCCCACCCCTGTCGCACCAGAAGACGGCGCGACAAGGATGGGGCACCCAGGATTCGCTCGACCGGTCAGGCTGTGGCGGTGGTGGCGACTTGTTGCAGGCCGCGGGCTTCGATTTCAAACTCGCGGATTTTGTACTTCTGGACCTTGCCGCTGAGGGTGGCGGGAAATTCGTCCACAAAACGGATGTGCTCGGGGATTTTGAAGTAGGCGATCTGGTCGCGGCACCAGCCGCGGATTTCTTCTTCGGTGGCGGACTCATTGGGGCGGAGGCGCACCCAGGCGCAGACCACCTCGCCGAGACGGGCGTTGGGAATGCCCACGACCTGGACTTCGCTGATTTTGGGGTGGGTGTAGAGGAACTCTTCAATTTCGCGCGGATAGATGTTTTCGCCGCCGCGGATGATGATGTCGCGGGAGCGGCCGGTGAGATGGATGCAGCCGTCTTCGTGCATGACGCCGAGGTCGCCGGTGTGCAGCCAGCCGTCGCGGTCGATGGCGAGGGCCGTGGCTTCCGGTTCGGCGTCGTAGCCTTTCATGACGACGTAGCCGCGGGCGCAGACCTCGCCCTGTTGTCCGACGGGGAGGGTGGCA
Source organism: Acidobacteriaceae bacterium (assembly GCA_036489655.1). Taxonomy (GTDB): domain Bacteria; phylum Acidobacteriota; class Terriglobia; order Terriglobales; family Acidobacteriaceae; genus Palsa-343. Next base: position 10,361 of record DASXFH010000431.1, on the reverse strand, counting down.
TTGTCGGACGTGGAGACAATTTTGATTTCGGTCTGAGGCATGGCTCGTCCGACAGTGTTGACGCGAATTTCGAGGGGGTCTTCGGCGTCGGACATGGTGACAACGGGGGAGCTTTCTGTCTGACCGTAGGCGATGACCAGCTCGCCGATGTGCATTTCCGTGAGGACGCGCTTCATGAGCTCGATGGGGCAGGGGGCTCCGGACATCATGCCGGTGCGCAGGCTGGTGAGGTCGTAGTCGGCGAAGTCGGGGAGGCTGAGCTCGGCGACATACATGGCGGGAACGCCGTAGAGAGAGGTGGCGCGTTCGGCATGCACGGCCTGGAGGGTGGCGCGGGCGTCGAAGGTCGGGTTGGGGAAGATAAGGGCGGCGCCGGTGTTGAGGGCGGTCATGGTTCCGATCACACACCCATAGCAGTGGAAGAGCGGGACAGGGACGCAGATGCGGTCCTGCTGGGTGTAGTGGAAGCCCTGAGCGAGGAACTGGCCGTTGTTGACGATGTTGTGGTGCGTGAGCATGACGCCTTTGGGCAGGCCGGTGGTGCCGGAGGTGTACTGGATGTTGGCGACGTCGGACGGTGAGACCTGGGCGGGCAGATGGCCAGGGGAGTCGAGCAGAGCGGGCCAGTCGGGCGAGTCGAAGAAGATGGTGTGCTCGAGCGCGAGCGAGAGGCCGTGGCGGGCGCGGTCGAGGATGGAGGCGTAGTCGGCGCGCTTGTCGTGGGTCCAGAGGAAGAGGGCCTTCATGCGGGAGCGGGTGAGGGTGTACTGGAGCTCGTGCGAGCGGTAGGCGGGGTTGACGTTGACCAGAGCGGCACCGGCGCGGGCGCAGCCCATGTGCATCAGGACCCACTCGAGGCAGTTGGTCGACCAGAGGCCGACGCGGTCGCCCTGGCGGATGCCGAGCGAATAGAGGCCGCGGGCGACGCGGTCCGCTTCGTCGCTGAGCTGGGCCCAGGTGAGGCGGCGCTGCTGGTGGCAGGCGACGACCGCATCGCGGTCAGGGAAGCGCGAGGCGGTGCGGTGGAGGAGGTCGCCGATGGTGCAGTTGAGCAGAGGGCGGTCAGGGCCGCGGGTATGGCTGAGGGTGAGTCGGTCTTTACCCGCTGAGGGGGCCATGAGGGTCGGACAATCGTACACCGGGCAGTGTACGAGCGCCGGACGGGCGGGAGATGTGATGTAACGCACCAGGGGCTACGGTTTACGGGGTACGGGATAGAAAACAGCGTTTAGAGTTTGGAGTTTGGCTCCGAGGCGACCGGGGAGTCGTGAGAGGCCGGGGAGAAGAGCGCGTCGAGGACGAGGAGGATGCCGCCGATGACGATGGCGGAGTCGGCGAGATTGAAGTCGGGCCAGTGGTAATGGATGATGTGGACCTCGAGGAAGTCGGTGACGAGGCCGTAGCGCAGGCGGTCCCAGACATTGCCAATGGTGCCGCCGAGGATGAGGGCCAGGGCGATGGTGGTGCCGGTGAATCGGCGGCCGATGCGGAGCAGGATGATGAGGACGACCAGGGCGGCGAGGAGGGAAAAGCCGGTGAGGACCCAATGGATGAGGTCGGGGCGGCTGGTGTCGACAAACATGGAGAAGGCGGCGCCGGGGTTGCGGACGTGGGTAAGGCGGAAGACGTGATCGATGACGGGGATGGCGTCGCCTTCGGGGATGTGGCGAATGATCCAGGCCTTGGAGAGGCGGTCGCAGAGGACGACGAGGGCGGTGAGGGCGAGGAGCCAGGGGCGGCGGTCGCGGGTGGTCATCGGGCGGCCTCGACATAGTTCATCTGGGTGAGGGCATTTTCGCAGCGGCCGCAGACGGACCACGGGGCATCGGCGGCGGGAACTTTGGGGGTGACTTGTCGGACGTGCCGGGGGGAATCGTCGGCGTAGTAGTTCCAGCAGCGGTTACATTTGGTGCCGGACGCGGGGAGGACAGTGGCGACGACAGCGGCTTCCTGTGGTTCGACAGCTACAGCGACCTGGGAGACGTTGAGCAGCTCCTTCAGGCTTGATTCGTATCGTTTCAGAATGTGAAGCGACACCGGAGCCTGGATCGTGACCTGAGCCTCCAGGGCTTTGCCGATCTTGCCGGCTTTGCGGTCGGCTTCGAGGGCTTTGAGTACTTCATCGCGGATGAGCAGGAGGTTGCGCCAGTCCTCCATCAGCGCTGGATCGGCCGCTCCCAGTTCGTCTGCCTTCGGAAAATGTGCCAAATGCACGCTGGGGGGTCTGTCAGACACGGTGGGGAGGTACTGCCAGACTTCGTCGGACGTGAAGGTGAGCAGCGGTGCCAAAAGTCGGACGAGGGCTTCGGCGATACGCCAGAGGACCGTTTGCGCGGAGCGGCGTTCGAGGCTTTGCGGCGCGAAGGTGTAGAGGCGGTCCTTCAGCACGTCGAGGTAGAAGGCGCTGAGGTCGACGATGCAGAACTCGTTGACGGCCTGGTAGGCGCGGTGGAACTGGAAGTCGCCGTACCAGCCTCCGCGGCCGTCGGCGCCGCAGACTTGCTCGACCAGCTCGCGGGTGCGGGCGAGCATGTAGCGGTCGAGAGGGAGCAGGTCGGTGTCGGACACGGCGTCGGACGCGGCGTCGGACGCAGGCGTAAATCCAGAGAGATTTCCGAGCAGGAAACGGAAGGTGTTGCGCAGCTTGCGGTAATTGTCCGCCAGGCGCTGCATGATGTTTTCGCTGTTGACGACGTCTTCGCGGAAGTCGACCGAGGCCACCCACAGGCGAACGATTTCTGCGCCGAGGCGGTCCGCGATATCGACCGGATCGACGCCGTTGCCGAGGGACTTGGACATAGCGCGGCCCTGCTCGTCTAACGTCCAACCCGCGGTGCCGACCATTTTGTAGGGTGAGGCGTGATTTTGTCCGACGCCGACCGAGGTGAGCAGGGAGGTATGGAACCAGCCGCGGTACTGGTCGCCGCCTTCGAAGTAGAGGTCGGCGGGGGGCTCGAGGCCGGGCTCGGCTTCAAGGACGGCATGCCAGCTGGAGCCGGAGTCAAACCAGACGTCGAGGATGTCGGTCTCGCGGCGGAAGTCGGAGCCGCCGCAGCTGGTGCAGTGCGCGCCGTGAGGCAGAAGAGCGTCGGGAGCGGGCGTATGCCAAACTTCGACGCCTTCATTTCCGATGAGCTCAAGAATGCGCTGGTTGAGGACGCAGTCGCGCAGAGGCTCATGGCATTGTGTGCAGAGGAAGACAGCGATGGGCACGCCCCAGAGGCGCTGGCGGGAGATGCACCAGTCGGGACGGGTGGCGATCATGTTGGCGATGCGCTCCTCTCCCCAGGCCGGATCCCATTGGACCGTGTTCTTAATCTCGTCGAGAGCGCGCTGGCGGAAGGTGGTGGCGCGGCCGTCGACTTCCATTGGGTGATCGATGTTGATAAACCACTGCTCGGTGGCGCGGAAGATGACGGGGTGATGGCAGCGCCAGCAATGGGGGTAGCTGTGGTAGATGTCTGACCGGCCCATGAGCGCACCGCGGGCGGCGACCAGGTCGATGATGGGCTGATTGGCCTGGAAGACGGTCTTGCCGTCGTATTCGGGCAGGCCGTCGCGGATGCGTCCGGCGTTGTCGACGTGGCAGGTGGGGTCGAGGCCATAGCGCACGCCGGTGTAGAAGTCATCGGCGCCATGAGCGGGGGCGGTGTGGACGGCGCCGGTGCCCTGATCGGCGGTGACGTAGTCGGCGAGGACGCCGAGGATGGAGCGGTCGAGGAAGGGATGCTGGAAGGTGGCGCGCTCCAGAACCGCTCCTTTGAAGGTCGCGATCGGCACGGCCGTTTCCAGCTTGCAGGCTTCGCGGACCGAGGCAGCAAGCGCCTGGGCAACGATGGTGACGCGATCGCCAGCCTTGTCTTCGAGGGCGACGTAGTCGAAGTCGGGGTGGAAGGCGACGGCGAGGGAGGCGGGGAGGGTCCAGGGGGTGGTGGTCCAGATGATGGTGGAGACGCGCTTGCCGGCGAGATGGGGATCGAGGGCCGCCGGGTCGCTGGTGAGGTCGTAGCGGACGTAGATGCTGGGGCTGGAGTGCATCTGGTACTCGATCTCGGCGTCGGCGAGGGCGGTTTGGTCGTGGAGGCACCAGTAAACCGGCTTGAGGCCGCGGTAGACAAAACCCGCTTCGAAGAAATGGAAAAAGGTTTCGAGGATACGCGCTTCGTAGGGACGCGACATGGTGGTGTAGGGGGCGTCCCAGCGTCCGAAGACGCCGAGGCGGACGAACTGGCTGGTTTGCAGATTGATATATGCCTGCGCGTACTCGCGGCAGTGATGGAGGAACTCGGCGGGGGGCATGGAGAGCTTTTTGCGGCCGAGCTTTTCGTCGATTTTGATCTCGATGGGGAGACCGTGGCAGTCGAAGCCGGGGACGTAGGGGGCATCGAAGCCGGCCATGGTTTTTGTCTTAACGATGAAGTCTTTCAGGCACTTATTGAGGGCGTGGCCCAGATGGATGGGGCCATTCACGTAGGGAGGGCCGTCGTGGAGGAGGTAGCGCGGCGAACCTTTTCGCGAGGCGCGGATCTGCTCGTAGAGCCCGGATTGCTTCCAACCCTGGAGGCGCGCCGGTTCGCTCTGCGGCAGGCTGGCTTTCATGGGGAAGTCGGTGCGAGGCAGGGTAAGGGTATCTTTCAGAGCAACAGGCTTTGGGTCGCCGGAGGGCGGCGCAGAGGACATTGTTTCTCCAACTTGCGAGGTGGAATGGGTCAAAGTTCATTGTATCCGCTGGGACAGCAGTAACTTCCTGAGAGGCGGCGCGTCTATGGAAGGAAGGAGCAGCGCAGGCGATTTTTGGAAGGGGAGCCGCATCTCAGCAAGTGCAGCTAAAGTCCCCCGAGGGCGAGACAGAGAGGGCGGCTGTCATTGATAATCAGGAGAAGCCGGGCGGCGACGCCTGGTGAACGAGGACATGGGGAATACGGTTTTGACGTCTCCGCATCTGGTACCGGACACAATTCGATCGAGTAGTTCTCAGGCTGAGGGACCGCGCCTTGGCGGCCTTGAGGGAGTGATCGAGGAGCCGATCTGGAAAACCCTGTTCGGCGGGATTGTGGATGCGCTGTTTCCGAAGAAACTGCCGCCCCTGAAGCTGAGTTCTGCGCCGGTGGCGGTGCGAGATCCGCTGGCTGTCAAGCGGAGTCCGGCATCGAGCGCGCTGGCTTTCATCACACACGTGGTGGTGATTGGGCTGATTTTGCTCTTCACTCTGGAGCAGTGGCATGAGCGCGCGATCCAGAAGAAGGTAGCGGTTGTGCCGGTGGATGTGGCGCCGTACATTCCGCCCTCACCCATGAAGGACACGATGGGCGGTGGCGGCGGCGGCGGCAACCACGAGATTGTGGAAGCCTCGAAGGGCAAACTGCCGAAGTTGGCAAAGACGCAGATTGCGCCTCCGCAGATTCTGAGGCTGGATCACCCGAAGCTGGCTGTAGAGCCCACGGTGGTGATGCCGCAGGCGATTAAGCTGCCGGATGCTGCGAACATGCCGAATATCGGGATGCCACAGTCGCAGCAGGTGGCGCTGCTCTCGCAGGGGGGTGGCAACGGATCGGGCTTCGGCAGCGGTTCGGGCGGTGGTATTGGATCGGGCTCAGGAGGCGGCATTGGGCCGGGCTCCGGCGGCGGGTATGGCGGCGGCATTTACCATCCGGGCGGCGGCGTTTCCAATCCGGTGCTGGTATATGCGCCGGATCCGGAATTCTCGGATGAGGCGCGGCGCGCGAAGTACCAGGGCGTATGCGTGGTGGGCCTGATCGTGGATGCGCAGGGCAATCCGCAGCGCGTGCATGTGGTGCGGCCTCTGGGCATGGGCCTGGACGAGAAGGCTATGGAAGCGGTGCGGCAGTACAAGTTCAAGGCAGCAACGTTCCATGGACATGCGGTGCCGGTGGAGATCGACATTGAGGTGAACTTCCGGATCTACTGATCTTTCGGTTCGGAAGCAGCAGGACCCTCGCCGCCAAATCGGGCGCGAGGGTCTTTTTGCTATGGGGGGACTAGCCGTCCCGGCGGGCGCGCTTCGCGCCAAACTTCCTTGATTCGGGTGCTGGAGGCAGCTTGACTGGCCGTCCAGGCGGGCGCGGGACTGGCCGTCCGTGCGGCGGCACTGCGCGCAAGGACGAGCCGGCGGGTCAGGCGGTGCGGAGGGACTCGACGACGGCGTCGTGGAAGGCGGGGCGGATCTGGCGGATGGCATCGCTGGAGCGGTCGGGCCAGGTACGGTTGGTGAGCAGCGCGACGGCGAGGTTCTGGTCGGGATCAATCCAGAGCGAGGTGCCGGCGTACCCGAGATGGCCGATGGAGCGCGGGCCGAAGAAGCGGCCGGAGGAGGACGGCTCGGTGGGGACGTCCCAGCCGAGTGCGCGGGACTGGCCGTCGGGCGTGCTCTGGCGCGAGCCGAAGAGGTCCACGGTTTCGGGACGAAAGAGCTGCGTGCCGTCGGCGGTGCGGCCGTGCTCGAGGAAGCACTGCGCAAAGCGGAGAAGATCCTCCACATTCGAGAAAACGCCGGCATGACCGGCGACACCGCCCAACACAAAGGCGTGCTCGTCCTGGACCTCACCCTGGATCACACGGCGGCGGAAGGTGCGGTCGTCTTCTGTGGGCGGGATGGCGGGGCGATCGGTGCGGCGAGGATTGAAGCTCGTGCGGGCTAGGCCCAGGGGCGTAAAGATCTCGCGTGCGCAGAAAATATGGAGCGGAGTGCGGGTGAGCAACTCGATGACCTTGCCAAGGAGGATGAATCCAAAATCGGAATACTCGGTGCGTGTGCCGGGCTGGGCTTCGAGGGGCAGAGCCAGGATGGCGCGCAGGAGGGCATCGGGGGTATCGCAGTTGCTGAAGAGCGGAGCCCAGCCAACCATGCCGGAGCTGTGTGCGAGCAGCATGCGCAGGGTGACGCGCTGCTTGCCGCTGCCGGGAGCCATGCCGATGACAAAGCCGGGAAGGATGTCGCCAAGGCGGGCATCCAGATCAAGGAGGCCGCGATCGACCAGCAGCATGGCGGCTGCGGTGGTGGCGACGACTTTGGTGACGCTGGCGAGGTCGAAGGCGGTCTCCGGGGAGACGGCCGGCGACGCGGGATCCCAGGTAAAGCGGCCGCTGGCTTCGATCGCCACAACCGCGCCGTTGTGAACGACGCCCCAGGCGGCGCACGGAAAAGCATGCTGCGCGATGGCCGCATCGAGGACCGCGCGGGGGGCGGTGAGGAGGCTTAGGGCGTTCTGATTCGCCATGGCAATGCCGACCGGGGTCATGAAGACAGGGTAACGCGACCCGCCGCGAAAGCGATGTAATGGCGATGACGGCTGAAGGACGAGCGGGCGGGTGAAGGGAGCGTGCGGCAGCAGATTTGCTGCTCCCCCGAGGGGGTTCGCGACATCTATACTGAGTTGCTGATGCTGGCCTGACGAATGTTTCCCAGCCCACCATGCCGATCGCGCTGGATTTTTTTCTTAAATACGGATATGCCGTAGTGCTGCTGTGGGTGCTGACGGAGCAGCTGGGATTTCCGATCCCGACTACGCCGCTGCTGCTGATGGCGGGCACGCTGACGGCGACGCACCGGATGAGTCTGCCGCTGGTGTGGGCGGCGGCGCTGGCGGGCAGCCTGATCGCCGATACCGTGTGGTACATGTTTGGGCGGCGCTATGGGTCGGCGGTGGTGCGGCTGATGTGCCGCCTGAGCCTTGAAAGCACGGCGTGCGTGCGCAAGACGGAAGGGTACTTTACGCGGCGGGGCCCGACGGCGCTTCTGGTGGCGAAGTTCATTCCCGGGCTGGGCTCGGTGGCGGCGCCGATTGCGGGGCAGATCGGCATGGGATATGGGCGGTTTCTGCTCTTTGACGCCGGCGGCGTGCTGCTGTGGGCGGTCACCATCACGCTGGGCGGCTATTTCTTCGGCGACATTCTGAAGCATCACCCGAACGCGCTTTCGTGGACGCTGCACTTCTTCGGACTGCTGTTCGCGCTGTTGTTCCTCGGCTTCCTGGTGTGGCGGATGCTGCAGCGGCGGGCGTTTCTGCGCTCGGTGCGGATGGCGCGGCTGGAGCCGCGGGAGCTGAAGCGGATGCTGGATGCCGGGCAGCCGGTTTTCATCGTGGACTTGCGGCATCCGCTGGATTACCTGCCGGATCCGAGGACGCTGCCCGGAGCGCTGAGCCTGACGCCGGACAAGCTGGTGGCGCAGAGCGATCGGATTCCGCGGGACAAGGAGATTGTGCTGTTCTGCACCTGTCCCAGCGAAGCGACGGCGGCAAAGATGAGTCTGCGGCTGCGCCGGATGGGCATCCACCGCGTGCGGCCGCTGCGTGGCGGCTACGACGAGTGGAAGCGGCTGGGGTATCCGCTGGTGGATATTGCAGCCGAGCCGGCGGCCTGACCGTCAGAGACTGCGAAGGCGGTCGCAGGCGCGGGCGAGCTCTTCGTCGCGCTTGGCAAAGCAGAAGCGCAACAGGTTTTCTCCCCGTCCATCGGCGAAGAAGGCGGTGCCGGCAACGGCAGCCACTCCGGTTGTGCGCAGGAGATGGTGCGCCTTGTCGCGAGCGGTGGCTCCGGGAATTCCTGTCACATCGGCGAGCACATAATAGGCACCCTGCGGAATCGACGGGATGAGCCCCGAGCCGGCCAGAGCGGAGCAGAGCATGTCGCGTTTGGCCTGGTATTCGGTGGCGAGGCCGGCGTAGAAGCTGTCGGGCAGCTCGAGGAGACCGGCGGCGGCTCCATGCTGGAAGGGTGAGGGACTGCAGACATAGGTGAGGTCGTGAAAGTAGGCGATGGCGCCCATCCAGCGTTTGTCCGCCGCCAGGAAGCCCACGCGCCAGCCGGTAATGCTGAAGGTCTTGGAGAGGCCGGAGATGGTGATGGTGCGCTCGGCCATGCCGGGCAGCGTGGCCAGGCTGATGTGCCGGGTTCCGTCAAAGACGAAGTATTCGTAAATCTCATCGGTGAGCACGAAGAGGTCGTACTCCTGGGCGAGGGCGGCGACGGCTTCGAGCTGCGCGGCGGTGAAGACTTTACCGCAGGGATTCGAGGGCGAATTGATGACAATGCCGCGGGTGCGGGGAGTGACGGCGGCGCGCAGATCGTCGAAGTCGAGGGTCCAGTTGGGCGCGGTGAGGGGCACGACGCCGGCGTGAACGCGCAGGGCGCGCAGGGTGTTCAGGTGGTAGCCGTAGAAGGGCTCGAAGAGGATGACTTCGTCGCCGGGATCGAAGAGCGCCATGCATGCGGCATAGAAGCCGGCCGTGGCGCCGGAGGTGACGAGGACCTCCGCGTCGGGGTCGGCGGTGAGGCCGTTGTGGCGGGCGAGCTTGGCGGCGATGGCCTGGCGAAGCGTCGCGATGCCGTCAAGACGCGTGTAGATATTGTGGCCCTGGGCGATGGCTTCGACGGCGCGGGCCGCGACCGGGCGGGGCACCTCGGTGTCACAGACGCCCTGGGCGAGGTTGATGCCGTGGACGCGTTCGCATTCGAGCGACATGGCGCGGATTTCCGACTGCACCATGCCAGGAGAGATTTCGCTGAGACGCAGCTTGTCCGCAACGGCGCGCATCCGTCACGTTTACCACAAAGAAACGTCACTTCGCCATTCGGCCATGGGAAGAGGAATGTCGCGCGGCCGCCGGGGAGTTCGGCTAAGGTGGGTTTATGGATATCGTGCTGAACACCGTGCAGGCGCGGGTGCTGGGTTCGCTGATGGAGAAGGAAGCGACGACGCCGGAGTATTATCCGCTGTCGCTGAACGCGCTGGTGAATGCCTGCAACCAGAAAAACAATCGCGAGCCGGTGATGCAGCTGGACGAGGAGGAGGTGCGGCAGGCGCTGCATCGTTTGCAGGATCACGGCATGGCGGGTCCGGCACGCGGGGTGGACAGCCGGGTGACGAAGTATGAGCACCATCTGCAGGAGGTGTTCAACTTTACTCGTGGCGAGGGGGCGGCGATGTGCGTGCTGCTGCTGCGGGGTCCGCAGACGCCGGGCGAGCTGCGCGGACGCTGTGAGCGGATGCACCGGTTTGAGGAGCTGGAGGACGTTCTCTCCACGCTGCAGAAGCTGATGCAGCGCGAGCCGGCTCTGGTGGCGGCTCTGCCGCGGCAAGCCGGTATGAAGGAGATTCGCTTCGCGCATCTGCTGTCGGGTGGACCGGAGGCGGGGGCGGTTGTGGCTTCGCGCGCGGCAGAGACTGCGGATGCGGCAGATCCGGAGCGGCTGACGCGGCTGGAGGCGGAGGTGGCGAGGCTGCGCGAGGAGCTGGATGCGGTGAAGGCCAGGCTGGACAGGGGTGAGGGTCCGGCCCAGCCTTCGGAGATGTAGCTCAGCTGCAGGCTGCTTCGCGCTCAGTGGCGGAAGTGGCGTAT
>DASXFH010000385.1:0-6252 GCA_036489655.1 Acidobacteriaceae bacterium | reverse complement strand
TCTTCCTGGCCGCGCCCACCAGCCCGGACGCTCGTCTGGAGCGCATCGCGGCCGTCTGCCAGGGTTTTGTCTATGCCATTTCGCGCACCGGCATCACCGGCACGCAAAAGTCGATGACCAGCGACGCCGAGCAGCTGGTGAAGCGGTTGCGGCGGTATACGGATTTGCCGATCGCCGTTGGCTTCGGCATCTCGAACCCTGAACACTTTGCTGCGGTCGGCGCATTCGCCGACGCCGCTGTCATTGGGAGCGCCATCGTAGCCACCATCGAGCAGGCTGGCGCCAAAGACGCTCCCGGCTCCATTGCGCGATTTATCCAGGGCCTCAGGGGCAGCACGCGTGAGCCCGCCCTGCCGGCCCGCTAAACTCATTCATACAGCGCTCGACCCACACCTAAGAAACGCCGGGGCGGCCAGCCCCACAGGAAGACTATGGATATCGAAACCTGGCGCCGCAAAATTGACGAACTGGACCGGCAGATTGTCGCGCTCATCTCCGAACGCGCCGCAGCCGCTCAGGAAATCGGCCGCCTCAAGCGCCAAACTTCACTCCCCGTTTACGAGCCCAATCGCGAGCGCGTCATTTTTGAGAACGTCCGCACGCACAATCCCGGGCCTCTGCCCGATATCGAGCTGGTCCACATTTACGAGCGCATCGTCGATGTCATGCGCGCGCTGCAGCGGAACGAGCTTGCCTCTCGCGGCAATGCGCCGGTAACGGAAGACCACCAGAAATCGACAGGAAAAGACCAATGATCGTTGCCATGCAGGAGCGCGCGAGCGAAGAAGAGATTCAGGCCGTAGTCGCGCGCATGACGGAAATCGGCTTCAACGTCCACCGCACCACGGGAACGGTGCAGACTATCCTCGCCGGCGTGGGCACGCCCGGCGTTTTCGAACATGCTGATTTCGAAGTTCTCTCCGGCGTGGCGGAAGTCATCCGAATCTCCTCGCCATATAAGCTCGCCGGGCGCAGCTTCCGCCCGGAGGGCACCGTCGTCCATTTCCCGAACGGCGTCTCCATCGGAGGCATGCAGGTCGTCGTCATGGCGGGTCCCTGCTCCGTCGAGAGCCGAGAGCAGATCTTCTCGAGCGCGAAGATCGTCCAGGCCGCGGGCGCGAAGTTCCTGCGGGGCGGCGCGTTCAAGCCGCGCAGCTCGCCCTACTCATTCCAGGGAATGGGCCTGGACGCGCTGAAGTTGCTGCGCGAGGCCGGCGACGCTCACGGCCTGCTCGTGGTGAGCGAGGTCATGGAGATTGCGCAGATCGAGCAGATGCTGCCCTACGTCGACCTCTTCCAGGTGGGCGCGCGCAATATGCAGAACTTCAACCTCCTGCGCGAACTGGGCGCCATCCGCAAACCGGTGCTGCTCAAGCGCGGCATCGCCGCCACCATCGAAGAGCTGCTGCTCTCTGCGGAATACCTGCTGGCCGGGGGCAACTACGACGTCATCCTCTGCGAGCGGGGCATCCGCACCTTCGAGACCTACACCCGCAACACCATGGACATCTCCGCGATTCCGGTCGTCCATAAGCTTTCGCATCTGCCCATCCTCGGCGATCCGTCGCACGGCACCGGCCGACGCGACAAAGTCCCTCCCATGGCGCGCGCCACCATTGCCGCCGGCGGCGACGGCCTGCTCATTGAGGTTCACCCCAATCCCGACAAGGCGCTGTCCGACGGCGCGCAGTCGCTCCACCCCGAACAATTTGCCCAGCTGATGGACTCGCTGCGCATCATGGCGCCGGCGGTGGAGCGCACGATTTGAATCAGGATAGCGGTGCCCTGGCGCGAAACGCCGGCTGCCTGGACAGCCAGTCCCGCATCGCCATTCTCGGCACCGGTCTCATCGGCGCCTCTGTGGGACTCGCCCTGCGGGCCCGCGGATTCTCCGGTTCCATTACGGGTTGGGATCCGAGCCCTGAACAGCTTCATTCCGCGCTGCGTCGCGAAGCCATTACCGTCGCCACCGACGACCCGCTCACCGCCGCCACGCAGGCCGATCTCATCCTGCTTGCAGGTCCGGTTTTCACGATCCTCGAGTGGCTTGATCGGCTCGCACCCGTCCTGCGCAGCGAGCAACTGGTCACCGACGTCGGCAGCGTGAAGGGCGTGCTCTGCGGACGCGCAGCGGGTCGCTACAATGACCCGGGCCAGCCTCGGTTTCTTCCTGGACATCCCATGGCCGGCAAGGAAGTGGGCGGCGCCGAGAATGCCGACGCGGAGCTATTCAGGGACGCGGTGTGGCTTTTCACGCCCTGCCAGGCGGCTTCAGAACCATCGCCTGTCGCGCAGGCCTGGCGCGCCTGGGTGGCGAAGTTCGGCTGCCGCACCATGGATCTCGACCCGGATCGTCACGATGCCCTCTGCGCCTGGATCAGTCACCTGCCGCAATTTGTTTCCACCGCTCTGTCGGCTTTGCTCGAAGACGAATTTGCCGCCAACGCCGACCTGCTTCCCATTGGGGGCCGCGCTCTGGGCGAGATGACCCGTCTGGGTGCGAGCCCCTTCTCCATGTGGCGCGACATCGCCCACACCAATACCGACGCCATCGCGCGTTCCCTCCACGCCCTCGAACAGCGACTGGCGCACATCCGCGAAAATCTCAAAACCCCGGAACTGCGCGACGAATTCGACTGCGCTAACCGGTTCCGTCTGCGGCGGCCCAACAACAGCTGATACCGAAACCCCGCCATCCCGGCTACAAGCGGAATAAGGCCCATCCGAGCCGCTCGCAGGGCGCCCTTTCTGACGCGCAGATTGTGTTTTTTTCATCTTCGGCTCACCCCTCCGTCAGGCAACCCCTTCAGGGCTTTTCAGGCTGCAGACACCTGTCGGCGGGGAGCGAGTTCTGCATGTATTCTCTCAGGAAGGGGAGTACCTTCTGTCGAATTCGGATAACGCTCCGCGCGCCAATGGCGCTCAGCTTGTTTCTGCGGCTCCGGTTCTGGATCATACTGAGCCGGGTCCTGAGGATTATTCCTCTCCTCTTCCTTGTGACTCCGTTCGCTCCACCGGTTCCCGCTTCGCCTTTATGTCGCGCGAAGCCCTCATCCTGCTGCTCCTGCTTCCTCTCATCCCGGCCATCCACGGCTATCATCCCTGGGCCGATGATGCCGCCATCTATATTGCCGGCCTTCTCCGCATGATCCATCCCTCGCTCTACCCTGGCGATGGCGCCTTCGTTCTGGCTCATACGCGCGTCTCCATCTTCTCCCACATCCTCGCCACCATCATTGGCGGATTGCATCTTCCGCTGGCGTCGTCGCTCCTCGCCGCTTGGCTCTTCTCTGCAGCCCTCTTCCTGTACGCCTGCCGGCGCCTGGCGCTGCGCGTATTCGACAACGATGCGGTGGCCTGGATTGCTGTGCTCTTCGCCGCTGCCTGTTTCACTCTCCCCGTCGCCGGCACCGCGCTTTTCATCATGGATCCGTATCTGACGGCGCGCTCCTTCTCCACACCCTTCAGCCTGCTGGCGGTGACCGCCGTGCTGGAGCGCCGCTGGACCCTGGCAGCCGTCTGGGTCGCCCTCACCACCGCCATGCATCCCCAGATGGCCGCCTACCTCCTTGGCTTCATTGCCGTTTTCCTGCTCATCGATCATGGCCGATGGCGATCGGCTGTCGTGCTCTCCATTCTGGGCATCCTCGGCTGCGGCGGTCTCTGGCTGGCCTTTCGGCACACCCCGGTTACCGCCGCCTATCGCGAAGCCGTTCTCAGTCGCAGCTATTTCTTCCCGGCATTCTGGCGATGGTATGAGTGGCTGGGTCTGGCAGCGCCTCTGGTCCTTTTCGCCGTGGCGTGGCGCAAATGCCAGTGGCATCGCCCGGCTGGAAAACTCGCCGCTGCCTGCTTCCTGCTCGGCGGCGCCACCTGCGTTGCGGCGTTCCTGTTCGTGCATCCTCAGGGACCCTATCTGCTCGCGCGTATTCAGCTTCTGCGCAGCTTTCAACTCATCTATGCCCTCGGCCTAGTCCTTCTGGGAGGCGCCATCGGCCGCGCTTTTGCCTGGCGCCATCGCTGGCTGCCCCCGCTCCTCTTCCTCATTGCCGCCGCCGGCATGCTGGTCGCTTCGCGGCAGGCGTGGTCAGGCTCCACGCACATCGAATGGCCGGGCTCGCAGCCTTCCAGTCCATGGAGCCGAGCCCTGGTATGGATCAGCAGAAACACGCCCCCCCATGCCGTCTTCGCCATCAGCCCAACCCTGCTCACCTCTCCCGCCGAAGACCTCTCCGGCTTTCGCGCCCGCGCCGAGCGCAGCGTTCTCGTCGATAACAAAGACGAAGGAGTAGCCTCCATCTTCCCTGACGTTGCGCCCGCCTGGAAGCAGCGCAGCATGGCCGAACAGGGGCTGGACCAGATGTCACCAGCCGAGCGCGCGGCCCGCCTTGCCCCGTGGGGCGTCACCTGGCTCCTGCTGCCCACGGCCGCGGCTCGCTCGCTGCCCTGTCCCTACCACAATCCTGTAATTGCCGTCTGCCCGATGGGCAATTTAAAAGGTACTCTGTAACCATCGACATCCGGTTATCGACAACGGAACCTCCACTATGTTGAACGCCCGACGAATCGCCGTCGTTCTGCCCGCCTATAACGCGGAGCGCACTCTGCGCCAGACCGTTGCCGAAATCCCCCGCGAAATCGTCGACGATATCATCCTGACCGACGACGCCAGCTCCGACGGCACCTGCCGCCTCGCTCTCGAACTCGGTCTGCACACGCTGCGCCACGATCGAAACCGCGGCTACGGGGGCAACCAGAAAACATGCTATGCCGCAGCTCTCCATCGCGGGGCCGATATCGTCGTTATGCTCCACCCCGATTACCAGTACACGCCCCGCCTGATTTCCGCCATGACGGCGATGATCGCCTTCGGCAGCTACGACGTCGTCCTCGGCTCCCGCATCCTCGGCAAAGGCGCGTTAAGCGGCGGCATGCCGCTCTATAAGTACCTGTCCAATCGCGTGCTCACCGCAGTCGAAAACATTGCCCTGGGCCAGAAGCTCTCGGAGTATCACACCGGTTATCGCGCCTGGCATCGCTCGGTGCTCGAGCGGCTCCCTCTTTATGCCTGCTCCGATGACTTCGTCTTCGACAATCAGATGCTCGCTCAGGCTCTGTACTTCGACTACCGGGTCGGTGAGATTTCCTGTCCCACCCATTATTTCCCTGAAGCCTCCTCCATCAACTTTCTCCGCAGCATGAGCTACGGCCTGGGTGTGCTGGCCACCGCCGCCAGCTACCGCCTCGCGCGGATGGGCCTTGGCTCCTCCGCACTTTTCCTGGACGCTCCCCAGCAACGGCTCGACTGGAGCCAGCCTCCTGCCGCAGAACTTCTCATTCCCTGAGCTCTGTCCAGAGCGGGTCGCTCTACAATGTCGCCATGTTGAGGAATGGATTTTTCGCGGTCGCCTGTCTCACAGCTTTCCTGGCTCCGGCCCTTCAGGCACAGCGGTCCACGCTTCTGGTTGACGTGGATCATCGCCCGCAGATCTCGCTGGATGGCCCCTGGCACTCGATTCCCGATCCCTACCGCGAAGGCTGGGGCCCGAATCCCGATCAGGCCAGCCTCCACGGCTATGCTGCCAACGCCCACTATGTCGCCGGCGGACCGCTCGTCCAGTATGACTTCTCCCGATCCCCCTCTCTCAACGTGCCCGGCGACTGGAATTCCCAGGACAAATCCCTCTTCTACTACGAAGGGCTCCTCTGGTATCAGCGCGACTTTACCGTCCATCCCAAACCGCACACGCACTTGTTCCTCCACTTTGGCGCAGTCAGCTACGCAGCCTCGGTCTTCGTGAACGATCAGCACGCCTGCGACCACGAGGGCGGTTTCACTCCGTTTGACTGCGATATCACCGGCCTGGTCCACGACGGCGACAACTTCGTCGTGGCCGCTGTCGACGATACGCGTACCGTCGATCGCGTCCCGACGATCCGTAAAGACTGGTGGAATTACGGCGGCATCACCCGCCCCGTCTCTCTGGTCGAAGTCCCCGACACCTACATCGATGACGAATCGCTCCAGCTCCAGCGCGGCTCAACCGACCAGCTCGAGGGCTACGTCCATGTCACTGGCGCGACCGCCGGAACGCACGTCTCCCTGCGTATTCCCGACCTCCACATTGAACAAGTCGCAACCACCGATACCAATGGCCGCGCCGGCTTCTCCTTTGCCGCGCCGGGCCTCGAGCTGTGGTCGCCGGAACATCCCCGCCTCTACAACGTCGAATTCGCCGCCGGCCCCGACCA
>DASXFH010000380.1:0-26143 GCA_036489655.1 Acidobacteriaceae bacterium | reverse complement strand
GTCGATCGAGGACGTTCTCGCTGAGGCGCGGGTTCGTGAAGAGGACGAGGAAGGTCAGCGCTGGAAGAAGTTCTTCGATGAGAACCCGGAAACCGGTGGTAACGACGGAGTCGCAGATGCCGCGACCGAGCCATCTGTGATGAGCTTCTATGCCGGCAGAAACTACAGCGAAGGCCGAACGCTCCTCAACCAGCACCTTGTCTCGCGAGGCAAGGCCCCGATTCCGGAGGGAAGGCGATGACGAGGTCACAAGAGCCATTGGCTGATGCCGTAAACGGCGAGACCGCGCGCAAACAGCAGCACGAGGACTTTCTCGCAGAAATGAGCGAGCTTGGCCTGGGAACCGCCGAACTTTCGCTGTCCGAAATTCAAATTAGGATCGCTCGGGTTCACCAGCTTTTCTACGGGCGGGTCTGGCATGAGTTTGCTCATCGTGCCGTCGACATTCGCGCCCGCGCGCTGGCCAGGCTTCGCGAGTCACTGGAAACGGTCCAGTTAAAAGCGATGAGGTAGCGGATATGCTCTGCCGCCGCGTCAGCATCTCCTGTTCCGCCGTTCCTCAAACCCTCAACCCCTTCAGAAAGGAAACCCATCATCATGGCGAATAATGCAGGCGATCCGAACGCCCCGATTGACTTAATCAACCTCGCGACCGTGTGGGGTAAAACCGCCATTCCGTCCACATCCATCGAGCAGGTTCGGAGGCAGGCCCAGATCGTATCCGAGCAGCAGCAGAACCGCCTGGCAGATTTCAAACTCCGGAATGTCGCCGGTGGCCATACCGGAACGGAGGAGCGATAGCATGCCGACGACAGTTGCGAGACAGAAGCTGGCAGAAGCGATTGCGGTCTCCGCAACCGCAAAAGACTCTTTAGCGTCCGCCGAGAGCATTCTGGCCGTTGCCAAGGCGGCCGTAGACGACGCGCGCGCAGCGCTGGCGCAATTTGACGGGCTGGACGCCGCGATTGCCGGCGCTCGGCTCGATGCCCTGAAGGGCGGTGATGCAGCGCGGCTGGAAACGCTGTCTGCGCGGCAGCGCGATCGCTTGCTCGCAAAAGAGGAACTGAGCTCGGCGGAATCGACGTTGGAGCTCGCGCGCGGCGAACTGGAAGAAGCACAGGCCAAGGCTGCAGAGCTGCTGCCGGCGGTTAACACTGCTGCGACTGCGGTGATCGCGGATGAGGTTCAGCAGGTTGCCTTGCAGCTGAAGGAGACGTCCCGGCGGGTGGAGTATCTCAGGGGATTGCTCCGCGGCTTGTTCGTTCTGCCACCGAATTGGCAACTTATGCCAGAGTCGACGCGAAAGGTCGTTATTCAGGGGGAGATTAAGAAGGCCGGTCTTCCTTTCGGCAATTCCTCCGCCTGGGAACGGCTGAGTGGCGAGATCGCGGCTTCCCTCGCAGATAAGCCAGGTGACGGTGATCGCCGAGCGGACAAGTGGAAAGATTTCGCCGACGCGATCCTTCAGGATCCGGAGGCGGACGTCAGCATTCTTCTTTAATTTAGAACCAAGTTTGCATGGGCCGGACCGGGCTCCTTTCCCCGGTGGGTGGCAGGACGCTTTCCCTGAGCCGTCCTGTTTTTCCGGTCTGCGCAATCTCGGCGAGCCGCCCGCTTAGGGGGCGCTCGCCGAGGAAGATGTTCACGCAATGGACGATTCGCGACGTGAGTCGTGATTGGAAATTTGCGCACGGCGGCGGAGAGGCGAGTCGAAGCTGGCCCGCTCTCCGCGCCTTGGCATTGTTTTCTATCGCGGGTATATCAGCCCAACCGGATGCACTCTTTGCAGCGGGGCTTTCCGCCTGTGCCGTCTTCCTTATGCTTCTGCTGGATTCGCTTCCCATCTTTACAGTCATCGTGATCGTGATGTACCTCCCGATGTTCAGGAGGCTCTTCGATAGAGTTCGTGTGATACGCAGTAACCTTCGCCATTCAAGGTCTCCTTTCTCGCGAGACCCGGGGATTCAATTTCAGTGCCGTGCGGAACGCTATTCCCGATCCGGTGACCTGTCAATGGCATGTCCAGTTAGTCATCCCCTCCCGCAGTTCCCACCGCAATTTGGCAACTCAAGAGGAGAAATTCCATAATATTGAGCCATATAGGACCTGCGGACGCCTGCTGCCCACGCAGATATGGGTGGACGTAGTCCCGAGTCCGATGTACTCTTGGCGCAAAATCAGCAGGGAGGCTCGGAAAGATGCGCCAAAACCTGTTAACGCTCGTGTTGCTACTCATTGCAGCGAATGGCGCCGCGGCGATCTGGATCTTCCTGATCTACCCGGGGGCTTCCATCCCGTCGCCGCTATGGATCTTCTTCGTGCTCGAAGGGGTCGGGTTCGCCATTTTCATCATGCTGTTGCCGTTCATTGGCGGATGGCTTTTCACCGTCTTTACGATTGGGGCCGGCGTTTCCGTCGGAAATGTCTTGAGCGACAGGATTTCGCGACAGGAATGTACGCGGGGACAACTGAGCCTAGAGCGACATGACGCGGGTCGGGAACTCGGCCGGGGACGGCCGCAGTTTTTCGACCTTCGACCTATAGAACATCAGGGGAATCCGGTCTTGCTGCCGCCGTCGCGAGAGGCGTCGCCGTGCCAAGGTTGCGGCCACTATCTGCGCGCGACTGATCGATTCTGCCCTGGCTGCGGGGTTGCGCGCTGAGAAAGGGCGATTCTAATCCGACCGGTGGAGTAGCAATAAGCCGAAAAAGGCAAGACGCCCCGGTTCATCGCCGGAGCGTCTTCTTTTTCGGGCCAATTGATTCAGATCCGCTTTTCCAGCCTCTCGCAGAGATCGGGCGAGACAACTATTCGTGCGAGTCCAAGGACAGCGCTGCGATACGCAAAATATTTCCGCAGCAGTTCTAATGACCGTTCCAACCCCTCGTCGACGGATTCATTGCAGCCATTCCCCCATACAGCGTAACGGCGCGCTCCAGGAAGCACTTTCCAGAAGTCCGACTCAAGCGCGAGGAGTCGATCGCGCTGGGGATGAAATTCCGGGGCGATGTAACCATCCTTGTCGCGATCCCCGGTATGCTGCAATGCGGGAAGTAGTGCATCGGCCGCGTTGATCCACCATGCGAATTCGCAGAGCAAAGCGTGGTAATGATCACCGCTCAACAGGCCGCTAGGATCGCCTTCCGAAGGCGACGCCCCGCTGGCAAACTCCTCCAATTCGGCTAAGGAGTGCGAGTATGGAAAGCTCGGCTCCTCCTCGTCGAGGCCTGTTCGCAGCCTTTTCGCCTCATCGCCGCGTTCTGAGAGCCATTTGGGTTCGAATCTTACGATGATCGCGCCGGCTGCGATGGTGGTCGCCTCGTCGGGCGCGAGGTTAACCGTTAACCCGCAGCGGTACGGCATCGCTTCCAAATCCTTAATCAACCGGAGGATGCGATCGGGGCGTCCATCTAAAACCTCGTACCTTACGGGAAGCTCCCTCCCTCGCTGCGAATAAAGCTCACCATGAGCAAAAGTTGAACAGGCGCTGACGATAACGCTTTCAAGGTCTTCACGAGATTTGCATGTAATCTTCTCTGCGCATTTGTCGATGTGATTGATTTCCATTCGGATCACAAATGTTTCGGTCTTTGGTTGAGGATCGACTGGGAGGGTCGTCGGCGTCATTTCGGCAAGAATCAT
The DNA here is from genome assembly GCA_036489655.1 of Acidobacteriaceae bacterium. Lineage (GTDB taxonomy): Bacteria > Acidobacteriota > Terriglobia > Terriglobales > Acidobacteriaceae > Palsa-343. The sequence continues at coordinate 22,500 of DASXFH010000380.1, read as the reverse complement.
CGCGTCTCCTTCGTTGTATCGGTTCTGGATTCGAACTGCCAGGCATAGTTCCGGCCAGAAGACCGGAACCCAAGATAAGAAAGAACACGGACCGTCGGTGCGAGTCGGCCAGCGGCTATCCGTCGCAGATCGGGCGCCGCGGTGCCGGTGGCCGTAGCGAGGCGCTCGGTCGATGTGCTCTGCATGACGATGCGGAGGGTCAGCGCCACTTCACGGCGCGTGAAGGTAACAGCGAAGCCCTTCACCTCTCACCTCCAGTGGGACGTCCAGACTCAAGGCCGCAGAGGAGCGCATACTCGCGCATGAAACCATATTCAGAGCGTGGAGTGCGTTTTGGTCGCTTCGGCAGATTCCAGTCGAGCTTGGACGCAGCACTGCGCGTCTGCGGCTTTTTCAGTTGTGGATGGGGAATGGGATGGTACTTTGGATTAGCCACGATGCCTCCTAACAGGCGTTGGGGTTAGCGTTTGGGCGGGTGTTCCACCACCTGCCCGACGCGTTTTTCAAATCTTTAACCCCAGCGCAAGCCATTGTCAAGACAAAACTTACAGCGACACTCAACGCAACACTTAAAATCTCTCTTATTTAGTGTGAGTGGCGAATGGACCAGCTGAGGGCTGCTCCAATGAGTGATATCCATCACATCTCCGGTGGCAGCCGCCAGGCAGAATAGCCAGACAACTGAAGGGCATGGGGCCGCTACTCTTTCCGGGGGCGCGGCCCTGCTGTACAGTGTTGCGGAGGCTGGGTGGCTGCTGTGGAACCGATCCGAGACTGGCACCAGATAGCAGTCGAAATGCTGATGAATGACGCGGACCTGGCTCTGCAGACAATCGCGGCCCTCTTCGCGGAGGATGACAAAGAGGCTGTCGCTCGCCTTGTCCGAAACACGCGCTCGGTGTACGAATCCATTCTGGAGAGGCGCAGGGAAATCACCCTTTCAGCCCGGGAGGGGAGCCTATTGGACGACAAAATGGATCGGCTGCGGGCGCGGCTCAAGTTCATGGGAGAATCGATCTGAGCTGCTCGCAGTTGCGGTGATAACTGCGGGGACCCTCAAAAGAAAATGGTTGATTTCTGTAGAAGTGGGGCAGCGCCAGAATCCCTCCGATCCTCCTGATTGCGTAATGCTTATCTACATTGAGTGAAACTGGTAGAAAGGCCTCCGATGCGCCTTACAAGCAGGAGGTCGCAGGTTCGAGCCCTGCACTGCCCACCAGGATCTGCAGCAGCGCTTTTGCCCACGAACATCTGCCGGACCGCTTTTCGGAAGGGAAGTCCACCCATTTTCGCCATCATTGCTGCACCTTTGGGGGAGGCGGTGGGGGGCGATGCGCTTGCCTGGGGTGCGATAATCGAGGGGAAGCTCCCTTGAGAGTAATTTGAACGGGGCCACCGTCTTCGACGGATCGGCTGCGGGTTTATGCGGCGTTTTCTCTCCCTCCGCGACTTTGACTGGACGCTGCTGGCTTTTGTGCTGGCGCTGTCGGTCATCAGCGTTTTCGAAATCTACTCGGCCACACTGCACACCAAATTTCACGGCTTCCAGCGCATGCAGATCCTGTGGATCGTGGGCGGGCTGGGGGCGATGTTCGTGATGTCGGTGATCGACTATCACAAGCTGCTGGGGATCATTTACTGGCTCTACGGCTTCTGTCTGCTGGCCCTGATTGCGGTTCTGGCGGTGGGGACGCGGGTCAACGGGGGCAAACGGTGGATCAAGCTGCCGGGGGGCGCGCACTTTCAGCCGTCGGAGTGGGTGAAGCTGGTGCTGATTGTGCTGGTGGCGCGGTATTTCTCGAACCTGTCGGGGCGGGAGATGACGTGGCGCGACATCTTCAAGGCCATGGGGCTGGTGGCGGTCCCGATGCTGCTGGTGCTGAAGCAGCCGGACATGGGCACGGCGCTGACGTATACGCCGGTGCTGCTGCTGGGGCTGTTTCTGGGGGGGATCGACTTCAAGCGGGGCGGGATTCTGGTGCTGGCGGTGCTGCTGTGCGTGGGCGTGGTATGGAAGAGCGGGAAGATCCTGAAGCCCTACCAGAAGGCGCGGCTGACCAGTTTCGTGAATCCGGATGCGGATCCGCGGGGGACGGGGTACCAGATTCTGCAGTCGAAGATTGCGGTGGGGGACGGCGGGGTTTTTGGGCGGGGGGCGAACCAGGGAACGCAGACGCAGGGAGATTTTCTGCCCATTCCTTATACGGATTTCATCTTTGCGGCATTCAGCGAGGAGCACGGGTTCGTGGGCGCGATCCTGGTGCTCCTGATATACTTCTTAATACTGATGCGTTTGATACAAAACGCGCAGACAGCCGCAGACCTGCCAGGGTCGTTCCTGGTAATGGGCGTGGCAGCGGTGCTGATATTTCAGATCGCCGTCAACGTCGGAATGGTTCTGGGGCTGATGCCGGTGACCGGCATCCCACTTCCCTTAATGAGTTATGGGGGATCGTCGGTGCTGTTCACGTTCCTGGCTCTGGGCATGGTAATGAACGTCCGGATGAGCCGGTTTGTGAACTAAGGCGGAAACAGGTTTTGCAGGTAAGGCCCGCAGGGCGGGCGCAGTTTGAGTTTCACGAAATTTGATAACCGGCCAGGAAGTTGGACACGGGCCGGGCAGGATCAGGAATGAGCGTGCAGAGACGGGCAACGACCCCGCCAGAGCGATGGGCAGGAGCGGTCACAAGGTCTGGGCACGCGGACGAATCTCCGGAAGACATGAATATCCTCAGCACACTATCACCGGTTTCCCCCACTGAACGGTCCCCAGACGGTTCAGGGAGGGGCGGCAGGGGTTGGCGTGCGACCGATACCGGTCCATCGTCCTGCATCTCCGGTCTTTTCCGGTAATCCGTGCCGTCTGCCCTGGCGATTTGAGGCAGAATGGCGAAAGAAATTTGCATATCGAGCACGCCGCACGAGACGCGGCTGGCGATTCTTGAAGACGATCAGCTCGCAGAGATCTACTACGAGCGCGAAAACGAATACACCTTAGCCGGATCCATCTACAAAGGGAAAGTAACGCGGGTGCTGCCGGGCATGCAGTCGGCATTTGTCGACGTGGGCCTGGAGCGCGATGCGTTTTTGTACGTGACGGATTTCCTGGAAGAGCAGGAAGAATCCGAAGAGTACGAGCGGGTGGACGCCGGGAGTGGACGGGAGCGGCGGCCGGGCCGCGAGGGCCGCGAGGGCCGCGGCGGACGCGAAGGCCGGGAGGCGCGGGAGCCTCGCGCGTTGCCGGGAGAATCCCGTGGGCGGAGCCAGGAAGCGGAACCGGAATTGTCCGCGGTTGGAGAAGCTCCGCGGCGCGGTGAACGGCCCCAGGAGCACGAAGAGGGAGGCGAGTCCGGCATGCGCCGCTGGAGAGGGCGGCGGGGACGAGGCTTCCGGGGACGGGGGGACCGAGAGGGCCGGGGCGGTGACCGGGGCGAGGGGCGCTCGGAGCCGCGCGCTCAGACGCACAACACGCTTGAATCGCCGGCGTTTGTGGAAGAGGCGATCAGCGCCGAACCGGTATCGCTGCCGGAACGGGGCGCGCCGGGGGGCATCCCGGCAAAGAACCTGCCGATAGTTTTGCCGGGCGAGTCGCTGTCGAAGTATGGCGGGCGGGGGGCAGAATCGCGGGCGTCGTCGGACGGGCCCTCGAGCGGGCCGGGGGGACGCAGTTCTGCGCCGGTGAGCCGGGGGAGCTCGAAGCCTTCAACGCTGGTGGAAGTGCCCGTGGGCTGGGACGGCGGAGCGACACTGCCGGGCGAGACGCTGTCGCGGCATCGCCGGAGTGCAGGGCCGGCGGCTCCTGTGGCTGCGCCGGAGTCGACGGTGGCGGAAGCCGCAGACGCGGTGGAAGCGCCGGTAGCGGAAGCAGCGGGCGCGGAAATTGCGCAGACGCCGGAAGCGATCACGGAACACGGTGTTTTCGCGGAGGAAGCGACGCCTGCGGCGGCGGTCGCAGCGGAAGAAGAGACTCTGGAAGAAGAGCACGAGTACGAGCCGGAAGAGGCTTCGGCATCGCATCGCGTGGATACGCCGCGGAGCGAGTTCCGATTCTCCGCGCCCTCGGACGAGGAAGAAGCCGAGGTCGAAGAGAAGGGGCTGGCGGCTGAGGGCCGTACACAGCCGGAAGCCGGGGATCAGGAATCCGCGCCGTCGCTGGCCGCAGGTGAGTCAGCGATTGAAGAGACGGCGGCGACTGAGGTTTCTCCGGAGAGCGAAGTGGTGCAGCAGCTGTTTGGCTACGCGCCGGGGGTGGGGGTTCTGGAAGAGGAGACGATCGACGAGGACGAGTACGATTTCGAGCCGATTCCAGGCGAGCACGACGAGCACCTGAGCGAGGAGATGGAAGAGGAGACGCTGGACCAGGCGGCAACGATCGAGGAGGCAGTCCGCGAGGAGCACGTGGAAAGGCGGCTGGGGTACTCGACGCCGGCGGAAGCCAGCGAAGAGGAAGAGACGGACGACTTCCAGAGTGGCTTTGCCGAGACTGACGAGTCGGAAGTTGACGAAGATGCCGGGGAAGAGGAGCTGGAGGAGGCCGGAGAAGAGACGGCTGAAGAGCCGGCGGCAGGGGGTGGAGCGCCGGCACGGCGTGAGGATCGCCGCCCTGGGCGACGCGGAGGGCGCGGACGCCAGCAGCCGGGACGCCGCCATGGAGGACGGCGGCCGAACATGCAGACTTCGGACCTGCCCATCATCAGCGAGCTGCTGAAGCCGGGTCAGGAAATCCTGGTGCAGATTGCCAAGGAGCCGATTGCGCGCAAGGGAGCGCGCATCACCAGCCACATCGCGCTGCCGGGGCGGTTTCTGGTGTTCATGCCGACGGTGAACCACGTTGGGGTGTCGCGCAAGATCGAATCGGATGAGGAGCGGCAGCGGCTGAAGCGGATCCTGGTGAGCGAGAAGGGAAGCGCGTCGGGGGGCTTCATCGTGCGGACAGCCGCGGAGAGCGCGAGCGAGGACGACCTGCGCGCCGATTTGCGGTTCCTGATCAATCTGTGGAGCGAGATCAAGCAGCGCTCGGACGCGGCCAAATCGCCGGCGCTGATCTATCACGATCTGAACCTGATCGAGCGGATTTTGCGCGACCAGGTGAGCGACAACTTCGCCACCATCTGGGTGGACAGCGAGGTGGAGTACGAGCGGATTGTGCGCTTCCTGAACCGCTTTCAGCCGTCGCTGGTGCGGCGCGTAAAGCTCTACACGAAGGAGATGCCGCTGTTCGAGCAGTTCGGCATCCAGGAAGAGATCAGCAAGGCGCTGAAGTCGAAGGTATGGCTTAAGTCGGGCGGGTCGATCGTGATCAACCAGACGGAAGCGCTGGTGGCGATCGACATCAACACGGGCAAGTACGTGGGCAAGACGGCGCGCCTCGAGGACACCATCCTGAAGACGAACCTCGATGCCATCCCGGAGATCGTGCGGCAGATTCGGCTGCGGGACCTGGGGGGGATCATCGTGATCGACTTCATCGACATGGACGAGCGGCGGAACCGGCAGAAGGTGACCCAGGCGCTGGAAGACGCGCTGACGGTGGATCGGGCACCCTCCAAGGTGCTGCAGTTTAACGATTTCGGGCTGGTGGCGATCACGCGCAAGCGGGTGAAGCAGTCACTGGAGCGGACCCTGAGCGTGCCCTGCCCGGTGTGCACGGGAACCGGCATGGTGAAGAGCCCGGCGACGGTGGCCAACGAAATCTATACGGAAATGCGCAAAATGATGCGGCACTTCGACCGGAATGATGTGCTGCTGCGGGTGCATCCGGACGTGGTGAAGGTGCTGAAGGCGAATAATGCGAAGTGGCTGAATGAGCTCGAGGAGATGATCGGCAAGACGATCCTGGTCAAGAGCGATCCGACGCTGCCGCCGGAGCAATTCGACATTCAGGGGTAAAATGCGGGGGGGGACCGGGTGCAGCGGGCCCGGTCCGGTCCCGGCCGAATTTGGCGCAGTGGGCTCGGGGCCCTCAAAGGCGTCCTGGCGATCAGGAAAAAGCATCTTACTCTGCAACTTAGAAAGAATTTCCGTGTCCAATACGTACATGAGGCAGGCGTGGAGCCTGCTTTTTTCCGGCTTCGTACTTTCAACGACTCTGAGGTGTTCTCAAAATGTTTGCGAACTCTAATCGGAATAGCGCGCTGCTGCGGCGCCTGTTGACGGTTGCATCTGCTGTCGCCCTCGGTTGCACTCTCCCTGCCGTCGCCCAGACCTCTCAAGCTCCGAACCTCGCGGCGGATGCGCAGAGCTCATCCAGCTCGGTGATCTATCAGGCGTCTCTGAGTTCAGACGAGCTGTTAGGGGGGTCCTCGTCTCCGTACCACTTTTCGCTGGCGGCAGCGAACGGCTCGCCGCAGTACGGCGGGCGGAGCAACAACCGGTATCCCTCTTACCCCAACGGTCAGAGCCGCATGAGCCATATCGCCATCGTAGCGGGCGCGGGCTTCACCGGGCCCATTGGCAACGACGCGAATGGCTATGACACCTGGGGCTACAACCTGACGTTTGGGGGCGGCTGGAACTTCACGAAGAAGTTCGGCGTTGTGGTTGAGTATCAGTTCGACCGGAACAAGATTCCGGGCGCCACCATCGCTGCGGTGGGTGCGCAGGGTGGCAACATCAACAGCCACCTCATCCTGTTCGATCCGATCTACTACTTTTATTCGGGCAAGAGCACCGGGGCCTACGTTACAGGCGGCGGCGGGTTCTCGCGCAAGGTGACGAACTTTACCGATCTGCAGTCGGTGCAGCAGTGCTACTACTTCTGCTATTACGGCTATGCGCCGGTTACGGTGGCGAGCTTCTCCAGCACCCAGGGAGCTTTCGATGCCGGTCTGGGCATTTACTGGAAGGCATTCGGCCAGGACAGCAACGCCAAATTGTTTGCCGAGGCACGGTATGTCTTCGTCGATTCGCCGAGGCCCACTTCCACGACGAATGGCGAAGGCACGGAAGGCCTGATTCCGGTGACGTTCGGCATTCGGTTCTAATTTCCGACCGGGTTACGCGCCAGCCTCTCGGCTTTCCGGGAGACTGGCGCGTAACCGCAAATTACCTGCAGGCTCTGGCGCTCGTGTCCACTGCTCATCGCTGGCATCGATGGTCCCCGGGCGGCCTTAATTTGTTTGCAAGTACCGGAGTCCGATCTGTGAAGACAACGCGCGGGGGCCTCCTCGCGACTGCGCTGACGGGCCTGCTTGTGGTGAGCCTCGCGGGCTGCGGTGTCACGCAGGGGAGCCAACCGCCACCGCCCCAGTCCGCACCGACGCAGCCGCCGCCGGTGGCGGGAAGCTTCGGGTCTGTGGCCATCAGCCCGGAGTATGTGGCGCTGGCGCCGGGAGAGAGCCAGCAATTCACGGCGTCGTCCACCAGCGGAGGGGCGCTGACATGGCTGGTGAACGGAGTTGCGGGGGGCAGCGCGGCCTTCGGGACGGTTGACTCCACGGGGAAGTACACAGCGCCGGCGTCGCTGCCGCAGAGCATCAACGCCAGCATCACGGCGGAGCTGGCTTCGTCGCCGCAGCAGAACCAGGCGACGGCGGTGGCCTCGATCATCGACCAGGGCGTGATTTATCCCACGAAGAATCCACAGGTGGTGGAATACACGGTGTATCTGCCGGCGCCGGGCAAGGTGTCAGTGGACTTCGGTCCCACGGCCAGCTACGGGCGGAACACGTGGCAGGTGAGCACACCGACAGCCTATGGCGGGCAGATCAACCTGCTGGTGGCGGGGATGCTGGCGCAGACGAGGTATCACATGCGCGCGCAGATTGTGCTGAACGACGGCGCCACGTTCACGGATGTGGACCACGATCAGTTCTCCTCCGGGCTGCCGCTGACTGCGGGCACGCCGCCGGCGACCAGCCCCCTGACGGTTACGAATCCCGGCACACCGCAGTCGGGCATCGAGCTGTGGAACACGATTATCCCGGCGACGCAGACGCAGCTGTTTGCCACGGATCTCGAGGGGCATGTGATCTGGACCTATACGTACGAGGGCACCACGCTGGATACGGTCCAGGGCGCGCAGCTGCTGCCCGATGGCGACATGCTGATGGTGATCTCGTATCTGTCGTCGCTGACAGCAGGTGTGGCGAACGCGCATCCGGGGACGCTGAATGAGGTCCGCGAAGTCGACCTTGCCGGGAACACGGTGCGCAACCTCACAATGGATCAGCTCAACCAAAGACTGTCCGCGGCCGGGTTTCACGATTCAGATGGCTCGGCTTACCAGCTGAAGAGTTTTCACCACAATGTGATTGCGCTGCCGAACGGGCACTGGGTGCTGCTGACGGCGTATGCGAAGAACTTCACGAATCTGCCGGGACGTCCGGGAACGACCGGGGTGCTGGGCGACGTGCTGGTGGATGTGGATGCGAACGGCAATCCGGACTGGGTGTGGAGCACCTTCGATCATCTGGACATCAACCGCCATCCGATGAACTTTCCGGACTGGACGCACTCGAACGACGTGCTGTATTCGAGCGACGATCATAATCTGCTGCTTTCCATGCGGCACCAGAACTGGATCATCAAAATCGACTTCAACGATGGGAAAGGCTCGGGGAATATTCTGTGGCACCTGGGCGAGGGAGGCGACTTTAAGCTGGTGGGCGGGGTCGATCCGACAGACTGGTTCTACGCACAGCATGGGATGAATTTTTTCACGCCGAACACGACGGGGGTTTTTCGCATCGGGCTGATGGACAACGGCAACGACCGCATCTTTCCGAGCGGGCAGGTGAACTGCAAGCCGGATGCGCCGACGTCGCCGCAGTGCTACTCGACGGTGCCGGTGCTGGAGATCAACGAGAGCAACCTGACGGCCACGCTGGTGACCCATTACGTTCCGCCCAACAGCTACTTCAGCTTCTTTGGGGGCGATGTGCAGCAGCTGGCCAACAGCGATGTGCATGTGGACTTCTGCGGGCCTTTGACGGGGACGATCGTGCAGGAACTGAATTCCTCGGCATCGCAGCTGGTGTGGCAGGGCACGACGCCGAATCAGGATCAGTTCAAGGTGGATCGGCTGCCGAGCCTGTATCCTGGCGTGCAGTGGTAACAGAAAAGCGGCCTGTGGGCCGCTTTTGCCTGTTCATTGCTGAAGTCTGATTCCTAAACTCTGCCGCTTACTTCCAGCTGACCGCTAGCTGCCAGCGCAGATTGCGGATCGCGGTCTTGCGCAGGACGCGCTCGTACTCTTCCAGCTCCGAGACCACCGAGGCGGTTTCCGCACCGAGGGCGGAGGGGGCCTCGCGCAGAAAATCGTGGAGGGTGCAGATGGTGATCAGGCCGTCTTCGGGGGCAAACCACTGGGGTGGGGGGAGCGTGCGCGCCCACTCCGGATCGCCCGCGCCTTCTTCGAGCAGCAGGGCCATGGAATTCTCGTCGGCGGAGAAGAACTCCAGCAGAGGTTTGACGCCGAGGCGCAGAGCCAGCTTTTCCAGGGCATCTTCGTTGCGGGCGAGGGCATGACCGTTGACAAAAATGTCGTAACCGGGGTCTTCTCCCTCGACGACGATGTACATCGAAGCACTCATTGGCGACAGTCTACCTGATGAGAGGATGCCCGGAAGAGGAGAGAGGATGCAGCGTTGCCAGAACAGTAAATGGCGAAAAAGGTCCGCTTCCTGATGAGGTTAGACGGATGTGCGGGGCGGTTGGACGCCACGAAAATCCTGAAAAATGAGAGGCCGGACGATTGCCGTCCGGCCTGTGACAAATTGCGCAAAGTGCAGTGGTTACTGATGGCCGCGACTTCCGCCGCCGCCACCGCTGCTGCTGCCGCCCGGGCCTGGCCGGCGTCCGCGACGACGGCGGCGACGGGTGCCTGCTCCGGCGCCTGCTCCACCAGCAGCACCAGCGCCGCCTCCACCCGGCCGGCGTTCGCCTGCGGGACCGGTGACAACCGGAACGCCATCGGCGCGGTTGAAGTTGATCTCTTCGCCTTCTTCGAGATTGCTCTCTTCTTCTTCGAAGTCTTCGCCACCCTCGATCATGATGGTGCTGGCGTTGGAGTTTGGCTGACGCTCTTCCGGCGGGGGGGCGGCCGCACGCGGGGGACGCGGCGCGCGCTCGGGACGTTCTGACCGCTCGCTCCGTTCGCCGCGATCGTGACGCTCGCCGCGGTCACTCCGTTCAGAACGCTCCGGACGATCGCCCGAGGCCGCCATGTCGCCGCCCTGGACGGGGTCGGGCAGGCCAAGCTTCTGGCGCTGCTCGCGCAGCACGGCTTTGCGCGACAACTTGATGCGATTGCCTTCGACACCCAGGACCTTGACCATGACCTGATCGCCTTCGCGCAGCTCGTCTTTCACTTCGCGGACGCGATTCTCGGCGATTTCGCTGATGTGCAGCAGGCCATCGGTGCCGGGGAAGATTTCAACGAACGCGCCAAATTCCGCCAGGCGGACGACTTTGCCGAGGTAGGTCTTGCCGACTTCAGGCACGGCGGTCAGATCGTTGATCATGGCCAGCGCCTTCCTGAGGCCTTCCTCGTCGCTGGACGCCACGTTGACGCGGCCGGTGTCATCCACGTCGATCTTGACCTGAGTGGCTTCGATGATGCCGCGGATGGTTTTGCCACCGGGCCCGATCAGATCGCGAATTTTGTCGGTTGGGATCTGCAGGGTGCGGATCTGCGGAGCGAACTTCGACTTCTCGGTGCGCGGTCCGCTGAGGACAGCCTCCATCGTGTCCAGAAGGAACATGCGTCCGCGCCGCGCCTGCTCCAGCGCCTCGCGCATGATCTGGCCGGTGATGCCGCCGATTTTGATATCCATCTGCAGGGCGGTGATGCCGTTGCGGGTGCCGGCGACTTTGAAGTCCATGTCGCCGTAGTGATCCTCAGCGCCTGCGATGTCGGTAAGGATGGCGTAGTCGTCGCCCTCCTTGACCAGACCCATGGCAATGCCGGCGACGGAGCCTTTGAGGGGAATGCCGGCATCCATCAGGGCCAGGCTGGCGCCGCAGACGGAGGCCATCGACGAAGAGCCGTTGGATTCCAGAATGTCGGACACAACGCGCAGCGAGTAGGGCGAAACATCTTCGCCCGGCAGGACGGCGGTGATGGCGCGCTCCGCCAACGCTCCGTGTCCGACCTCGCGGCGTCCTACGCCGGTCATGCGGCCCGTCTCACCCACCGAAAACGGCGGGAAATTGTAATGGAGCATGAACTTCTTCCGCTGCTCGCCCTCGAAGGTCTCCAGACGCTGCGAATCGTCGGTGGTGCCCAGAGTCGCGGTCACCAGCGCCTGCGTCTCGCCGCGGGTAAAGAGCGCCGAGCCGTGGGTGCGGGGGAGAACGCCGACTTCGATGGAGATGGGACGAATCTCGTCGAATGCGCGGCGATCGGGGCGAATCCGCTCCTTCGCCACCTGCTCGCGGAACATCTTCTCGCGCAGCGCTTCGTAATAGTGCGCGAGCTTCTTCTTTGCCGCTGCGGCGTTTGCGTCGTCGGGGATCTCGGCCTTCAGCTCGTCCTGGATGGCTTTGACCAGCACCTGGCTTTCGAGCTTGGGATGCGCCTTGGTGTCCAGAGCGTCTTTCAACCGCGCGCCCATCTTCGTGTCGAGGGCATCGAAATATGCCTGATCGAACTCCGGAGCTTTGACGTCGCGCTTCTTCTTACCGGCGCGCGCCACCAGATCCTCAATGGCGGCCACGATCTTTTTGATCTCGGTGTGACCGAACTCGATGGCTTCCACCACCGTCTCTTCAGAGGCTTCGCTGGCGCCGCTCTCGATCATGACGATGCCGTCTTTGGTGCCGACCACGGTGATATTGACTTTGCTCTCGCGGCGTTCCGGATAGGACGGATTGATGACGAACTCGCCGTTGATTTGTCCGACGCGCACCGCGCCGATGGTCGCGCCAAAGGGAATGTCCGACAAGGCCAGCGCGGCGCCTGCCGCGTTAATGCCGATGATGTCCGGATCGTTCTCCTTGTCTGCCGAAAAGACCAGGGCGATGATCTGGGTCTCGTTGCGGAAGCCTTCGGGGAAGAGGGGGCGGATGGGCCGGTCAATTTGCCGGCTGGTGAGAATCTCGCGCTCGCTGGGGCGACCCTCGCGCTTGATGAACCCGCCGGGGATGCGTCCGCCGGCGTACGCGTACTCGCGATAGTCGACGGTGAGGGGGAAGAAGTCGATGCCTTCCCGGGGATCGGGGGACGCAACCGCCGTAGCCAGCACAGCGGTGTCGCCGGATGTGACCAGGGCAGCGCCCGAGGCCTGTTTGGCCATGCGGCCTGTTTCAAAGGACAGCCGCTTGCCGCCGGCAAGCTCGACCGATACTTCCTGCTTCATGGTTTCCTCTTTTCGTGATGGGGCGATCGGGCGGGCATCCGCGGCGCTGCGGGTGATGGGGAGCCGGGAAGAGCGGAGAGTTGCGATCGCGGGTGCTGCTTTCGACCGGGGCTGCAGCCAGGAAAGGGCGTCGCCCCTCACGGTCCGTGCTCTTTCGGTTCTCGTCGCGCGCGCGCCGAAGACCAGGCCCGGCCGTGTTATTTACGAATACCCAGCCTCGTGATGACAGTCCGATACCGCTCGGAGTCGTGAGTTTTCAGATAGTCCAGCAACCGCCGGCGCTTGCTCACCAGCATCAGCAGGCCGCGGCGCGAGGCATGATCTTTCGCGTGGAGCTTGAAATGCTCGGTCAGGTCGCCAATGCGCTCGCTGAGAACTGCGATCTGCACCTCAGGACTGCCGGTATCGCTGTCATGGGTGCGGTAACGCGCAATAACTTCGGTTTTCTTTTCGGGTGCCAGCACGTCCGTGCGTACTCCTCTGCTATTTCGTCGATTCCACTTCCTAAGTGTCTGGTCCAAGAATAACATGGCCGGTACGTCCAGGCCACCGTTGCGGTTGCCTCCCGGCTTTTTTCCGTACCGGCGCCGCGGGGATCCAAACGCCTACAATGAGTTGCCATGCGCTGGGTTCTCCGCAGGGATGGTTTGGCGGTGTGCCTGCTGGGACTGGCTTTCCTGCTGCAGTTTCAGATGGCGAAGCACTGGAGCCCTTGGTCCGCGGTTAATCCCTTCAGCGAAGACCCGTACGACGCAGTCGGCTCCTTCGCCGTGCAGTTTGTTCTCTTCATGATGTTTGTGTCGCTGGTCCGGGCGTTTCGGCCCTGCGCGGACGAACGTGCAGCCGTCGGCGTTTTTCGACGGGGCACCCTGATGACGGCGGCGGCGGTGGGATTTACCTGCCTGAGCGATCTGATCGCCATGGCCCGGCATCGCGGTCTCTGGCTGGGCCGGCCGCAGGGAATCCAGCTCTTCGCGGTGACGGCTTTGCTGCTGTTCTGGTCGGCAGCTGCCGGCGGCTGGTTTCTGCTGGCGACCCGCGAGGCGTGTCCGCCGGCTCGTCCGGAGATGAGAAAACTTGCTGTGCCTGGCGCAGCCCTGATTCTTTTAGCCGTTTACCCGGAGCATGTGCGGAACTCTGTTTCCGGAGCGATTCTTACCGCGTTGTGCGGCGCCGTGTTGCTGTTCGTGGCGATCCGGTCTGCCGGTACCGCGCTGCTGCCGACCTCGGAGGTGTCCGACAGCGATCTGGTGGACGATGTCGTCGCGCTTGTGTCGCCATGGCGCCGGAGACCTATTGTCACCGGCGGAAACCGCAGCCGGAAAACCGTCCACCTGCCTGCATGGCTCAGTCGGCGGCGCTCCGGATGGATTCTTCCGATGCTGATTGGACTGGTCTGCGGGGCATTTCTTGTCGGACAGGAACTCGCGCAACCGGGCCCTTCGCCTCATGGCTCCCGGCGGATTCTCGTCATCAGCGTGTATCTGTTTTTGGAAAGCGCCGGGGTACTGACCGGCTATTGGCTGCTCGCCGAGCCGCTCCGCCTCTTCCGTCGCGAGTGAATTTCAGCGCTCGGGATTTTATGCCTCGCCAGACCGGGGTTCAGGTCTGCGGCTGGTTTGAGCGGGCCATCGGCCGCTGCAGCGTCACTCCCGCAGCAAAGTAACTGCCTTCAGCCTCGGGAGCGCAGGACGCTGTGCCGTACACGCTATACGGTGTTTTTTCGCTTGACACTTATACTGTGTAACGCATAGTGTATGGCATATACGATGCTCGACATCGTACCGCTATGCAGCCTGACGCCCTCAACAATCTCCGACTTGAACTTCGCCGCGGCTCGCTCGTACTGGCGGTGCTGGCCGCCCTGCGCAGCGAGCAGTACGGCTACACCCTGCGCCGGGAACTGGCCGAGAACGGCATGGAGATGGATGAGGGGACGCTGTATCCGCTGCTGCGCCGCCTTGAGTCTCAGGGCCTGCTGGCGAGCGAGTGGCGGGAGCATGAAAAACGCAACAAGCGCTTCTACCGCCTTTCCGCCGACGGCCGCCGGATTCTTGTTCAGCTCATGGCCGAGTGGCAGCACCTTGACAACGCCGTCCGCGCCATTTTCCGGGAGAATCATCATGGATCTCGTTAACCGTTATCTGCAGGCCGTCCGCTTCTGGCTGCCACGCAAGCAGCAGGACGACATGATCGCCGAGCTTTCTGAAGACATCCGCTCCGAGATCGAGGAGCGGTCGAGGGCGCTGGGCCACCCGCTGAGCGAAGGCGAGGTAGAGGAGCTCCTGCGCCAGCGCGGGTCGCCGATTCTGGTGGCGAATCGATATCTGCCGCAGCAGTCGCTGATTGGGCCGCTGCTGTTCCCCATCTACCGGTTTGTGGCGATGGTGGTGACGCTGGTTCTGCTGGCGCCGATGTTTCTGGGGTGGCTGGTGACGCTGCTGAGTCCCGGCTTCGGCGCGGTCCGCTCGCATCACTGGCTTTCGCTGGCCGGACTTACCTGGTCGCACCTTTGGACCGGATGGTTTGCGGCCATGGGCATTGTGACGCTGGTGTTTGCGATCCTTGAGCGAACGCATGCCCAGCAGCACATTCTGGAGTCGTGGAATCCGCGCAAGCTGCCGCCTGTCCGACATCCGAGTTTGATCCCCCGCTCCACGTCTGCCATCGAACTGGCGGTGAACCTGGCGGTGCTACTGTGGTGGATCGCCAACATGGCAGCGCCGTTCAGCTTCCATCTGGGCGATCTGCATATTTTGTTCACCGGGCAATGGCAGATCTTCTTCTGGGCGATCCTGGCGCTCACGCTCGCGAATGCAGGGCTCGCCTGCCTCAACCTGGTGCGGCCGTTCTGGACGGCGCCGCGGATCACGGTTCGGCTGCTCGTCGATCTGGTGGGCGCCGGGTTTTTTTGCTGGCTGCTGAAAGCCGGTGTGGTGGCTGCCGTTACCTCGCCGACATTCACGGCGGAAAAGGCTCTGGAGGTCACGCAGTCAATGAACCACTGGCTGGCGCGGATGTTTCCCTGGGCCGTGGCGGTCTGCATCGTGGTGGCGGCTGCCAACCTGTGGCGCTACGTTCACCTGAAGAAGAAGCCATGCGGGCAGACAGGCCGGGCCGCTACGGTTTAGCGGGGTTGCAGCCAGCGTGTCCGACAGGTGTCGGACACGCTGGGAGAGCAGTCCCGGTAGGATAGCTACGGGCGGCGCCTCACCATGAACCCGAAACCGAACCCGGACTTTATGCGGCGTGCCATTGTGCTGGCGTCGGACAATGTCCGACAGGGCCGCGGCGGACCTTTTGGGGCGGTGATCGTGCGCGACGGCGTCATCGTGGGCGAAGGGGCGAATTCGGTCACCCGCACCTGGGACGCTACTGCTCATGCGGAGATAGTCGCGATCCGAGACGCGTGCCTCCGGCTGAAGAGCTTCAGCCTGGAAGGCGCGGAGATCTATACCAGCTGCGAGCCTTGCCCGATGTGCCTGGCCGCGATCTACTGGGCGCATATCGACCGCATCTGGTACGGCAATACCAGCGCGGACGCGGCGAAGATTGCTTTCGACGACGCGGCCCTGTATCGCGAATTCGCCCTGCCGGCATCTGAGCGCCGCGTGGCGAGCGCGCCGCTTCTGCACGACGAGGCGTGGGAGTCGTTCCAGCTATGGCTGGAGTCGCCGAATAAGATCGCTTACTGAGAAGCACTGGCTGATTCCAGGATTCCGTTCGGTGAGGTCCCGGATCCTGGGCGATGAGTTGCACCGATCCACAGATCTCACGCATCCTTGAGGCTATGGACTATCGTTTTCTTGGACGCTCCGGACTTAAAGTTTCCGCTCTCAGTTTTGGCGCCGCCACGTTCGGCGGCGGTAACGAGTTCTTCTCCGCGTGGGGCAATACGGGCGTGGAAGAGGGTCGCCGCCTTGTCGATTTGTGTATCGAGGCAGGGGTGAATCTGTTCGACGTGGCCAACGGGTACTCGAATGGCCTGGCCGAGGAGATTCTGGGAAAGGCGCTGGGCAGGAAGCGCAACCAGGTCCTGATCTCGACCAAGGTGTTCTTCCCGATGGCCGAGGGTGTGAACGACCTCGGCACGTCGCGGTTTCACATTCTGGAACAGTGCGACGCCAGTTTGCGGCGGCTGGGAACGGACCACATCGACATCTACCACATGCACGCTTTCGACGCGTTCACGCCGGTCGAAGAGACGCTGGATACTCTGCAGACCCTGGTCCGCGCGGGCAAGGTACGCTACATTGCCTGCTCGAACTTTTCGGGGTGGGCTCTGATGAAGTCGCTGGACGTGTGCGATCGCTACGGCTGGCCTCGCTATGTGGCGCACCAGGTGTACTACTCGCTGGTTGGGCGGGAATATGAGTGGGAGCTGATGCCGCTGGCCATGGACCAGGGCGTGGGCGCGCTGGTCTGGAGCCCGCTGGGATGGGGGCGCCTGACGGGGAAGCTGCGGCGCGGTAAGCCCATGCCGGAAGTCAGCCGGCTGCACAAGACGTCGGAGGCCGGGCCGCCGGTGGACAACGAATATCTCTATCGCGTGGTCGACGCGCTGGATGAAGTGGCCAAAGAAACGGGGAAGACGATTCCGCAGATCGCGCTGAACTGGCTGCTGCAGCGGCCTACGGTTTCCAGCGTGATTGTGGGTGCGCGCAATGCGGAGCAGCTGCAGCAGAACCTGGAGGCGGCGGGCTGGAACCTGACGCCGGGACAGGTGGAGAAGCTGGACCGTGCCAGCGAGCAAGCGCCGATCTACCCTTACTGGCACCAGCGCGGAACGCAGTTCCGCAACCCACCGGCGGTGACGGAATACGGGAAACAGAGCTGAGCCGGAAGGCAGGCGATACACAAAGAGGACCGGCGGCGCCGGTCCTCTTTGTGTCTGACAATGCCGGAAGTTATGTCGGACAATGTCCGACCGGGCTATGCGTTTCCGAACGGATCTTCCAGCGAGGGGCTGGGCGGGGTGAGCAACTCGGCGCCGTTTTCGCCGATATGCATGTCGTCCTCGAGGCGGACGCCAAACTCGCCGGGGATGTAAATGCCCGGCTCGTCACTGAAGACCATGTTGGGCTGCAGGCGGGGGTGGAGCTCCCAGCCGAACATGTCGTTCTTCACCAGGTACTGCCACTCGTGCATGTCCATGCCGAGGCCGTGTCCGACGCGGTGGGAGAAGTACTTGAATCCCGGACCGTAGCCGGCATCGACGATGACCTTGCGGGCGGCCGCATCCACGCCGGCCAGTTCCACGCCGGGGCGCGCAGCCTGCAGAGCCGCCTGCTGGGCGTGGTGCACGATATCGAAGATCTTCTTCATCTTGTCGGTCGGCTTGCCCAGCACGAAGGTCCGCGTAATGTCCGACGTATAGCCTTCGACCTCGCAGCCGTTGTCGATCATCAGGATGGTTCCTTCGCGAATCGTCTGGAGGGAGCGCGATCCGTGGGGGCTGGCGGTAAAGGAGCCGATGTTGAGCGAGGCTTCGCCGTGGAGACCGACCTGCTGATAGCCCTGGTTCACCAGACGCACCACATCGAGATTGGTCATGCCTTCCTGCAGCGACTGGTAGACGGCCTTGTAGACGGCGAGGGTCGCTGCGCAGGCGGTTCGGATGCATTCGATTTCATGGGCATCCTTAATCATGCGGCAGCCGCCGGTGACCGGAGTGGCGACGACAAAGTTCAGAGAGGGGCCGGCCTGGGCGATGCTGTTGGCGAAGATGAATTTCATCTCTTCGTCGAGGCCTACCCGTCCGGTGGAGAGGCCGCGATCGCGCAGGCCTTTCACCGTGAGCGCGAAGGGACTCTCATCCTCCTGCCAGGTGAGGACGTCGGCGTCCTTGCCGAACGGCCCAGCCTCCAGAAGTTCATGCGCCCTCGCGTTTTCAAAGGCCGGGCACACGATAAACGGCCTGCCTTTGGCCGGAATGACCAGGGCCCACAGGCGCTCGCCGCCATTCAGCCGGATATTGGCGAAGTAGAGCGAGCTGGTCGCATTGTTAGCCAGAATGATGGCGTCCATTTTGTGCGTGGCCATCAACTGCCTGGCGCGCTCAATGCGCGCCACCCTTTCCTGGTTGCTGATGGGCTTGACGCGGCCGAGAAATGAGGGCAGCGCCGCGATGGGCGCAGGCAGCTTTGCCGATGGGTCATCCACCGCAGCCGCGCCGATTGAGGGAAGGGAAGCGGCTGCCGCAGCCGACACGCATAAGAACGAGCGCCGTGAAATCATGCTGGCTCCTGTTACAAAATGGGGCACCGGCTTTCAGGATCATCAGCTCCTGAAAACGGTCCAGGACAAAGGAGAAGACTACCGGATCAACCGCGGATTTGTTCGCTGAATCGCCCGATGCCCGAGAATCAGGCATTCAGGGAAGTGGGCGTGCAATCCACACAAACACCGGGATTTCCACCAAAATATTCGCGTTGCGGCGAAGGGTAACTGTGAGAATATCCCTTCAACGGAAGAGCAATCTTCCCGCGAAGAAAGCAGAAAGCGGCCTTCGTGAGTGTCGGAAACGACGCTCAGAGCCCGACGGGAAACCGGCGGAGGAATGGGGCAGCCATGAAGCTTTTGCAGCGAGTGTGAGCAGGAAATGGGTGCAGGGCAATGCGGGCTTCGCCTGCGGCTGCCGATCCAGGTCAGGTTCACACACCGCAGCGATTCGGTCCCGAACCCGGATCTTCGAAATCGGAAAGTGGGGGGCGAGTTCCCGCAAGGGAGTTCGCCCTTTCGCTTTTTTGGCTGGGCTTGTCCGGGAAGGTTCGCGGCAGCGGGCACCGGGCGCAGACCGTATACTTCCCCCCAAATGAAATTCTGCCGCTTCGCGCTCATGTTTCTCCTGGCTGCCGCGCCTGTTGCGCCTGCCTTCGCTCGCGTCACCAGCATCGAAATCCTGCACCGCGAACCGGTGCTCGGGGGAATGGCCTTTGGTGCGGGCGGCGCCTATGAAGAGATCGTGGCCCGCGTACATTTTGCGGTACGCCCCGACGATCCGCATGACCGCGGCATAGTCGATCTCGCGCTGGCGCCGCGCAATGCTCAGGGCGAAGTCGAATTTTCGGCCGATCTGTGGATGATGCGCCCGGTCCACGGCGGCAACGGCTCGCTGCTGCTGGAGATTCCGAACCGCGGGGGCAAAGGTATTCTGCGCCTGGTTGACGGGGGCGCGGCCTCGCCGGATCCAGGGGCGGCCGCCGACTTCGGGGATGCGTGGCTGCTGCGCCAGGGTTACACGGTTGCCGATCTCGGCTGGCAGTGGGACGCTCGGCCGGGCAGCCTGCGCCTGTACGCGCCCGTGGCCACCGATCACGGCCAGACGATTACCGGGCTGCTCCGCGATGACTTTACGCCGGTGGCGGCGACGACCGACTGGCCTCTCGGGCATATCATCACCGGGCACATGGGGGGGACAGAGTACCCGGTAGCCAACCCGAACGATCCGCGCAACGTCCTCACGGTCCGGGACACGCCCACCGGACGGCGCACGGTGATTGCGCGCGATCAGTGGTCCTTCATTCAGCCCGGGGAGGCGCGCTTCGTCCAGATCGCCCAGGGCCGGCGGATCGAGGCCCCTCACGGTTCGCTTCATCTCAGGAGCGGATTCCAGGCCGGGCGCATCTACGAGCTGGTTTATGTGGTGAAGGATCCCGTGGTTGCCGGGCTGGGCTTCGCCGCGGTGCGCGACTTTGTCTCATGGCTTAAATATGGCAACCACCCGAACGCGGCGGCGCAGCCGGTCGCTGCCGGTTCGACGGCGGAAATGCCCGCGCCCATCGCTCCGGTGCAGCGCGCCTACGCTCTGGGTATCTCGCAATGCGGGCGGTGGCTGCGCACGCTGCTCTACGATGGCTTTAACCAGGACGAGCAGGACCGCATGGCTCTGGACGGGATTCTGGCCCACGTTGGGGGGGCGGGCCGGGGCAGCTTCAATATGCGCTTCGCGCAGCCCTCGCGGGACGCGGAGCCGATGTCGTCGTTCTTCTGGCCAACGGACATTTTCCCCTTCACCGGCCTGCCGGAGCGCGATCCCGCCCATCCTCACGCGGCGGCCGAGGGCCTGCTGGACCGCACGCGCGCCGAGAATGTTCTGCCAAGAATTTTCTTCTCGCACACCTCATTTGAATACTGGGGCCGCGCCGCTTCGCTCATCCACACCACCGCCGACGGGCGGCGCGACATGGCGCAGGATCCGAACGTCCGCATCTATTTTTTTGCCGGCCTGCAGCATTTCAGCGGACCTTTTCCGCCGCAGCGGGGCACGGGCGAGCTGGCCAGCCAGAACCCTGAAACGCCGCTGCCTATCCGGTGGTTCTGGCGGGGCATGATCGCCAACATGAACCGCTGGGTCCGCGACGGGGTCGCGCCTCCGCCGACCACGATCCCGCATATCGCCGATGGCACGCTGGTCCCCCTCAACAAGCTGGCGTTTCCGGCCATTCCCGGAGTGCACGTGCCGCAGAACGTGAGCGAGGCCTGGCATCTTGACTTCGGCCCGCGCTGGCAGCAGACCGGAATCCTCTCTGTGCAGCCGCCGGTGGTGGGCGCGGCCTTCCCCGTTCTGGTGCCGCAGGTGGACGCGGATGGGAACGACCGCGCCGGGGTCCATCTGCCGGAGATCGCGGTGCCGCTGGCCGCCTACACGGGCTGGAACCTGCGCGATCCGGCCACGGGTGCGCCGGACGAGCTGGTTTCGTTCCTCGGTTCGTATTTTCCGTTTGCCCGGACCGCCGCCGAACGCAAAGCTGCGGGCGACCCGCGCCCGTCCATCGAAGAGAGGTATCCTGGCGGGCGGGAGCAATATCTCGCCCGATACAGGAAAGCGGTGGACGCGCTGGCACGCGAGCGATGGATTTTGTCCGACGACGTTCCCGCGCTTATGCAGCAGGGCGCGGCGGAGTGGAGCTTCGCGACAAAATAGATCGCCCGGCACGGGGGCGCTGCCTCACGGCCGGTTGCATCCTGCAACGCGTTTGGTGTTGCACGCCGTAGTTTTCACGGATTCGCAGGCGGGGGCGGTGTGAGCAGCGCCTGAAGCTGGCCGGCGAGCGCCGCATTGGCGCCTGCAATATTTTTGCGCCAGGTGCCATTGAGGTTGGCGGGGCGTACTGGCTCGGTGAGGGTCCAGAGCAGAAAGTGGGTTTTGGCGTCGTAGATGGCGATCTCGTACTGGAACTGCCAGGTGGTACTGGCGAGGATGTGCTGGAAGTGCCAGTTGTCGTGATTGCTGATGAAGGGAGCTGTGCAGCGGATGTCGAGGACGAGGTCGGCTTCGGCGGGAGAGCTGACGAGCGGATAGTTTTTCCAGCTTTGGATGGCCGCATAGAGGGAGTCGTAGGTATCGGTTTTGCCGAGGCCGAGCTCCTCGAAAGCCTGGAGAGAGAAGGCGTCCATACCGGCGTTGGCGAGGAAGATGTTGTGCGCGGTACGAATGGGCGCGGGGATGGGTGCGGGCGGCGGCGCGGACGACGTTGCATCCTGGGCGAGGAGCAGAGGAGCGGCGCAGAGAAAGGCAGGGACGAGGAGGAAACGGCGGAATAGCCTGGGCATGAGAGTCCTCGAATTTCCGGCGATCACAAGTGGACGGGGGATCGCACGTTGAGAGACGAGGGAGGTGGAGGGAAAGACTCTTTGAGGGTGCAGGGCACAGTGCAGTGCACAGTCCACAGTCCACAGTGCACAGTGCACAGTCCACAGTCCACAGTCCACAGTGCACAGTCCACAGTCCACAGTCCACAGTGAAGGGGATATTGGAGGCGGGCCGCGACGGATCCTCCCTTCCCACGTCTGCCAGGGGGATGGCAGAGTCGTTCGATTCGCCTGTCGCTCGCTCAGGCCAGACGTGGGGCATCCGGAAATTTCTTACCGTTGGAGTTTTCGTTAGTGAATGCGGATGTCGCCGGAGCCGGTTTCGATGCGGACTGTGGGGCCGCCGCCATTGATATCGCCGGTGACGTGATGGCGTTCGAGGCTGCCGTGTGTGGTGATGGGCGGATCGCTGTGCACGGAGCCGGAGCCGGTGCTGGCATCGAGACTGAAGCGCGAGCTGCCGGTGTTGAGTGTGACACCGCCGGAACCGGTTTCGAGTTTCCAGGGAGCGTTGGGACGGCCGCCGATCTCGATGTCGCCGGAGCCGGTTTCCGCAAAGAGCGCGCCGTTGACGCCCTGCAGATGAATGCTGCCGCTGCCCGTGGTG
>DASXFH010000311.1:0-13635 GCA_036489655.1 Acidobacteriaceae bacterium | reverse complement strand
CGCTCCCAGAAACGAGAGGTAGATGGTCCACGCCAGCATCAGAGTCCGCCTCCCGCGATCCACTGCATCACCGTACCGTGCACCATTCCGGTGATCAGCTGCGGATAAAAGCCGAGGATGAACATCAGAGCAATCGCAGGGAAGAGCGCCACCTTCTCTGTCACTGTCAGGTCAGGCAGTTCCTTCCACCGCGGATTCACCGGGCCGGAGAACACCTTCTGAATTACCGTCAGCAGAAAGATCGCCGTCAGCAGCAGCCCCAGCACCGAAACCGACGAGGCCATCGTCGCCAGCGGGAACGTCCCTTTAAAAATCAGGAACTCACCCGGGAAGCCGTTCAACCCCGGCAGTCCCAGCGAGGCGAAGATCGCTATCCCCATCAGCCCGCAGAACACCGGAACCACGCGCCGCAGCCCGCCAAATTCATTCACCCCGCGCAGGCCGCCGGTCCGCCGCTCCAGCAGTGCGATAAACCAGAAGAGCGTTGCCGCGGTCAGCCCATGGCTGAAAATCTGCAGCAGCACGCCAGTCAGAGCCGCCGCCCGTTCTGCAGCCATATGGGGCGTCACCCCGGTTAGCTGCGCCGCCACACATACGCCCAGAATGCAGTATCCCAGGTGATTGATCGACGAATAGGCAAACGTTCGTTTCAGATCCTTTTGTGCCCAGGCCGCAAACGCCGGCAGCACAATCGTCGCCACCGCCAGCCACAGCAGCGGCTTCCTGAAATGCTGCATCTCCTGCGGAAAGATCGGGAGCAGGATCCGCAGGAACCCATAAACGCCCATCTTTGACATGGCGCCGGTCAGCAGCATGGTCGTCTCGCTGGGCGCTTCCGCGTAGGTGGCCGGCAGCCACGTATGGAACGGCACCACCGGCGTCTTCACCGCAAATCCCAGAAAAGCCGCCCAGAAAAGCAGGGGACCAATCGTCCCGCCATGGAACCACGGCAGCTTCTGCGCCAGGGCCAGCGCCAGTTGTCCGGAATGCGCCTGCCGCGCCAGCTCCAGAAAATCAAACGTGCCGGTCGCCATGAAAATCGCCAGGAACGCGAGCAGCAGCGCCACACTGCCCACCATCGTGTACAGGAAGAACTGATTCGCCGCCTTCGCCCGCAGCGGGCCGCCCCACAGCCGCACCAGGAAATATGCGGGGATCAGGCTCAGTTCCCAATACAGAAACCAATGCACGAAGTTCAGCGCCGTAAATGTGCCAAAAAGACCGGCTTCCAGGAACAGCACCAGCGCAAAGTACACCCGCCCCAACTTCTCATTCGCCCACGAGGCCGCCAGAGACATCACCACCAGCAGCGCCGACAACACCAGCAGCAGAACGCTCAGGCCGTCCGCGCCCACGTGGTATTCGATCCCCAGACTCGGCGCCCACAAGCGATACTCCGTGAACTGCATCCCCCCCAGGTTGGGATTCAGCGCATACCAGAACAGCAGCGACAGAATCAGGCCGGTGAACCCGAACAGCGCGGCGATCAGGCGGGCCATCTCGCGCCTGCGCCCCAACAGAAGCACCAGCAGTCCACCCAGAATCGGAAGCAGCGTCAGCAGCGTAATCATCCGCGTCGCTCCCACAGCAGCAGGACCACCGCCAGCACCACCAGCGATGCCCCAATCACTCGCAGGTAGTTTTGCACCCGGCCGTTCTGGAAGCGCGAGAGCAACCGCCCGCTTCCTGCCACATCCCGGCACCCCGCATCGAAGCCGCCGTTCACCACATACTTGTCCACCCCGACATCGATCCAGCTCAGCCCCAGCACGCACCACACCACCAGGTGCACAGCTCCGCCCAGAATCCACCGATCCAGCCAGTCCGCAAACGCCGACCCAAACCGCGTCAGCGCGATCACCGTCACGTCGTAGAACTCATCCACATATAGCCGATTGGCCAGCGCCCGCCAGGCCCCCGGCGCGATCCGCTCCAGCGCATCGGGATCGGTCGCCCTCTCAATCGGCTTCCGCCCGTAGAACCACCAGCCCAGCCCCAGCCCGGCAAAGACAATCAGCGACGAAATCGCCATCAGCGGCAACAGGCCCTCGCTGACGAAGCGCCCCGGATCCCAGCTCAGCGGCAGCCCTTCGAGGAACGACTGGAACCACGGCCATGCCGCTGTCCCCACAAACCCCAGCAGCGCCGCAAAAATCCCCAGAATCACCAGCGGCCAGGTCATCACGCCGGGGCTCTCATGCGGATGCGCCGGCTCGCACACCTCGCCCGGCCGAGCCGCCGATACCACCGGCTCAATCTCCTCGGCGCTCACTGCATGCGCAGCTACCTCCGCAGGCGCCACCGTCGCCGCCGGAACACGCCGCTCGCCAAAGAACACGTAATACACCTGCCGCGTCATATAGAACGCTGTCAGCAGAGCCCCAATTGCGCCCAGATAAAACGGCCCCCGCGACAGTCCCCACCCGTGTGCCGAATGCAGAATCTCGTCCTTGCTCCAGAACCCGGCAAACAACGGGAACCCACACAGCGCCAGCATGCCCGAGGCATACGTCAGAAAGGTGATGGGCATGTACTTTCGCAGCCCGCCCATATTGCGGATGTCCTGCTCCTCGGTGCAGCCGTGAATTACCGACCCGGCGCCAAGAAACAGCAGCGACTTGAAGAACGCGTGCGTGATCAGGTGGAACATCCCCACCGCCACCCCGCCCACGCCCAGCCCCAGCATCATGTAGCCCAGTTGCGACACAGTAGAGTAGGCCAGAATCCTCTTGATATCGTTTTGCGCCACGGCGATGCACGCCGCAAACAGCGCCGTGATCGCGCCCACCCAGGCAATCACCGCCAGCGCGCCGCCCGTCAGCAGCGGATACACGCGCGCCATCAGATACACGCCAGCGGCCACCATGGTCGCCGCGTGGATCAGCGCGCTCACCGGCGTCGGTCCTTCCATCGCGTCCGGCAGCCACACATGCAGCGGCACCTGGCCGGATTTTCCAACCGCCCCGCAGAAGATCAGCAGCCCGATCGCCGTCGAAACCGCCATCCCCGCCATCGTCAGATGCGCGCCCAGGCCGCCGATCGCAGCCGGCTCCAGGCATCCCGCGCCGTGGTCGTAGAAAATCAGGGTTCCGCTCTGCGCATAGAGCCACACCATGCCCAGCAACAGCCCCAGATCGCCGACACGCGTGGTGATGAACGCCTTCTTCGCCGCTGCCGCCGCCGCCGGCCGGTGGAACCAGAATCCGATCAGCAGGTACGACGTCAGCCCCACAACCTCCCAGCACATAAAGAGCAGCAGCAGGCTGTTCGCGATCACCACGCCCAGCATCGCCCCGGCAAAGAGTGACAGGAAGCAGAAGAACCGCGTGAAGTTGTCGTCGTGGGCCATGTAGCCCAGGCTGTAGATAAAGATCAGCAGCCCGACAAACGTCACCATCACCAGCATCACCGCAGCCAGCGGGTCCAGCAGCCATCCCAGGCTCACCCACTGCGCGCCAAACTGCATCCACGGAAAGTTCACCACCTGCCGCGCCGGATGCTCCAGAGCCTCAACGAATGCGATCAGCGCCAGCACCAGCGATACCGACATCGACCCAATCGACAGCGTTGCCGACGCGCGCCGCTGTTCCTTCGGCAGCAGCGCACTGATCCCCGCCGCCAGCATGGGCAGCAGAGGAATCAACCACAGAGCGCGCACAATCCAGACCGTCTGGTTCATCCGCGCATCTCCGTAATTTCGCTCACGTCGGAGGTCTGCGCGTGGCGATAAATAGCCAGAATCAGCGCAAGCCCCACAGCGGCTTCGGCTGCAGCTACAGCAATCGAGAAGATGACGAAGATCACGCCGGTCAGAAGTTCAGGGTGAGGGCCAAATCGCCAAAAGGCGATGAAGTTCAGATTCGCCGCGTTCAGCATCAGCTCGATTCCCGCCAGCACCAGAATCGCGCTCCGGCGCGTGAGCGCTCCGGCAAGTCCAACCGAGAAGAGAAGAGCCGAAACCAGCAAACAACCAGCCAGCGGAGTCATCAGCCGCGCATCTCCGGTCTCTGGGAAAGATTTTGTGGCTCGCGCCTCTCGCGCAGGGCCAGCAGCACCGCGCCAATCATCGCCGCCGTCAGCATCAGCGCGATCACTTCCAGCGGCAGCACGTACCGCTGCATCAGGGTCAGTCCAATCTGCCGCATTGTGTTCGCGGGCGCCGCCGCCGTCATCGCATGGGCCCCGGCCACGCCGCTCGTCTCCACCGCCCACGCCAGCACCGCAAAAACCGCCAGCGCAATCGCCGCGCCCGCCATACCTGTCGGAGAAAAAATGTGCTCCTCAGCACCCTCGCCGCCGCGGGTCAGAAGAATCGCAAACACAATCAGGATTGCGATCGCTCCCACATACACCAGCAGCTGCGCCAGCCCCACGAACTCCGCTCCCAGATTCAGATACAGCCCCGCCAGGCCCGCAAACGCCACGGTCAGCGCCAGGGCACAGTGCACCAGCCTGCGCAGCGTCATTGCCGCAACGCCTCCGGCCAGAGTCAGAACTGCGAGGATCCAAAAAGGCAGGGTCATTCCCGTTCGAGCAACTCTTCGGAGCAATTCATTCCCGCCGCCAAAGCCTTCCTTATCTGCCGGATCGCCGGACAACTTCTCCGGCGCCTCCGGGCCTCTCCAACAGTTTCACAGCGCACAGCCACGGCCTGTGACCGCAATCACTCCGCGAATCGATACGTCCTCTTCTCGATCTTCCGGCCGCGTTCCAGCGTGCGCGCCAGCACGATATAAGGCGCAAAAATCACCAGGGCGCAGACCAGCCAGCGTATCACAGCGCCCAGCACGCCCGGCCCCACCAGCGGCGGTGTGAGAAACCGCCATAACCCCGCCGAGAAAATCACAATCAGCGTCATCGGCAGCATGAACTTCCACGCGAAATTCATCAGCTGATCCATGCGCAGCCGCGGCAGCGTCCCGCGAATCCAGATGAACACCGCGATGAACGCCAGCAGCTTCACGAAGAACCAGCCCCACGACGGGAACCACTCGAGAAAGCTCAGCGGCGACGACCATCCACCCAGGAACAGCGTGATCGCCATCCCGCTCACGGCAAACATTTCGATGTATTCCGCCAGGAAGAACAGCGCGAATTTAAAGCCGGAGTACTCGAGGAAGTATCCGGCGATAATCTCCGACTCGCCCTCCGGCAGATCGAACGGGCTGCGGTTCGTCTCCGCCATCGCCGCGATCATAAAGAGGATGAACCCCGCCAGCCCCCACGGCTTGAACACATTCCAGTGCGCAATCCCGGCCGTATACCGCGCCTGCTCCGCGACGATCCCGGTCGTCGACAGCGTCCCGGAAATCATCACCACCGCCACCGACGACAGGATCAGCGGTACCTCATAGCTGACCATCTGCGCAATCGCGCGCATCGCTCCCAGCAGCGAATACTTGTTGCGGCTCGACCACCCGGCCATGAACACCGCCAGCTCCGTCGCCGATCCAATCGCGAAAAAGAACAGCACCCCGGCGTCCAGATTTACCGCCGTCATGTTCCGCCCAATGGGCAGCACCGCATACGCCAGAAACGCCGTCCCCACCAGCACCAGCGGAGCCAGATAATGCACCACCGCATCCGCTGATCGCGGCACAATATCTTCCTTGGTCAGCGACTTGATAGCATCGGCAATCGGCTGCAGCACCCCGAAGGGTCCCACGCGATTCGGACCGTAGCGATTCTGAATCCGCCCCAATCCCTTGCGCTCCAGCAGAACCGTCAGCGCGAACAACGTCGCAAAAACCACAATGATCGCCGCAATGATGATCACGATCGAAACCAGCGTCTGCAGCGGCGCCGGCGTATGTCCCACCAGCCAGGCCTTCAAAAGAACAAAAATCTGATCGACGAAGCCCACCGCCCTCACGGCTTCACCTCAGACTTCTCCGGCGCGGCCTTCGTCCCGTTTCCCGAAGCTCCGTTGCCGGCCGTCCCGTTGACCGCCGCCGTTCCACCTGTCGTCGCCTTCGCTGCCTCCGCCTGTGCCGCCTTCGCCGCCGCCGCCGCAGCTGCGGCCGCCGCTTTAGCCTTCGCGTCCTCCACTTCCTTCGCCCGCCGCTCGTCCGTCTCCGCCGCTTCCGTGGGATGAATCGTCCGGTAGTACTCGTTCGACTTCGCCAGCTTCTCCTTCGTCCACAGCAGCCCGCCGAACCGATTGTCCGTGCTCAGCTCAAACTCCGTATCCATCCGGATCGCGTCAAAGGGGCACACCTCCACGCAGATCTGGCAGCTCATGCACACCGACACATCGATATCGAACACCGCCGGATACGCCTGCAGCTTGCCCACAAAATCCGGCTTCTTGTCCTTGCTCTTCTCTATATGGATACAGCGCGGGGGGCACTCCTTCTCGCAAATCTGGCACGCCACGCACCGCAACCCCGCCTCCGGATCGCCCCCGTCGTACAGCAGAAACGGAAAGTCCCGCGTCGCCTCCGGCACTGCACACCGCTCCTCCGGAAACTGCACCGTGACCAGCCGATCCTTCTCCACATAACTCCCGAAGAAGTTCCGCGCCGTCTCGACTAATCCCTGAATAATGCCTTCACCCAGCATGCGATTACCTAAATTCCAAACTCTGAACTCCCGCTCACCGAACGGCGGAGGATACCGCTTTCTATCCCGTAACCCGTAAACCGTAATCCGTGCATTAGCGGTCCACTTCTCCCAGTACAATATCCACGCTGCCCAGCGTGATCACCACATCGGCTACGTTCTGCCCCAGGCACATGTCTTCCAATATCGTCAGGTTGATCATGCTCGGCGGCCGCACCCGGTAGCGGTATGGATTTCCCGTTCCATCGCTGATCAGGAAGAACCCCAGCTCCCCCTTCGGCGACTCGATCCGCCCGTACGCCTCGCCCACCTTCGGCCGTAACCCGCGCAGCCGCACCTTCGGATCCATAATGGGACCAGCAGGAACATCCTTCAGCGCCTGCTCCAGAATCTTCAACGTCTCCCGCATCTCAAGGATGCGCATCATGTACCGGTCGTAAACGTCCCCATGCTCGCCCAGCGGCACCCTGAACTGGAACCGGTCGTACACCCCATAGCGATCCACCTTGCGCACGTCATAATTCACGCCGCTTGCCCGCGCCATCGGACCGGTCACGCCCGCGCTGATGGCCAGCTCCCGCGACAGCACGCCTGTGCCCTGCGTCCGCGCCATCAGAATCTCGTTCCCTCGCAGCAGGGCCTCAAACTCATCCACAAACTTCGGCAGTCTTCCAATGAGTTGCCGCACTTCCTCCAGCCACTCCGGCGTCGCATCCACCCGCAGCCCGCCAAAGCGCATGTAGTTGCACATCATGCGCGCGCCGCTCAGCGATTCGAACAGGTCCAGAATCTTTTCCCGCTCGCGGAAGGCATACATCAGCGGCGTGCCGCTCGCTCCCATGTCCTGCAGCAGAAAACCCACCAGCCCGGCATGGTTCTGGAACCGCGTCAGCTCCGCCACAATCACCCGCAGATACTCCGCCCGCTCCGGCACCGCCAGCCCGGCCAGCTTCTCCACCGCCAGCACGTAGCCCCAGTTGTTCGTCATCGAGCACAGATAATCCAGGCGGTCGGTGTAGGGAATCGCCGCCAGATACGCGCCCTTCTCCGCAATCTTCTCGTGGTTCCGGTGCAGATACCCAAACACCGGCTTCAGCCGCACCACCTTCTCGCCTTCCAGCCGCACATCCATGCGGAAGACGCCATGCGTCGATGGGTGATGCGGCCCCATCGACACTTCCATAATTTCCCCGGGACCCGCGACAGCCTCCATCTCTGCCAGATTCGTCACGGATTCACCTCCGCGCCCGGCAAGCCCGTCACCAGGATGTCGTCCGCCGGAGGCACATAGTCCTTCCGCATCGGATGATCCACAAACCCGTCCCACATCAAAATCCGCCGCAGGTCCGGGTGCCCGTCAAACACAATCCCGTACAAATCAAACGCCTCGCGCTCCTGGAACTCCGCGCTCCGCCACACCGGCGTCAGTGACGGCACATGCGTTCCCTCGGTCCGGTTCGCCGTCCGCAGCCGCAGCACCACCGGCCCGTGCTTCTTCTCCATCGAGAACAGGTGGTAGACGGCCTCCAGGTACCCCGGCGTCTTCGTCTTCCGAATCTCTTCGACTTCCTGCTCCGCCTCGGTGCCATCCGGCCCCGCGACCAACTTTTTGACTTTGACCTTTTCCGTCTTCTCGACGTCCAGCCAGTCCACTCCGGTCACCAGCGAGCAAAAGTCCAGTCGCAGCGCCGGGTCGTCCCGCAAAAACTCCGCCACAGCCCGTGCGTGCGCGGGATCCAGCAGCAGAGAATGCTGCCCTGAGGGGCTTCCGTTTGCAATGACCGTCGCCTGCGCGCCCGCGACCGCTGCTTCAATTCGCGCCTTGATCTCCTCAACCGCCGGCAGAGCCGAAACCCCAGGCGTCCCGCTCATTGCAGCACCTTCAAAGGATTCCCCTTTTCCGCCAGGAAAACCTCATCGTTCTGCGTCGGTTCCAGCCCATGCTCCCCAAACGCCGGCACCGGAAACTCGCTCGGCATATCGGCCCGCAGATGCCGCGGACGATCGGGCCCTGCCAGCGCCTGCTCGTCGATCTTCTTCTGCAGCATCATGAACGCGTCCAGCAGCGCCTCCGGCCGGGGCGGGCATCCTGGAATATGCACGTCCACCGGAATATAACGGTCGATCCCTTTCAGCACGTTGTACCCGTCCCGAAACGGCCCGCCCGAGATCGCGCACGCTCCCATGGCGATCACGTACTTCGGTTCCGCCATCTGGTTGTAGAGCCGCACCACCTGCGGCGCCATCTTCTTCGTCACCGTGCCCGACACGATAATCAGGTCCGCCTGCCGCGGCGACGGCCGAAACACCTCCGCCCCAAACCGCGCCAGATCGTACCGAGCCATGGTCGTCGCGATCATCTCGATCGCACAGCATGCCAGCCCGAAATTCAGCGGCCACACGGAGTTCTTCCGCCCCCAGTTGTACAGCTCCTGCAGGGTCGTCGTGAAGATCCCGTTCTTGCTCAGCTCGATCTTCAGCTCTTTAAGATCGTCCGCCATCCAATTCCCCTAACCCGTATCCCGTATCCCGTCGGGGGTCCTCACGCCCACGTGAGGACCCCCTTCTGGCAAGCCCAAATCAGCCCTTCCACCAGCAGCAGCAGAAACACCAGCATCGCCAGACACGCGCCCAGCGTCAGCCCCGTAAACGCCACCGCAAACGGCAGCAGAAAAATCGCCTCCACGTCAAACACAAGAAAAACAATGGCATAGAGGTAGTACGAGGCCCCAAACTGGATCCAGGCATCCCCCTTCGACTCCAGCCCGCACTCATACGTCGCGTTCTTAATGGCGCCCGGCTTCTTCGGCGAATACACCCGCGCCCACAACCACGCCAGCGCCAGAGGAGTAATCCCAAAGGCAACAGATCCAACCAGTAACCCAACCACCGTCAGCCACGGATGCTCCGTGTTTCCCATCATCAACTGCCCGCCCTCCGCATCCGAACCGTGACCTCCGTAAGCCTACCCGTCGCCACCTTCCGGTCTCGGTGACCAGAATCACATCTCGAATTGCGCCAGCAGCTACCCGCTACAGGCTACAGGCCACCGGCTGCTCTCCAACCCTCTATCCTCGCACACTTGTGTTCTCTGTCACAGCCATCCCCCGCGCCCCCAGCGCAGACTTTCCTGTTGTGGTCATTGGCGATTTCGCACCAGCAAACCACAGAACTCCAGCAAGGAGAATCATGAGCGCCCCTGTGAAAACTGCGATCTTCGACGGTAACGAAGCCACCGCCTCTGTCGCCTACCGCTTTTCCGAAGTCATCGCCATCTACCCCATTACCCCTTCGTCAACCATGGCCGAATTTGCCGACCAGTGGAGCGAGGAAGGGAAGCGCAACATCTGGGGTGCCGTCCCCACTGTCGCCGAGCTGCAGAGTGAAGGCGGCGCCGCCGGTGCCATGCACGGAGCCCTCCAGGGCGGAGCCTTTGCCACGACCTTTACCGCCTCTCAGGGTCTCCTGCTCATGATCCCCAACATGTACAAGATTGCCGGCGAGCTCACCCCGGCCGTCATGCATGTCACCGCCCGCGCCATCGCTACCCACGCCCTCTCCATCTTCGGCGACCATTCCGACGTCATGGGCTGCCGTCAGACCGGCTACGCCATGCTCGCCTCCAACTCCGTGCAGGAAGCCGCCGACCTCGCCACCGTTGCCCATCTGGCCACCCTCGAAGCTCGCATTCCCTTCATGCACTTCTTTGACGGATTTCGCACATCGCATGAAATCAATAAAGTTATTTCGGTATCGGACGAGACGATCCGGGCCCTCCTTGATGAGAAAGCCGTTCGCGCCCACCGCGAACGCGCCCTCACCCCGGATCGTCCCGTCCTCCGCGGCTCCGCTCAGAATCCCGATGTCTTCTTCCAGGCCCGCGAAGCCTGCAATCCCTGGTACCTCGCCTGCCCGGCCATCGTCCAGGACGTCATGGACCGCTTCGCACGCCAGACCGGCCGCGCCTATCGCCTCTTCGACTACTACGGCGCGCCCGATGCCGACCGTGTCATCGTGCTCATGGGATCCGGCGCCGGTGCCGCCGAAGAGGCCATCGACGCCCTCAATGCCAAAGGCGAAAAGCTCGGCCTCCTCAAAGTTCACCTCTATCGCCCGTTCGCTGCCAAAGCTTTCCTGACAGCCCTCCCCGAAACCGTCCGCAAAATTGCTGTCCTCGACCGTACCAAAGAGCCCGGCGCCTCCGGCGAGCCGCTTTACCAGGATGTAGTCACCGTCATCTCCGAAGCGCTCTCCTCCGGGCGCATCCCCATCTCGCAGTTCCCGGTCATCGTCGGCGGCCGCTATGGTCTCTCTTCGAAAGAGTTCACACCCGCCATGGTCAAGGGCGTCTATGACGAACTGGCGAAACCTCATCCAAAGAATCACTTCACCATCGGCATCGATGACGACGTCACCCACTCCAGCCTCCGCTGGGACGAGAGCTTCTCCACCGAGAGCCCAAAAACCGTCCGCGCCCTTTTCTACGGACTCGGTTCGGATGGAACGGTCGGTGCCAACAAGAACTCCATCAAGATCATCGGCTCCGAGACTCCGAACTACGCCCAGGGCTACTTCGTCTACGACTCCAAGAAGTCCGGCTCCCTCACCACTTCGCACCTTCGCTTCGGATCCGAGCCCATCCGCTCCACCTACCTCATCTCTCGCGCGAATTTCATCGCCTGCCACCAGTTTGAGTTTCTCGAGAAAATCGACGTCCTCACCGCCGCCGAGCCCGGCGCCGTCTTCCTCCTCAACAGCCCCTGGGGTCCAAAAGAGGTCTGGCAGCACCTGCCGAAGACCATCCAGAAGACCATCCTTGATAAGCACCTCCGCTTCTATGTCATCGATGGCTATCAGGTCGCCCGCGAAAACGGCATGGGCAACCGCATCAACACCGTGATGCAGACCTGCTTCTTCGCCATCTCCGGCGTCCTGCCCCGCGAAGAAGCCATCGAGCAGATCAAAAAGGCCATCAAGAAGACCTACGGCAAGCGTGGCGACGCCGTCGTCCAGCAGAATTACGCCGCTGTCGACGCTGCCCTTGCCCACCTGCACGAGGTCAAGGTCCCTGACACCATCACCGCCACCTTTGACATCCTGCCCGTCATCCCTGCCGCCGCGCCGGCCTTCGTCCATGATGTCCTCGGCGCCATGGCTGCCGGTTATGGCGACAGGCTCCCCG
Organism: Acidobacteriaceae bacterium; assembly: GCA_036489655.1. Classification (GTDB taxonomy): domain Bacteria; phylum Acidobacteriota; class Terriglobia; order Terriglobales; family Acidobacteriaceae; genus Palsa-343. Next base: position 1,892 of record DASXFH010000311.1, on the reverse strand, counting down.
TCAGCGCCCTGCCCGCCGGTGGAACCTTCCCCACCGGTACCGCCAAATGGGAGAAGCGCAACATCGCCCAGTTCATCCCCGTCTGGGATCAGGAGCTCTGCATCCAGTGCGGCAAATGCGTCATGGTCTGCCCGCATGCCGTCATCCGCGCCAAGGTCTACGACTCGTCGCTCCTGCCCGGCGCTCCCGCTACGTTCAAGTCCGCCAAACCAAAGTGGCGCGGCATGGACAGTGAGTTCTACACCCTGCAGGTGTCTCCTGAAGACTGCACCGGCTGCCAGCTCTGCGTCGAAGTCTGCCCCGCGAAGAGCAAGGCGGACCCGGCCCACAAAGCCCTCAACATGGCGCCGCAGCAGCCCCTGCGCATCCCCGAGCGCGCCAACTGGGAGTTCTTTGAGAAGCTGCCCGCCGTCGGACGCGATCGCCTCTCCACCTCCCAGGTCAAGGACATTCAGCTCCTCGAGCCGCTCTTTGAGTTCTCCGGCGCCTGCCAGGGCTGCGGCGAAACCCCCTACATCAAGCTGCTCACCCAGCTCTTTGGCGATCGCCTCATGATCGCCAACGCCACCGGCTGCTCCTCCATCTACGGCGGTAACCTGCCCACCACGCCCTACTGCCAGAATGAGGACGGCCGCGGCCCTGCCTGGGCTAACTCCCTCTTTGAAGACAACGCCGAGTTCGGCCTCGGCATGCGCCTCGCCGTCGATCAGCAGAAGCGCTATGCCGAGGCCCTCGTCGCCAAACTCGCTCCCGCGCTCGGCGATGACCTCGTCCGCGCCACCCTCGACGCCGACCAGTCCAAAGAAGAAGGCATCAACGCCCAACGCGTCCACGTCGCTGAGATCCGCGCCAAACTCGCCACCCTCGACTCAGCGGACGCCCGCTCTCTCGATGCCGTCGCCGACACCCTCGTCCGCCGCAGCGTCTGGATCCTCGGCGGCGACGGCTGGGCCTACGACATCGGCTTCGGCGGTCTCGACCACGTACTCGGCTCTGGCCGCAACGTTAAGATCCTCGTCCTCGACACCGAGGTCTACTCCAACACCGGTGGACAGGCCTCCAAATCCACCCCCCGTGGCGCCGTCGCCAAATTTGCCGCCGCCGGCAAGTCCACCAGCAAGAAAGACCTTGCCATGGAAGCCGTCGCCTACGGCTCGGTCTACGTCGCCCGCATCGCCATGGGCTCCAACGACAGCCACACCGTCAAAGCCTTCCAGGAAGCCGAAGCCTGGAACGGCCCGGCCATCATCATCGCTTACAGCCACTGCATCGCGCACGGCTACGACCTCTCCAAAGGCCTCGACCAGCAGAAGGCCGCCGTCAACTCCGGCTACTGGCCCCTCATGCGCTATAACCCCGCGCTCCGCGAGCAGGGCAAAAACCCCTTCACGCTCGACTCCCGCGCGCCTTCCATCCCGCTCAAGGACTACGTCTACAACGAGTCGCGCTACACCATGCTCCTCCGTGCCCACCCCGATGCCGCCGCTGAGCTCCTGAAAGAAGCCACCGACGACATCGAGCGCACGTGGCGCGTCTACTCCGGCCGCGCCGCCATGCCCGGCCGCGCCGACACTCCCAACATCTCGCCACGCGACGAAAAGGAAGCCGCTCCCGCCCACGGCGACGACTAACCGACTTTCCCCGGGACCGCCTCAAGTGGCATCCGGGCTCTGGCCAGTGCCGAGCAGCAAACGCCGGCACTGGCCCTTTCCTTCCTCCCGGCTCCCAGCTCCGAGCTCCCAGAGCTACGGGCCACCAGCTACAGGCTCCCAGCTGAACAGCGCGCTCTCGCGCGCTGTTCTACAATGTCCCCAAGCCCGCCCCGCTCCATTCTCAGCCGCATCGTTCCGAGCCGGACGCGCATCTGCCTATCATGATCGAACATCCTCTGC
>DASXFH010000230.1:0-8031 GCA_036489655.1 Acidobacteriaceae bacterium | reverse complement strand
AAGACCCACGGGCGGTGGATGACCATCGGCTGGCTGGCTGAAGGCGTGCTGCTGATGTGGCTGGTAACGCGCGTCGGCTCCGGGCTGCTGCGGGTGCTGGCGGTGCTGTGCCTGATGCTGGGGCTGATGGCGCTGGTTGTGGGCAATCCGGCAGCGTCGACCACGCCATTCTTCAACGAACGGTTTGCCACTTATCTTTTCGGCATCGCGGCGTGCGCGCTGGTGGCGTGGATCGCGCTGCATGCGAAGGAGGAGCCAGGCGGTCTCGAGTCCGTGACCTGGCCGGCGATTGCAGGAGCCGCGGGGCTGGCGGTGAATGCGCTGATCCTGCTCGCGATCGGTTGGGAGATCCACAGCTACTGGTGGTATCTGCGGTACAGCGGTAACTGGACGCTGATGCACGACTACAGGATGTACGCGCAGTTCACCTACTCAGCCTTCTTCATGGCGTTTGGAGCGGTACTGCTGGGCGTGGGTTTCTGGCGGAGAACGGCGTTCCTGCGGTGGCAGGGGTTGATTCTGCTGGCGGTATCGATCGGCAAGGTCTTTACCGTCGATGTAAGTGAACTGAGCCAGGGATACCGGATCCTCAGCTTTCTGGGGCTGGGCGCGTTGCTGCTCGCGGTCAGCTTCGCGTATCAGCGGGACTGGCTGAATCTGCGGAAGACGGAAAACCAGGCATGATGCGCGTGCGGGCTGCAATGGTGTTGTTGGCGCTGGCGGCGATGCCGGAGGTGCGGCACTTCCGGTATGAGCGTTCCCTGACGGTGCAGACAAATCCAGGGCCGGCGGCGGAATCGCGGCAGACCTGCGCCGTGCTGGATGCCGGGCTCTATCAGCATGCGGCGCCCGGACTGGCCGATGTTCGGGTATTTCGCGGAACCGGGCGGGACGCAACGGAAACGCCATATGCGATTCGGCAGGCGGCGCCAAGGCAGCCGCGCCCGCGCACCATCAGCCTGCTGAACCTGGGCCGAAAGGGCAGCCACACTACGTTTGAGGCAGAGATGCCGGCAGGTCAGTACAGCGACGTCGATCTGGACATCAGCGCAAAAGATTTTGTGGCGACGGTCGCCGTAACGGGGGCCCAGTCAGACGATGGCCGCGAGGGGACCGAACTGGGGCTCTATACGATCTTCGATCTGACCGCGCAGAAGCTGGGCCGGAGCACGGTGCTGCATCTCCCCGAATCGAATTTTCGCTATCTGTATTTCGGCATCGCGGGCCCGGTGAAACCGGAGGATCTGCACGGACTGTCGGTGGAGCGTATCCCGGCGAAGGTGCAATATGTGACCGTCGCTGCAACCAGTCAGGTCCGGCAAAAGGGCCAGCAGACGATCCTTGAGTTTCAGGTTCCGGCGCATGTGCCGGTGGAGCGCGTCGAGTTTTTGCCTGGAGCCCAGCCGAAGAACTTCAGCCGGGCGGTGACGGTTGAGGCAGAACCGGTACAGGTGCAGACGCTGCCGAGCGGGACCGAGGCGCAGGGAGGATCTTCTTCCGGAAACCTGCTGCGCCTGCATGCGACGCAGAACGGGCAGCGGATTGACGAAGAACGTCTGGCAGTGGACGCGCCGAGCGCGGATTTTGGCGACGACGCCACGCGCTGGACGGTGACGATCGACAACGGGGATGACGTGCCCCTGACTCTGCAGACCGTACAGCTGGAGATGGCGGAGCGGAAGCTGTGCTTTGACGCAGCTCCCGGCGCTATCTACATGATGATGTACGGAGACGCGGCGCTGACGGCGCCTCGCTACGACTATGCGACGCTTTTCAGCCCGGAAGCACGTGCGGCGGTGGCTGCACTGGGGCCGGAACAGGCGAATCCTGAGTATTCGACCCGGCCGGATACGCGCCCGTTTACAGAGCGGCATCCGGTGCTGCTGTGGCTGGCGCTGATCCTGGTCATCATCGTGCTGGGCGGCGTTGCGCTGAAGACAGCAAAGGACGGATCCAGGGGCTGAAGGATCGACGGCTGCACGGGAGCGCCAGCCGCAGTCATGCGCGATTCATTTTGGAACCGGGATGCTCAGCGAATGACCGCGATCAGGATGACAGCCACAAGAACCAGAATGATGATGAGCAGCGTGTTGTTGCTGATGGTACCGGCCGCAAAATCGCCCTGGGCCTGCGTGGCGCGCTGCGAGAGATTCGCCAGTTCCTGGTCGGAGAGAGTCGGGATCGCTGTGCGGAGCTGGACCGGTTCGACTTTGGCGTCGTGCATTGCCTTCTCCGCTGCGGGTGTGGAGAGGAAGCGGATCAGGTTCTCAATGTTCGCCTGGCGCGTTGCCGAAGTCTTCTGCACCTGCTGCTGGAGCTGATCCGGACTGACGAGATGCGCGTCCGAAGTGGTTTGCTGGGCGCGCAGAGCGGGCACGGCGATCAGAGAGAGCAGGGCGAAAGCGGCGAAAACGCGGGACGCATAGGTGAAGGTCCGTCGAGATTGCATGGCGGCTCCGTGATGAGGATTTGAAGGGCCCGGAAGCTTCGATTGGGATGCTTTTACTGTAGCAGCCGTTGTGCCGGTCCTGACTGACACTAGCGCAGCGTCGGTTCGACTTCGCTGAGCCAGTCCGGCGGTTTAAGAATCTCGCGTGGTTTCGAACCCTCTGCCGGTCCGACAATGCCGTCGCGCTCCATCATGTCGATGAGATGGGCGGCACGGCCGTAGCCGATGCGCAGACGGCGCTGCAACAGCGAAGTCGAGGCCTTGCCGAATTCCAGTACCAGACGCACGGCATCTTCGAAGAGATCGTCGTTGGCCTCCTCGCCATCGTCGGCAAACCCTGACTCCCCACCGCCTGCGTCTTTGGGAGCTTCAAGGAAGCCCTGCACGTACTCCGCGGTTCCCTGCTTCTTCCAGAAATCGGTTACCGCGGCAATTTCTTTTTCCGTCACAAACGGCGCATGCACGCGGTGGAGACGCGAGGTGCCGGGCGGCAGGAAGAGCATGTCGCCGCGCCCAAGCAGCGCTTCGGCGCCGTTGGCGTCGAGAATGGTCCGCGAATCGACCTTGGTCGCCAGGCGAAAGGAGATGCGCGTGGGGACGTTGGCCTTGATGAGCCCGGTAATGACGTCCACCGACGGACGCTGCGTGGCGAGCACCAGATGAATGCCGACGGCGCGGGCCATCTGGGCGAGGCGCGTGATCGACTCTTCCACGTTGGCTTTATCCAGCATCATCAGGTCGGCCAGCTCGTCGATGATGATGACGATATACGGCAGCGGCTTCTCTTCCGGGGCGTCGTCAAAGAGCGAGGGCGTGGCGCCGTCGAAGAGGCGGTTGTACTGGTCGATGTTGCGGACCGAGCGGGAGGCGAGCAGTTTGAGCCGGCGCTCCATTTCCTTCACCGCGTTGCGCAGCGCATTCGCCGCCAGCTTGGGCTCGGCGATGATCGGCGTAAACAGGTGCGGAATGCCCTCGTACATGCCCAGCTCGACGCGCTTGGGGTCCACCAGGATCAGACGCACCTGGTCCGGCGTGGACTTATAGAGCACCGACATAATCATCGCGTTGATGGCCACGGATTTGCCGCTGCCTGTGGAGCCCGCGATCAACACATGCGGCATGGTGTTGAGGTCCGCGGTGACAATGCGGCCGTTGATGTCCTTGCCCATCGCAAGGGTGAGCTTGGAACGCGATGTAGCAAAGTTTTCCGATTCGATGACGTCGCGGAGCCAGATGGTTTCGCGCTCGTCGTTGGGAACCTGAATGCCGACCGTGCTCTTGCCGGGCATGCGTTCGATCAGGATGCTTTCGGCTTTGGTGGCGAGGCAGAGGTCTTCTGCGAGCCCCGTCACGCGGCTGTACTTGATGCCGGCTTCCGGGCGGAATTCAAAGGTGGTCACCACCGGGCCGGGATTGATCTGCACTACCTGCCCGAGGACATCGAACTCGGCGCATTTCTCGACCAGGATTTGTGCCGAGCGGCGGAGATCGTCTTCGCGAACCGGCGACGGCTCATCGCTGCGGTGCAGCAGCGTGCTCGACGGCAGGCGAAAGCCGCTGACGTTTTTCGGAGCGACGGTGACGGTGCGCAGTTCGGTATCGGCGCGCTCGCCGATTGAAGGCGCCGGCGCTTCGGCCTTCCTGGGCGGCTGTGGGCGAGCCGGACTGGCGGCCACTGCAGCCGACGCGCTGTGGGTCTCGGGAACGGACTGCAGAGGCGGAAGAGGCGACTCGCCTGGGCGGCTTGTCGCCGAAGGCTCGGGAGCGGTCGTACGCGGCATGGAATCCCAAAGCGCGGTCGCTTTCGATGCGCCGGGCACGTCGGGCATGACGGTTTCGGCAAAGGCTGCGCGCCGGTGCGCAGTGTCCTCGGAATCTTCGCTGCGCGAGCGGGCGGCGGCCACCGGAATCGGCGCCTTTTCCTTCTTTGCAGCCTTCTCGGCGGCTTTGCGGGCCTTCACCAGCTCTTTTTCATGAATCTTGTCGAGCCGGGCAGCAGCCTTCAGTTCATGGCGCTTCGCTCGCGCCCGACGCCAGTTCACGAAGCGGTCGCGCCAGGCGAGAAGAAAGGCAAATTTGATGCCGATCCACTCACGAGCGGTATTGAAGCTGAAGGTCGTGGACAGGTAGACGGCGGCGGCAACGAGCGTGACGGTCACAATCCACGCGCCAGCGACATTGAACCAGCGAACCAGCAGGTCAGCGACGAGGCGGCCCGTGAGTCCGGCGACGGGCAGGCCGTAAAGGATGTGCGGATGGCTCGGAACCAACCCGAAGAGTGCCGGGGCAAAGAGGAAGGTGAGGATAATGCCGGTGAGTTTGGCGCCAGGGGAACCCGCGGGGCGGGAGCGCATCCACGTCCAGCCGAGGGCGCTCATCAGCAGGGGCAGGAAGAAGGCCGAGAAACCTTCGATTTGCAGCAGCAGATCGCTGGTATAGGCGCCGGCTGGGCCGATCCAGTTGCGGATGGGGCCGGAACCGTCGGTGTTGAAGGACGGGTCGGTGGGGTGGTACGAAACCAGCGAGAGGAACAGGAGGACGGCAGACGCCAGCACCAGCAGCCCAACCAGCTCATTCAGGCGGCGATTGCGGGTTGGCGTCAGGACCAGGCGAACGGGTTTCATGGGCAGACAGGTCGCGGGCTTCTCGCAGGGAGAAGTTGGTCCGGGAGAACCGGGCAAAACCAAAACGCCAGAGCAAGACCATTATCCCAGAGCGGAGCGGCCAGAGGGGTGGAAAAGCCACGGGGGAATCGAGGTGGATATGGCGGAAAGAAGGGATGCCTCCCAACATGGCTAAGTTGGCCAAGTTGGACTACAATCGATCCATGATGTCGGTCAACATTGGCGAGTTAAAGAATCGCCTCAGCACCTACCTGCGCTACGTGCGGGAAGGCGAAGAGGTGTTAATCAAGGACCGCAATCGCCCGATTGCGCGGATTCTGCCCCTGGAACCGCGCTCGCTCTCCGAAGAAGAGGCTCTGTTGGTCGCATCCGGGAAGATGAAGCTGCCGGAGAAGGAGATCGACTGGGAGGCGTTCTTCTCGATTCCGACCGGGCGCGTTTCCCGCGAAGTGGCGGTTCGCGCTGCGATTGAGAGCCGGGGCGATCGTTGATACCGGCTTTTTGGGATACCAGCGCTCTGGTCCCGGTTTGTGTTCGACAGCAGGCGAGCCCTTTGACTCATCGTTTGCTCGGGCGGTATGAAGTGGCGGTCTGGTGGGGCACCCCGGTAGAAATTCGCAGCGCGCTGGAGCGATTACTGCGTCTGAAGGAATTGAGCGCCAACGAGCATGCTGGAGCGGAGAAGCGGCTGGAGCAATTGCGGAAGGCGTGGACCGAAATCCAGCCTGAAACGGCTCTTCGGGCGCAGGCGGAGAAGCTCCTGCGCCGCTTTCCCCTGCGGGCGGCTGACGCCCTGCAGCTGGCAGCGGCGATGACGTGGACCCTGGACCGTCCGCAGGGACGGCCCTTCATCTGCGGGGATGCGGCGCTGCTGGAAGCGGGGCAGCGGCTGGGATTCCAGGCAATCGAGGCCTGAAGACCGCGGCAATTCTATCCCGCCATCAGCCTTGCGCCCCAGGTAAGCAGGGCGGCTCCGATGATGATCCGATAGACGGCGAACAGCACGAAACCGTGGTTGCGGACCCACTGCAGGAACCACTCCACCACGCCCAGCGCGACAAAGAACGACACCACGAAGCCGACGGCGAGGATCATCCAGCCATGGAGCGTCATGGTCACGGGCGCTATGGCAGCGTGTCCGGTCGCGACGGGCCCGAGGCTGGCCGCATGGTGATGGCCGCCGAGAAGGTGGAAGCCGGGAAAGACGGCTTTGGCCAGGTCATAGAGCGTCGCCGCGAACATCGTCGGGATAGAGAGCAGGAAGCTGAATTCCAGGGCGGCTGGACGCGTCATGCCGGCGAGCTGGCCGGCGGCGATGGTGGACATGGAGCGCGAGGTGCCGGGAAAGACGGCGGAAGTGATCTGGCAGGCGCCGATCCACAACGCCTGGGGAAGGGACATCTGCTCGACCTCGTGAACGCGAGCTTCCTGGCGGACGCTCCAGGCATCGACCGCCCACATGACGATGCCGCCGATGATGAGTGCCAGCGCCATGAAGTGCAGGTTCTCCAGGTGCTCGCCGATGACCTTCGTCAGCAGGAGCGAGGGGATCGCGGTGACAACAAATGCGGCGAGGGTCAGAGTGAGCGGGTGGTTCCACGCAGAATGCTGTCCGTCTTCGCCCTCCGGAAAGGTCCGGACAAATTCGATAATGCGACCCAGGAAGAGCAGGGTCAGCGCCAGGATGGCGCCGAGCTGGATGACGACGGTGTACATCTTCCAGTAGGCGTCCTGGAGCGGAATGTTCAGGAGCGCTTCGGCGATGCGGAGGTGGGCAGTGGAACTGACGGGAAGAAATTCAGTCAGGCCTTCGACGATCCCAAGCAGGACAGAGACCCAATAGTCGATCAAAGCGCCTCCGCGAGGCAGGTTCCGATCCCGTTTCGCGCCGCTTTCTCCGCGTGGAGACCCGCTCTACTCGCGGCTGCTGCCGTACACGGGAATGCCCTGATCCACCTTGTATACCAGACTGGCGGCGCGGGCTGTGAATGAAGAGTCGGGATATTTTTGCTGCAGGCGGTCGTAGATGGCATGGGCGTGGCCGCGGTCCTCGTCGGCGCGCTTGCGGTTGCCGTCCGCCTGCCACATGTCGCCGGCCGCGGCCTGGCGGTAGATCGCGTCGTAGTACGCTTCGGCAGCCTTAGGCGAGTTGGGATGCTGATCGACGTACTGCAGGTAATAATTCGTCTCCTGCTCGGGACACTTTTCGGATCCCTGCCAGTCGCCGCACAGCTTGTTCTCGATGAGATCGAAGGCGGCCAGATCGGCCCAGCGGGTATTGGGGAAATACTTTTCGATGTTCTTCATCTCGCCTTCGTCCATCTGCTCGCGCAGCCAGGCTTGCTTCTCATGGGCAGAAGGCAGCGAGGCGGCGTCGGCCTTCTGCATCTGCCAGCGGATGTCGGCAGCGCGGAACATGGCTTCCGGAACCCAGGGCGACTGCGGAAACATGGTGGTTACACGTCTGTAGAGGAGGCGGGCCTCCTCGCCCACGTGCGGCGGGGGATCCGGTACAGCAGCCTGCTGCTCCGCCTCGTCCGCAGCGCCAAAGAGAATCTCGTCGCCATGCGGCGTGTTAACGTCAACGATGCCCTTGTCGAGCATCCAGCCGGAGATCGGCTGTACACCGTTGTTGTCGCTGAACTCGGGCCGGTCGGACTCACGCGTGTCGGGCGGATCGGTGTTGGCAAAGACGCGCAGCCATTGGCCGCTGCGCTCCGCGATCACCAGCTCGCGCCCCGGCTGAATGGTGGCGATGGGGCCGCCGCTGGCGTCGGCCTGGGAGTAAAGATTAGCTTCTCGCACCAGCGTGCCAAGCGTGCCGTTGCGCGGCGTCGGATATTTCGGCAGGGGCCGCTGGGGCATGGCCATGCCGGCGGACGCCAGAAGAAATACGGACAGGAGGAGAGTGCGCATGACGAAGGTAGGACGAAGGAAACGGGCGGTTCGTCTCATCGG
>DASXFH010000194.1:0-7916 GCA_036489655.1 Acidobacteriaceae bacterium | reverse complement strand
CTTTCAGCGTTGAGGGTATCGACGCTGGACTTGGCGCCGAGCTGTTGCTCCTGTTTGACGATTTCAAAGGTGCGCTGGGCCAGGTCGCGGGCTTTCTGCGCGGCTTCGATGCGGCCCTCGGCCTGCTGCAGGGCGAACTGGGAGTTGCGGACGTCGAAGCGGATGTTCTTCTTCTGCTGCTCGTAGGCGATCTGGCTCTGGCGGAAGGCCAGCTGAGCGCGGAACTGATCGGCCTTCTGAATGCGGTTACGAATGGTGATGTTGAGGGTGAAGCCCACCTGATATTCAGGGGCTGAGTAGTTGAAGGCGTTTTTCAGGACGCCGGGCGTGTCGGGGGGAAGGGTCGTGGAGCAATACTGGGCCCCTTCGACCGGCAGGCAGGCCGGGTTGAGGGGACCGCCGTTCCCAGTGCCGGCGAACAATCCATAGGCGTTGAGCTGCGGCAGCAGGGAGTTGTTAACGGCTTTCAGGTTTTCCTGCGCGATCTGCATGCCGATCTGGTCCTGCGCAACATCGGGGCGATTCTTCTCGGCCTCAGCAATGAGATCGTCGATGGTTTTCGGTTCATTGGGATCGGGCGCGCCCTTGAAATCCAGGGGAATGACAGGCATGTCGTCGATGGTGGGATTGTCGGCGCGGGTGAGCGCGTTCTTCAGGTTCAGCTCAGCAGCCTGCAGGGTCGCACGCGAGATGGTGAGATTGCCCTCGGCGGTGGCCACGGCAGCCTGGTCGGTCATGACCTGCATCTGGGGAATGGCTTTCAGGTCGAGCTGCTTCTGATCGTCGCTGAGAGTCTGGTTGGCGAAGGCCAGCGAACGCTCCTTGATCTGTTCGTCCTGATAGGCGTTGACCAAATCCCAGTAGATATCCTCTACGCCCGTGACCGTCGTGATGACCTGCAGCTGGAAGGCATAATCGGTGATCTGGAGGTTTCTCTTCGCGATGCGAATCCACCGTTTATTGGTGCCGGTGCCAAAGCCGGCGAGGAGCGGCTGGGTAATGACACCCTTCCAGAAGAGCTGGATCGCGGGGTCCACAATGCTCAGCGGGCTGTTGGTCGTTTGGCGCTGTCCGTTGAGAGTCCACTGAATGCCTGTGCCGGTCGGGAAGTACTCGGTGTACTGCGTGGTGTACCCGATGGTGTTGGTCTCAAGGAGGGGAACGCCGTAGAGGAAAGGGTTGAATTCCTGCGCTTTGGTGTGATCGACACTGCCCTGGACCGTGAACACCGGATCAAAGGGCTGAACCTGCGTTCCTTCACCCAGAGTGGACTGGACGAGGCCACCGGCACCAGCCGCTGCTGCTCCTGAAGAGACGACGGGGCCGGAAGTGGCCGCGCCGGAAGCCCCCAACGGGCTGGTCACGCTGGTATTGACGCCATTGGCGAAGCCACCGGCTTTGGTGCGAGCCAGATCGGTAAGAGCGGTGGGCAGGTTATAGCGGAAGGAGGCCAGATCGAGATTGTTTTCGATGGCGAGAGCGATGGCATCCTGGAGCGAAAGGTAAAGCTTGCCATCGCGCATGAGGTTTTCCAAACGCGGCGAGTTATTGAGATTGACCGGCGCCACCGTACTCGGACGATACGGGGAGAGCGGATTGTGCGAGTGGGGCAACTCGACGCGGAAGGGCTGCGGAGGAGCGATGGAGAGCTGCTGTTGCTGTTTAGCCTGCTCGGCGAGGGTACGCGTCTGCGGCGGGGGAACGGTGACGGGCGACGGCGCGACAGGGTTCGACTGAGGAACGTTGGCCGCCGGCTGAGGGGGTGGAGTCTGGGTCTGGGGCGCGGCTTGCTGGGCGAAGCCCACAGGGGCGAAGAGCAAACTGAGAGCGAGAGCCGCGAGCTTCTTAGAAGAGCCGTTCACGATGCGCTGACCTCCACTCCGAGATTGGGGTTCGCGGTATCGGTGACCAGCCAGCCGTCGCGCAGCTCGATAACGCGGGAGCCGTAGCCGGCGTTGGTTTCAGAGTGCGTGACCTGGACGATGGTGGTGCCTTCCTGATTCAGTTCGCGAAACAACTCCATGATCTCCTTGGCCTGGCTGGAATGGAGGTTGCCGGTGGGCTCGTCGGCGAGGAGCAGCGCGGGCTTGTGGATGACGGCGCGCGCGACTCCGACCAGCTGCTGCTGTCCGCCGGAGAGCTGGGAAGGGAAGAGATCTTTCTTGCCGACGATGCTGAATCGGTCGAGAGTGTCGGCGACCAGGCCCTGGCGCTGTGCGCGGGGCATGTCCTTATACGAGAGCGGGAGGTCGATATTCTCCTGGACAGTGAGGTCGTCGAGCAGGTGGTAGCTCTGAAAGACCATCCCGATCTTGCGCTTGGCGAGATCGGCGCGCTGCCGGCGATTCATTTTGTGGGCGGCCTCGTCCTTGAGCCAGTACTCGCCCAGCCACTGGTCGTCGAGGAGGGCGAGGACGTTCAGGAGCGAGGATTTTCCCGCGCCGGAAGGACCCATGATGGTGAGGAACTCGCCTTCCTGGATATCGAGGTTAATGCGGCGGAGAACCCAGGTCTGGCCGGCTCCGGTCTTGTAACTGCGTTCGACATTGCGTAGCTGGATCATGGTTTTAAGCCTGTAGCCTGTGGCCTGTAGCCAGTAGCCTTTCGATGGGCGCACCAATCCTGCAGACCGGGAGCGCTGTGCTGCCGGCTACCGGCTACGGGCTACCGGCTGTTACTTGACTTCGAGAACCTGTTCGAGCGACTCGCCTTCGGCGACCACTTTGCCGTCGAAGAGATGGATCTGGCGGTCGGCGTGGCGTGCGAAGCGCGGATCGTGCGTGACCATGCAGATGGTGGCGCCTTCGCGGTGGAGGTTCTGGAGCAGCTCCATAACGGCCTCGGCGTTGCGCGAGTCAAGGTTCCCGGTCGGCTCGTCAGCGAGGAGGATGGACGGCGATCCCGCCAGGGCGCGGGCCACGGCCACGCGCTGCTGCTGACCGCCGGAGAGCTGCGAGGGGTAGTGGCGGATTCTGTGCGCCATGCTCACGCGCTCCAGCGACTCCTGCACCCTGCGCTTGCGCTCGGGCGAGGACATGCCGGAGCGATAGGTGAGGGGCAACTCGACGTTCTCGTAGACGGTCAGGTCGCCGATGAGGTTGAAGCTCTGGAAGATGAAGCCAATCTCCTGGTTGCGGATGCGCGATCGCTGCGAGAAGTTGAGATTCTCGACCGAGTGGTTGTTGAGGGTATAGCTGCCGCCGGAGGGTGTGTCGAGGAGTCCGATGATCGACAGCAGGGTGGACTTGCCACATCCGGAAGGGCCGGAGATAGCGACATACTCGCCTTTGTCGAGCTTCATGTGGACGCCGGACAGCGCGTGCGTCTCAATCTCGTCGGTGTAGAAGACCTTGGTGAGGGCTTCAATTTCGATCAACGCCTGATTGTTCTCCATCCTGCTCTCCCACTATTGGAATTTTGAGGCCTGATTACTCCAGCCGAACTTTGTCCGTAGAATCGTACCGCGACATGTCAGACAAAATCACGCGGTCGCCCTCATTAAGACCACTGAGGATCTGAATCTGGGTAACGGACGCCTTGCCGACTTTCACCTGGACCCGGGTGGCGGTTTTGCCGTTGGGGTCGATGCGGAAGAGGCTGATGGTGGAGTCCGGATTGCCGAAAGCCGGGCGCCCCACGTACAGCACGTCGTGGAGGTGCTCGAGGTCGATAGTGCCGTCCACACTCAGCTCCGGTACCGCGCCTGCCGGTAACGGGCCATCCAGTGTTACGTCAACGGTACGCGTTCCGTTCAATACGGAGGGATCAATTCTGGTAACGTGCCCGGGAACGATGCCGTTGTGGGTATCCACTTCGGCCTGCTGGCCCAGGAGGATATCGTGCGCCTGGGTCTCGGCGATCTGGAGGGAGGCTTTGAGCTTGGTGGGATCGATGACCTCGGCGACCGAGGTACCGGCGGTGACGTGCTGGCCGACCGACACGGGAGTAGCCAGAGAAGCGAGGACTCCGGAGATGCCGGCCTTCACGTGAAGAGCGTCTTCCTGGCTTTGATAGAGGGCGAGCTGCGCCTTGGCCTGGTCGATCTTGGTTTGCGAAGAGGCGAGCTGGACCTCGATGGCTTTCTGATTGACGTCGAGTTGCTCCTGGCTGATGGAGTGCTGGGAGGTCAGCTGTTCGGCGTCGTTCTTGGATTTGTTGTACTGGATGCCGCTGATGACGCCGAGCGAATAAAGCTGTTTATCGGTGTCTGACTGCAGCTGGGCCTCGCTGTACTGAGCATTGATCTGGGCGGCCGTGGACCGCTTATCCATAAGAGTGCTGGAGAGCGTGGCCTGGAGACTCTTGTAGTCGGCTTCAGACTGCTTGACAGCGAGCTGGGCGTTGAGCAGCAACTGCTGGAGCTGCGGATCGGCCAGGTCCATGAGAATGGTATCCGGGGTGACCTTCGCGCCCGGCAGCACTCGAATGCGGACGACGGTGGCGTCGGTCTGCGCAGGGATGAGCTCGATGCTGTCCTCGCGGGGAACCAGGGTGCCGAGGCCGCGGACCTGAACCACCATGTCGCCGCGCTTCACGGTTTCCGGCCAGATGGTGCTGGCGTCGACGCTGGGAACAGCCGGCTTGAGACGCATGACGGCCCATGCGGCCGCGGTTACTCCAATAGCAACCAGGGCCAGCACGAGGATCTGCCGGCGGAGTTTCTTCTTCCGAATGTCGGGGCGAGCGATGTCCATTGCAACAAGGAAGTTGCATGTGCCGCACCAATCGGAGACCACAGCCAGGGTATTGAAACAATAGAGGTTGGATCGGATTTGAAACGTTTCCACTCCGGCGCGAATGGCCGTTTGCGGAACGGAGTGTTCATTACCGGACACTTTCAGCGGAGCGGGGGGGGGAGGAGCCCGGCCGAGCGGAGCTTCTCTTCGAGGAGAGTGCGAATCTGGCGGTGGATGTCCTCAATGGAGCGGTCGCCGTCGATGACAGCAACGCGCTCGGGCTCGCGGGCGGCGATGGTGCGGTACTGCTGGTAGACCCGGCGGTAGAAGGCTTCGTCCTCCTTTTCGAAGCGGCCTTCGTCTTTGCCGGCGACGGCGGTGCGGCGATTGCGGCGGCGGGCGCGGGCGAGCGAACGGTCGAAGTCGGGGAGGAGCAGGAAGGTGAGGTCAGGCTTCATCCCGGCGCACATGGCGGCATGCATACGCAGGACAATCTCGGTGCCGAGCTGGCGGCCGCCGCCCTGGTAAGCCTCGGTCGAGTCGGTGTAGCGGTCGCAGAGGACGACGCGGCCCTGATCGAGGGCGGGGCCGATGACTTCTGCGATGGCCTGGGCGCGATCAGAGAACATGAGGCCCAGCTCGGTCATGGGGGCGATGGGGTCGGTCTTCGAGTCGAGGAGGAGTGAGCGGATGCGATCGCCGATGTGCGTGCCGCCGGGCTGGCGCGTGACGGTAACGGGAACGCTCAGGGATTCGAGGTGGGCGGCCAGCTTGCGCAGCTGCGTGGACTTGCCGGAGCCGTCCAGTCCTTCGAAGGTGAGGAAGAATCCTCTGGGCATAAATGCAGGTTACAGGGCACAGGTTGCAGGGCGCCAGGGAATGGCCGCGACTGGCAATTGGAGTTTCGGAGTTGGCCAGCCGCGCCTCAGGAGGAGACGAGGTCGAGCTGAGCGCTTTCGCCCGAAGCCGGCGCGTGCAGCGATGTGACGTGGGCGATGGCCTGGGTTAGACGGGCCTCCTGCGGGCGTGCCTTCTTGTGGTGGACGCGGGTATAGATGTGCTCGACGCGATCGACGCGCCACGCGCCGGTGTGGAGGGCGTCGCCGTGAACGCCGTCGCCCGGCAGGAAGACAATGTCGCCGGGGCGCGGCAGGGTGCGCATGGTCTCAAGCGGAACAAGATTGACGCACGCGCCGTCGGCGGTAAGGAACTCGAGGCAGTTGGCGCTGTCAATGTCGGCCTCGCGGGAGCGGCGGATTTCCTGGCGAGCGCGGAGTGCCTGGTACCAGGTGGCCGCAGTGATGGGCAGAGCGACGAGGAAGGCCAGGACGTTGGCGACGTAGCTCAGAGTGGCAATCTGAATGCGCATGGCGGATCTCCGCCCCGGTGGGCTCCGGGGCGCTGGTGCGTGGATTCTTTTTACCAGAGGCGGGCGAGGACGAGAAGGCGACGTTAAATTCCGGAGGAGAGAACCCGGCAATCTGCGGCAAAATGCACGGTCTGGTTACACTGGGTGCTTGCGGAGCCCGGTCCCAGTGTGGCCTGGCCCTCATTCTCAGGAGGAATATGTCACTTCGCTTTGCCCCGATCATGGGGCTGCTTGCTGCCGCTCTGACTCTGAACGCGCAGACCTCTTCGCATCCCATCAAAATCACGGCTGACCTGACCGACGCGCCGCGGAAGATGATCCACGCGGAGATGACGATTCCGGTTTCCCCGGGCCCGCTGACGTTGCTGTACGCGAAGTGGATTCCCGGCGAGCACATGCCGGATGGGCCGATCGGCGATCTGGCCGGGCTGTTCATCACCGCGAACGGCGAGCAGCTCACCTGGGTGCGCGACGACTTGAACATGTATGCGATCCGCGTGACGGTGCCCGAGGGTGTGCACGAGCTGCATGTTAAGGATGACTACCTTGCGACGGCGCCGCCCACAGGCTTTTCCGCGGGTGCTTCGACGAGCGCGAACCTGGCGCTGCTGAGCTGGAATGAGGTGGTGCTGTATCCGGCGGGGCACAAGGACGATGGGGACATTTATGTTCAGCCGTCGGTGGTGATCCCGGAGGGCTGGCAGTATGGGACGGCGCTGCCGCGCGCAGGAGGCAAGGAGTCGGACACGAAGCCGGGGGAGGATGGGTCGGTGCGTTTTCAGGCAGTGTCGCTGAAAGAGCTGATCGATTCGCCGCTGCTGGCGGGGCGTTACTTTAAGCAGTTCGACCTGGCGCCGGAGGTAACGCCGAAGCATTATCTCGACGTGGCGGCGGATGGCCCTGAGGATCTGAAACTGACGCCGGAGACGCTGGCGGGCTACGGCAACCTGGTGCGCGAGACGGGCGCGGTATACAAGTCGCGGCACTACACCAGCTATCACTTTCTGGTGACGGCGAGCGATCAGGTGGCGCACTTTGGGCTGGAGCATCACCAGTCGAGCGACGATCGCGTGCCGGAGAAGACGTTTGTCGACGACAATCTGCTGCTGCTCTCGGCCGATCTGCTGCCGCACGAGTTCACGCACTCGTGGAACGGGAAGGATCGGCGGCCAGCGGGGCTGACGACGGGGAACTTCGAAGACCCGATGATCGGGAACCTGCTCTGGGTGTATGAGGGGCTGACGGATTACATGGGGAATGTGCTGGCGGCGCGCACGCATTTGTGGACGGACGCGCAGTACCACGATTTTCTGGCGACGGACGCGGCGATGCTCGATGCCCGGCCGGGGCGCACGTGGCGCGATCTGCAGGATACGGCGACGGCGGCGCAGATTCTCTACGAGACGGACGACGCGTGGGACAACTGGCGACGGAGCACAGATTATTACGGGGAAGGCGACCTGGTGTGGCTTGATGTGGATACGACGATCCGCAAGCTGACCCATGAAAAGAAGAGCCTGAATGATTTTCTGAGCGCGTTTGAATCGGTGGGGGGAGACAACCCGCCGAAAGCGGTGCCGTATACGTTCGATGACATTGTGAACGGGCTGAACGCAGTGGTGCCCTACGACTGGGCGGGATTTCTGCGGGAGCGGTTGACGAGCAAATCGCCGCACGCGCCGCTGGGCGGGATCGAGAACGGCGGTTACAAGCTGGTGTTCTCCGATCAGCCGAACGAGCTGCTGCAGGCGCGGATGGGGCTGGCCGGAGCGAACGTGGCCTGGTGGTCGATTGGGATCAACGTGAATGGCGAAGGCAAGATCGAAGATGTGCTGGTGGGCTCGCCGGCGGACAAGGCAAAGCTGGGGCCG
>DASXFH010000132.1:0-3011 GCA_036489655.1 Acidobacteriaceae bacterium | reverse complement strand
GGCGAGGAGCTGCTGGTTGGGTGCGGTGCGCTCGAAGGTGGTGGCGCGGTGAGTGAAGAAGAGGACCATGCCGAGGCCGGTGGCGATCGCGAGGGCGGCAAGGGCGCGGACGGCGCGGCGCGCGTGGAGGAAGTGGAAGAGGTCGCGCGCGATGAGCGGGAGCAGGAAGATCAAGAGCGGGTAGCGCTGGTAGGAGAACCCCTTGCGCTGCGCGAGGTAGGAGACAAAGCCGGTGGCCGCGCAGAGGGCGATGGCGAGGAGGTCGGGGTTTTGCTTCGCTTGCGCGAGGAGAGTGGGTTCGGTGCCGGGGGCGGCGGTGGGGAGCAGGGCGGCGAGGATGCGGAGCAGCAACCAGAGGCTGACCAGCAGCATGATCGGGCTGAAGCAGTGGGCGAGCAGATAGCCGAGGGGGCGGTGGTCGAGCGAGGCATGGTAGCGGACGATGGTGTTGCACTCGGTGAAGAAGGCGGCGAGCGCGGATTGCTGCCAGAGGTAGAGGGCGAGGGCGGCGACAGTGAGCAGGCCGCTGAGGGTGAAGGCCGCGATGGGGAGCGTGGAGAAGCGATGCTGTTGGCGGAGCCAGAGCATCCATCCCAACAGCACGAGAATGGTGAGGGCGGCGGTGGGCTTGATGGTGAAGGCGGCGGCAGAGAGGAAGCCGGCAAGGGTGGCGAGCAGGGTTTGCTGCAGGGCGTTGGCCGTCGCGTGGTGGCGGCGCAGGAAGGCGAGCAGGGCGAGGGAGATGAGGAGGGCGATGCCGACCTCGAGGTCGCGCTCGCCGAGCATGTTGACGCCGTCCTGGGCGTGGACGGCGAAGAGCAGGACGGAGGCGAAGGCGCCGGCGAGGAGGGCTTCGGATTGGGATTTGGATTTGCCTGCGACCTTGGCGCGGCGCTGGGGCGCGAGGAGATAAAGGGTGGCGGCGGCGGTAGCGGCCATCAGGACGAGGTCGTAGAGGCGCCAGGCGAGGGCGCCGGGGCCGAAGGTGGCCATGACCGCCTGCTCGGCGAGGTAGGCGCCGGGGAGGGTGACGTCGACGATGTCGCGGCAGGGATGGAGGCCGCGCTGGATGAGGAAGACGCAGTAGTGGACGTAGGAGGCGTCGCCGACGAAGGGCCAGGCCCATGTGGAGACGATGAGCCAGAGGGCGCAGAAGGCGAGCGAAAGGGCGAGGATCGGGCGCCAGAGGGCGGCGTAGGTGCGCATCGTTCTTCTATCTTCGCCGGTCGGGCGCCGGAGAGATAGTGCGCGGAAGATCGGGGCAGCGGACATCCCTCGGGCGGGGTGGGCGAATCCTACGGATTTGGTGCGGCAACTCCGGGAACTCCTAACTCCAACGATGAGGTGCATGCTGTGGCGCGTCCCTACTGGTCTGGACAGATACAGATTTCGCTGGTGAGCTTTGGCGTGAAGCTGTTTGTGGCGACGGAGGCGAAGGGGGAGATTCACTTTCACCAGATCAGCCGCAAGACGGGCGAGCGAGTGCGGCACCAGAAGGTGCTTTCGTCCGCGATGGAGCGGGACCCGACGGAGGCCGCGGCGCCGGTCGAAAAGGACGAGATCGTCAAGGGGTACGAGTACAGCAAGGACCAGTACGTGATGATCGAGCCGAGCGAGCTGGAGCAGCTGCGGGTGCCGTCGAAACATACGGTCGAGATCACGCAGTTTGTGGGGCTGGATGAGTTGGCGCCGGAGTATCTGGAGAAGCCGTACTTCGTGGTGCCGGAGAACGATACCCAGGCGGAGGCGTTCGCGGTGGTGCGCGAGGCGCTGCGCAAGACGAAGAAGGCGGCGCTGGGGAAGATTGCATTTGGCGGGCGCGAGCATGTGCTGGCGCTTACGGCCGATGACGGCGGCCCGCATGGGGAGGGCCTGGGCGGGATGATGGCCTACACGATGCGCTATCAGGAGGAGTTACGCGATGCGGCCGAATACTTTCGCGAGATCAAGAAGGTGGCGGTGAATGAGGACTCGCTGGAGTTGGCCGAGACGCTGATCAAGAAGAAGGCGGCGAAGTTCGATCCCAGCAAGTTTACCGACGGGTATGAGGCCGCGGTGAAGGAGTTGGTGGAGGCGAAGGTGAAGCATGCGCCGATTCCGAAGGACGAGCCGGTGGCCCCGAAGCGCGGCAATGTGGTGAACCTGATGGATGCGCTGCGGAAGAGCATCGGCGGAGGGGCCTCCGGAGCTGAGGCGGAGCAGGTGGCGGCCGCTTCCGGGAAGAAGAAGGGACCGGGGAAGGCGGCGGCTCCGGCTCCGGCGAAGGTCGCGGCCGCGACGGGTTCGGCGGCGAAGAAGGGGATCGCGCTGGTGAAACCGGCGACGAAACGGAAGTCGGCGTAGGGGATTTGGGGGCTCTTTGGGAGAAAGGCGATCTCGCTGCGCTCGATGCCCACCTTAGCGACGGTGAGGCCGTCGCGAAGATGGGGCACCCGGTTCTTCCTGGTTCGTGTGGATCTTCCGGATTCCTGGGTTCTTTTGAAGAGCGAGGAGCATCGGCATGGCGACGAAGAAGACGGCTTCCCGAGGAGCCAGCGCAGGAGCTAAGAGGGCGTCGAAGGCGGAGCGCAAGCCGGCGGGGGCGGGTGTCGTCGATGCGGCGGATGCGGTCGATGCCCAGTTGCAGCGGTATCGCGCGATGCGGCACTTTGAGGTGACGGAGGAGCCGCGCGGAGGCTCGGCGGCCTCAGCGGCTGTCTCCGCCTCGTCCTCCGCCTCCAAGGGCAAGCAGGAGGGGTTGCCGTTTGTCATCCAGAAACATGCGGCGACGCGGCTGCACTACGACTTCCGGCTGGGGTGGAATGGAGTGTTGAAGAGCTGGGCCGTCACCAAGGGGCCGAGCTACGTGGTGGCGGACAAGCGGCTCGCGGTGCAGGTGGAAGATCACCCGATGGAGTACGGCGGTTTCGAAGGCATCATTCCCGCAGGGCAGTATGGCGGCGGCACGGTGATGGTGTGGGATCAGGGGACGTGGGAGCCGCAGGCGGGGCACACCGATGTCGATGCCGGGC
>DASXFH010000107.1:0-18579 GCA_036489655.1 Acidobacteriaceae bacterium | reverse complement strand
TTGAGGAACATGGCGCAGAAAAGCGGGATGACGGTCATGGCGAAGGCGTAGGAGGCGAACATGGAAAGCACTACGCCCAGAGCCAGAGGAGTGAAGAGATATTTGCTGACGCCGGAGAGCGACACCACGGGCAGGAAGACGATGGAGGTGGTGACGGTGGCCGCGAGCACGGCGAGGGAGACTTCAGCGCCGCCCTTTTCGGCAGCGATGCGGGGGGGCTCGCCCAGTTCCATGTAGCGGAAGATGTTCTCGAGGACGACGACGCCGTTATCGATGAGGCGGGAGAAGGCCAGAGCCAGTCCGCCGAGGATCATGGTGTTGATGGTGCCGCCGAGGCCATTGTCCATGAGGAAGCAGGCGAGGGCGGAGAGCGGAACGGAGAGCATGACCGCGATGGTGGCGCGGGGGCTGCCCAGGAAGAGCAGGATCATGAGGCCGGTGAGCACCAGGCCGATGACGGCTTCATTGACGAGCTGCTTGAGGGCGAGTTTGACAAAGACGGACTGATCGAAGACGACGCTGGTTTTGAGCTGGGGCGGGATGTCGACCAGGTGTTTGATCGCGTTCTTCATCCCGTTGACGATGGTGATGGTGTTGCTGTTGCCGCCCTGCTTGAAGACGGGAACATAGACGGAGCGTTGTCCGTTGATGCGGACGATGTTGTATTGCAGCGTGCCGGAGTCTTCGGCGTGGCCGATGTCGGCGACGAGGACCGAGCCGTTCCCGACGGAGCGGAGCGGCATTTCGTTCATGGACTTCGCGTCGGGAAACTGGCTGTTGGCGTAAATGTTGTAGTCTTTGCTGCCGATGCGGACGTCGCCTGCGGGCAGGATGAGGTTGGAGCTGTCCACCGACTTGACGACGTCGCTGAGGCTGAGGTTGCGGGCCTCCATCTTGAGCGGGTCGACGTAGACCTGAATCTGGCGGTAGGTACCGCCGTAGGGCTGGGGTACGGAGGCGCCGGGCACGTTGGAGATCTGGTTGCGGACCTGGAACTGGGCGATGTCCTTGAGCTCGGTTTCGTTGAGGCCCTTGCCCTGCAGGGTGACAAGACAGACCGGCTGGGAAGATGCGGTGAGGCCGAGGACGACGGGGGGCAGCGTGCCGGGGGGCAGGCGGCGCAGGTCGGCCATGGCGAGGTTGGCGATGTTGCTGAGCGCGGCGTTGGGATCGGTGCCGGGCTTGAAGTAAATCTTGATGAGGCTGACGCCGGTGAGGGAGCGAGACTGGCTGTGGTCGACGTTGGCGGCAAGGGTGAAGAAGCGCTCGAAGGTGTCGGTGATGTCGGCTTCGATCTGCTGCGGGGGCATGCCGTTATAGAAGGTGGCGACGACGACGACCGGCATGTCGATGTCGGGGAACAGATCCACGGGCATGCTGAAGAGGTTCACGATCCCGATGAGGGACACCATGAGGCACAGCATGAGGATGAAATAGGGAAAGCGGAGGGCAAACTTCGGCATGCCTACTTGCCTCCGTTGTCGGGGCTGGCGCCGCCGTTCATGTCGATGACGCCGCCGGACTGAGGGGCTGTCTCCGAGGCGGGAGTTTTTTCGAGGACGGGAGTGACGGCCTCGCCTTCGGCGTATTTGCCCTGTGCGGCCACGATCACGCGGTCGCCGGGCTGGAGGCCGCCGCGGATTTCGGCAAGCTGATTGCCTTCGATGCCCACGTCGACATCGCGAATGTTGACATGATTGTTGCTGCCCAGGACCTCTATCTGCTCGTGGTTGCCGTGCAGGACCAGCGCTTCGACCGGGATGGTGACCACATTGTCGGCGTGATCGAGGCGCAGGAGGGCGTTGGCGTACATGCCGGAATCGATAGCGAGATCGCGGTTGGGGACGTCGACTTCGGTTTCCATGGTGCGGGTTTCAAAATTGAGCTCGCGCGTGAAGCGCACCACTTTGCCGTCGAAGGAGCGCCCGAGGGCATCGACGCGGACGCGGACGGGATCGCCGAGATGGATATAGCGGACATAAGACTCCGGCACGGGGAGGCGCAGGCGCATGGTGCCGCTCTGGGCCAGCTTGACGATGGGAAGATCCTGGTTGTTGGAATTGATGCCGGCCTGGATGAGGGCTCCGGTGTCCGCATAGCGCCAGATGATGACGCCGTCGAGGGGGGCGATCACGTCGGTATAGTCCTCCATGGCGCTGACGCGCTGATTGTCGGCGCGCGAGACGAGGAGGCCATTCTGTGCCCCGGAGAGGGCGGCTTTAGCGGCGTCCACGTCGGCAGCGGAGGAGAGATCTTTTGCCTGGGCGTCGTCGAGTTCCTGCTGGGCGACGAGGCCGGGCTGGGCGTTGGAGGTATTGAGGAGGCGCTGGTAATCCGAGTGGAGGGCGGAGTGGGTGGATTCCGCGCGTTTGACTTCGTGCCGGGCGCGGGTGATTTCGTCGTTGCTGCGCGCGACCTCGGAGACAGTGCCGGCGAGCTGGGCCTTAAGCTCAGGGACTTCCAGGACGGCCAGGGTTTGCCCCTTGTGGACGCGGTCGCCGATGTCGACATAAATGTGGCGAATGAAGCCGGAAACTTTGGGGTGCACGTCGACGACCTGATAGGGCTGGAACTGGCCGGCGAGGGTGAGGACCTGGGCAATACTGCCGCGCTGGGCCTGGGCCACCTGAGCGGCGGGGGGACCGGGAGCTGCTTCAACTTCCTCGGGGCGATGGCGCGCGTGCCAAAGCAGAACGACAGCGGCGACCGCCACGATCGCGGCCGAAACAAAAATCCACAAACGCTTTCGCATATCTGAGACTCACCAATTTCCTGGAATGCAGGCAATCGCCTGGAGTCCATGAGGCGCGAACAGCCGAAAAAATGCGCTTCTCTCCCGCGCCAGGGGTGAACGGCGCAAAGGAGCGGCTGGCGCAGGTCCTGGGGGAAAATCAGTGACGCAGAGGAGGAGGACGAATCGAAAAAGACAGACGCAGAACGGACTGCGGTGCATGTCGCGACAGGGGCCGCGCCACTCCAGCGGACTGCCAGCCGGACCACAGCTGGGAACCCCTGAACAGAACAAAGGCCAGGGCAACGGTGGTGAGGGCGAGAGGCAAATCCGTTCTGACCGCGGGTCGGACATGGATGACGGCGAACTCACCGCATTCCTTGCCGGAAAGCAGCTTGGCTTCCGGCATCCGGCGATCAATCGAGTGCGGAGGATCGTAAAGCGAGAGCTTGTACCGCAGTCCCCAGCCAAAGACACAACAACCCAGGACCACCAGTCCAAACGCAAGACCGCGCAGACCTTTGCTTCGGCCCAGCCGAAACGGCATGGTTTGTCCGGTTGAAATGGGGTTTGGAGAACTCAATGGGTCTGTCAAGATGATGCCATAGGCTTGGACGATTTCCAAACAATCTCTGTGAGCGAGGCTTCTCCAAGCTGCATATTTGCCGGGATTTACAATCCATTCATGCGAAGTGCGGAGCTGGCGCGGGTGCTGGAAGCCGAGCTGCGGGGCGATCCGGAACTGGAGATCACGGGAGTGGCCGGCCTTGAAGAAGCCGGGCCCGGCGAGGTCACGTTCGTGGCCAATCCCCGATATGCGGCGCTGGCCAGGAGCACGCGGGCGGGAGCGATCCTGGTCACGCCGGAGTTCCCGGAAGTTCGGACGACCACGCTGCGGCTGAAGAATCCTTACCTGGCCTTTGCGCGGGTGGTGGATCTGTTCTACCAGCCGCCGCCAGCACCGGCGGGGATCCATCCCACCGCGGTGATTCATTCCACGGCGAAGATCGGAGCCCGGGCCCGCATAGGGGCGTATGCGGTGATCGGCGAGAACGTGGCGATCGGGGAGGACGCGGTGATTCTGCCGCATGTGGTGATCTACCCCGGAGTGAAGATCGGCGACCGCTTTTATGCGCATGCTCACGCGGTGGTGCGGGAGCATTGCCAGCTTGGGGACGATGTGATCCTGCAGAACGGTGCGGTGGTGGGGTCGGACGGTTTTGGTTTTGCGAAGGATGAAGCCGGGCGGTGGCACAAGATTCCGCAGTCAGGACCGGCCATCCTGGGGGATCGCATCGAGGTGCAGACGAACGCCTGCATTGATCGTGCGAGCGTGGGCGCAACCCGGATATCCGATGGAGTGAAGATCGACAACATGGTGCAGGTTGGGCATGGGTCGTCGGTAGGAGAGAACACTCTGCTGTGTGCGCAGGTGGGGCTGGCGGGCTCCACGCACGTGGGCCGCGACGTGATTCTGGCGGGGCAGGTGGGTGTGGCCGGGCACTGCCACATTGGCGACAACACGGTAGCGATTGCGCAGGCGGGGCTGCACGGGGACATTCCGGCGGGATCGATGGTGGCTGGGTCGCCGGCCTTCGATCACAGACAGTGGCTGCGCGCCACGGCGCTGTTCAGCCGACTGCCGGAGTTGGTGAAGCAGTTCCAGCGTAAGGGGAAACGCGAAGAGTAAAGTAGGAATATTCGGGATAACGTGAGGGCCCGGCAGCAGCGCGGCTCAATCGCGCATCCAAAGTAAACTTATGCCGAACGATCAGGAATCTCCGCTGACTCTGGTGCAGACGCCGACAGCACCGATCCGGGTACTGCTGCTGGACGATCATCCGGAGAATCTGCTGCTGCGCTCGACGATTTTGCGCAAGTACGGTTACGTAACCGAGACGGCGAGCACGGTGGAAGAGGCCGAGCGGCTGCTGGACGAGATCGATATTGCCGTACTGGACTACCACCTTGGCGCGGGGAAATTCGGGACGGATGTAGCGTCAGACCTGCGCGCGCGGCGGCCACAGGTGCCCATCATCATTCTCTCGGCCACGCTGGAGCGGCGGTTTGGCGGGGTGGAAGACATGCACCTGCTGAAGGGCTACAGCTCGATCGACGATCTGGTGACGGCGCTGCGCTCCTTCGAAGCCAAGAGGCGCGGCAAGCCGGTGGTGGTGGACGCTCGGGACTTCTTCTACTCGCGCATCAACATGGCAATGGGCGACGACGTCGTGCTGGAGATCCTCGACGGCGACGGCACGTGGCAGTACGTGAACGACACCTGCGCACGGGTGATGGAGAAGCCGCGCGACTGGTTCCCGGGGCGCAATATGTTCGAGGAGATGCCGGAGCTGGCCGTCGACTGGGCGGACATTCTGCGCACGGTGGCCGAGACGCGGGAAACCTACATTGACCGGACCTTCCGCGGGGTGCTGAACCTGCCGAATACCGGCAACCGATGGGTGTGGAACGTGCTGGCCTTCCCCATCACGCTGCACACACGGGAGACGGGCGTAGTGCTGACGGCGCGGGCGCTGGAGCGCAAGTCGGTGGTTTAGAGGCAGGCAACAGGGGATAGGGAACAGGCAAGAGCCAATAGCAGGCGGGACTGAGGTCCGCGCTTTCTAATTTCTCTCGCACGGCTCCAGCAAATTCGCCGCGAGGCTCTTCCCTTCCCTTACCGGCTGGTACAGCGGAAGCTGCTGGCGGCGCGAAAGGCGAACCCCACGGCCATCCCCTTCACCACGGCGCTCAACCCGTGGAAGCATGGCTCGTGGCACGGTTCCTGAGGTAGTCTGAGCAGGGACAATGGAAAAGCCTGGCCGGATTCTTCGAGCGCTGTGCGCGGCAGGCGCTTTGCTGGCGCTGCCGGCGGGGTGCCACTCACCGTGGATCCAGTGCACGATCGTGAACGAGCAGGCGACACCCGTGTCACTGGTGCAGATGAGCTATCCGGGGGGCACGTTTGGGGTGCAGGCGATTGCGCCCGGGGCGAGCTTTCACTACCGGTTTCGGGATCTCGGGGACGATCAGGCGAGCCTCGACTTTACCGATGCAACGCACCACGATCACAAGGTAGAAGGGCCGCAGTTGAAGTACGGCCAGCAAGGCACGCTGCGCATTGCGATCGAATCGAATAACAAAGTGAATTGGGAAGCGAAGCTGACGAAGCGGCAGTAAAAACCTTGCGCATTCGGGACTGTCCTGGCCAGCGCTCTGTCTCTATTTTAGATCAAACGCTGCCATAGCTGGATCGAGGGCTTTCTGGCACACTGGGTCAACTGTCGCCAGCTGCACAGATGAATCGGGAGGTAGCCCTTTGATTCAGGTAGAAAACCTGACGAAGACATTTGACCAGTTCACGGCTGTCAAAGACATCACCTTTCAGGTGGATTCGGGAGAGATTTTCGCGTTTCTCGGGCCGAATGGAGCAGGTAAGACGACGACCATTAAGATGCTGACCACGCTCCTGCGCCCGACCAGCGGACGGATTCATCTGGACGGGTTCGATCCGTGGGTGAAGCAGCGGGAAGCGCGGCAGAGCTTCGGGATCGTGTTCCAGGACCCGAGCCTTGACGGCGAGCAGACGGCCTTCGAGAACATGGAACTGCACGGCATCCTGTATCACGTACCGCATAAGGTGCGGCACGAGCGCATCGAGCAGTTGCTGAGGCTGTTTGAGCTGTGGGAGCGGCGGAGCGATTTGGTGAAGACCTTCTCCGGCGGGATGAAGCGGCGGCTGGAGATTGCGCGGGGATTCCTGCACACGCCGAAGATCCTGTTTCTGGATGAACCGACGCTGGGGCTGGATCCGCAGAGCCGGAACCAACTTTGGACGCATGTGAAGGCGTTGAACGCGCAGGAGAACACGACGGTCTTTCTGACGACGCATTACATGGATGAGGCGGATCGAGTGGCGCATCGGATCGCCATCATGGATCACGGCGCGATTGTGGCTACCGGCACGTCGGCGGAATTGAAGGCGCAGACGAACACGGATTCGCTGGAGGCTGCGTTTCTGGCGCTGACCGGGGATTCGCTGCGGGACGAGGGGGCGAATTCGGCGGACGCGATGCGGCGGTTTGCGCAGATGTGGCAGCGGAGATAAAGCCAGGGAACAGGCAACAGGCAACAGGCAACAGGCAACAGGAGACGAGCCGGGAGGAGCACAGGGATGGGCGCGATTTACATCATGTGGCTGCGCGAGCTGAAGCGGTATTTCCGGTCGAAGGCGCAGATCATCGTGTCGCTGGGGCAGCCGACCTTATACCTGCTGGCGCTGGGGTTTGGCTTTGGGCCGGTCTTTGCGAAGGCGGGCGCGGGGAACTACATCCAGTTCATGGCGCCAGGGGTGATCGGGATGACGGTGCTGTTCAGCTCCGTTTTCTCAGGCATGGCGATGCTTTGGGACCGGCAGTTTGGATTCCTGAAGGAGACGCTGGTGGCGCCGGTGCCGCGTTTCAACATCATTTTTGGGCGGACGCTGGGCGGGGCGACGGTGGCCATGCTGCAGGGGTTGCTGATGCTGGCCGTGTGCCTGATTGCAGGATTTCGGCCGGTCTACAGTCACGCACCGGGGACACCGGCGACCTATCACTGGGTGGCCATCCCGGTGTCGCTGATTTTTGTGGCGATGATCGCGCTGGTTTTCGCGGCGCTGGGCGCGTCGATTGGCTCCTCGATCAAGGACATGCAGGGGTTCCAGATGCTGATGAATTTCCTGATCATGCCGCTGTTCTTTTTGTCGGGGGCGCTGTATCCGCTGAAGGATCTGGGGCCGGTAATGACCTGGATCACTCGGTTCGATCCCCTGTCGTATGGGATTGACGGGCTGCGAGGGATGCTGATCGGCAACTGGCAGTTCGCATTTACATGGCAATTTAATTTTCTGCTGGATTTTGGGCTGCTGGCCGTGCTGGCTATGGCGTTTTTGGGAACCAGCGCATGGCTGTTTTCGCGGATTGAAGTCTAGCCTGACCGGGAAGAGGGGCGCTGGTGCACAATTTTCTGGACTTCCGGCCGCTCAGCCACATTATTTTGGCAGCGGTTCTGACAGTTTTCAGCCTGCGGGCGGCCGTCCGAACCCCCGCCGGGGCCTGATAATTCCGGGGATACCCGGTGGGGGTGCAACCCCCCGCCTCGTTCGTGCTTCTGGTAACGTGAAAGAAGCCAATGATCTATCTCTTTTCTTTTGCAGCCTTTCTTTTTTTCCAGGATGCGAATCCCGTTACACCACCTCCGGTGAATAACGGGAGCGCGATCCTGGAGATGCTCCAGAACAGCGGCCCGGTCGCCATGACGGTGCTGGGTGTGCTGCTGGTCGGGAGTCTGTTTTCATGGGCGATTATTCTGGGCAAATGGGCGAGCTTCCGGCGGGCCCGGGTTCAGAGCAAGCGCTTTTTGCGGGCTTTCCGCAAGGCCAGCCGCCTGCAGGAGATTGCCGCAGTGAGCGAGCAGTTTAAGCCCAGCCCACTCGTCAACGTCTTCGACGAGGTCTATGAGACCTACCGGCGGCAGACGGGCGGCTTTGGGCCGCCGCGGAATATCACCGCGCTGGAGCGGGCCGCGCAAACAGCCGCCAGCGAAACGCTGACGGCGATGGAGCAGAGGCTGACGTGGCTGGCCAGTATCGGGGCGGTCTCCCCGTTCGTCGGCCTGTTTGGCACCATCATGGGCATCGTGGATGCATTTCACGGCCTGGGCATGGAAGGGACGGCAACGCTGCGCGCAGTGGCTCCTGGCGTCTCGGAGGCGCTGATCACGACGGCGGCCGGACTGGTGGTGGCGATTCCGGCGGTGATGGCTTACAACCAGTTCACGGCGAGCTGCCGCGATTTTGCCGCGCGCATGGACGATTTTGCGCGTGAGCTGCTGAACAGCATGGAAGAAGCAGCGCTCGCACCGGGACAGGATCCCGGGGAGGTTGTCCGTGGCGTTCACAAGTAGAGGCGGACACACCCAGACCGCACTGGCGGAGATCAACATTACGCCGCTGGTGGACGTGGTGCTGGTGCTGCTGGTGATCTTTATGCTGACGGCGCCAGTGCTGCAGTCGGGGATCCAGGTGAACGTGCCGAAGACGAAGACGGTGCGGGAGATCACCGAGCAGCGCACGGTGGTGACGATCAACAAGGACAACGAAGTCTATCTGAACGACAAGCCGGTGAACCTGAACGACCTGCCGAACATTCTGCGATCAGAGAGCACCGACACCACGAAACAGGTGATTTATCTCCGCGCGGATGAGAAGGTGTCGTTTGGCGCGTTTGCTTCGGTGATGGACGCGGTGAAGATGTCCGGGATCACGAACGTGAGCATTGTGACACAGCCGGCACAGAGCGCGCCGGCAAAGCCTTAAGGACCGCTTCCCGTCTCAAATTCCCTTCCCCGAATTCCGGACTCGCAGATCAACCCTGAGGGCTGGTCAGCGTGCGCAGGAAGTCGTACCAGAACTGGACGCCTTTCCAGTAGGACGCGACCGGCAGGCGTTCGTCGCGACCATGGGCGCGGACATCGTTCGACTCCAGTTCGATGGCTGACCAGTTGTAAGTGGGGATGCCGGCGGCGTTGGTGTAAACGCTGTCGGAGGCGCCATCGGCCATATCAGCGATCACGGGAGTGCCGGGCCAGTAGACGGCGACCATCTTTTCGAGAGGCTTCATGACCTCCGGCTTGAGCGCCACCGGCGGCAGGGCTTTCGCATCGGGCGCCTTCGGATAGATGGCGCCGGCGTCGTCGACATAGTTGACGGTAATTTTAGGATCGGCGATGACGCGGATGAGGTCCCGGCGGACTTCTTCGCGCGAGTGTCCGGGAAGAATGCGGCAGTTGACATTGGCCTGGGCCATTCCGGGCAGGGCGTTATTGGCGTGCCCGGCGAGGAGACGGGTGGCGACGCAGGTGGTGCGCATCGTGGAGTTCCACTCCGGCGTTTGGGAGAGGCGTGCGATGGCAGCCTGGTCGGGCGGCGCAGCGAGCATGGCTTTCATGTCGGCAGCCGTCTGTCCGTGCTCGATGGTGCTGAGCTTTTCGAAATAGGAACGTGTGATGGCGTTCAACTCGAAGGGGAAGGTGTAGTGCTGGAGACGCTGGAGGGCGTCGGCGAGGTGGTAGATGGCGTTGTCCGGAACAGGCAGAGAGCTGTGGCCGCCGGGATTCGTGGTGATGAGCTGAAAATCAGCGTAGAGCTTCTCGCTGGCGTCGACGTCGGCCGAGATGGCCTTGCGGTTCTGGAGATCGACTCCACCGCCATCGGGGTTAAAGGCAAACGCGGCGTGGATCAGGTCGGGGTGATTCTTCAGCAGCCAGTCAATGCCGTTGGATTTGCCGCCTTCTTCGTCGGCAGTGAGGGCGAGGATAAGGTCACGGTCCGGGTGGAATCCTTCCTTGTGCAGGCGCAGGAAGGTGGTGACGAGGATGGCGTCGGCATTCTTCATGTCCTGAGTGCCGCGGCCATAGAAGTAGCCGTCCTTTTCGATGAAGTGGAAAGGATCGACAGTCCAGTCTGAGCGGCGGGCTTCGACGACATCTTCGTGGCAGATGATCAGCATCGGAGGATGGGTGCCGGTGCCGCGGTAGCGAACGACCAGGTTCTCTTTGCGGTCGTTGGGGCCGCCAAGATAGAGGTCACCCGGGGGAAAGCCGGCATCAAGGAAGCGCTGCTGCATGGCCTTTGAAGCAGCGGTGACGCTGCCGACGGAGTCGGTGGTGTTGGTATCAACGAGCTGCTCGAAGATGCCGCGGGCAAGCGCTTTCGTGGCCGGATCGGGCGGAGTCCAGCGCGGCGCATCCTGTGCGAGGACAGCTGTGGCAGTCAGGACAGAGAAGGCGAGAATGGCGATCGCGGGGCGAATTCGCATGCGTGCAGACTCCTGATTTGGATGAAAAGCCAAGGTAACAGATCGTGGATGGAATTCTCCCGCTGGTATTGGCGGCGCGCATTGCGTAATCTGAAACGCGGACACCACGAGGGCGAGGATCGAACGTGAATCGAACTGCTGGTTGGTTGAGTTGTGTAATTGGGGCCGGGATCATGATGGCGAATCCGGTGATGGCGCAGAAGACGAACAGCGCGCAGCCCGCGTTTGTGAATACGCTGATGCCGCAGCCAGGCCAGCTGACGGTGGGCAGCGGTGTGCTGCCGATTGGGGCGGGTTTCGCGATTGGAACGAACCGGCATGACGATGCGCGGCTGAACGCAGCCATCCAAAGGACGGTCCGCCGGCTGAAGATGCAGACCGGGGTGCTGATCCCGGAAGCGCCGGCGGGCGGCAATGAAGCCGTGATGCTGTCGGTCGACGGCCCTGGCGAGGCCATTCAGGGGCCGGATGAGGATGAGTCGTATTCGCTGGAGGTGACGCCCCAGGGAGCGCATGTGCACGCGGCCACCGACGTCGGGGCGATGCATGGCCTCGAGACGCTGGTGCAGCTGGTGCAGACCGATGGGCACGGTTCGTGGCTGCCCGCGGTGTCGATTCAGGACTCGCCGCGGTTTCGCTGGCGGGGACTGATGATCGACTGCTCGCGGCATTTCATTCCGCTCAACGTGATTCTGCGGACGCTGGACGGGATGGCTGCTGTGAAGCTGAACGTCTTCCACTGGCATCTGTCGGACGATCAGGGTTTCCGCATCGAGAGCAAGGTCTTTCCGAAGCTGACCGGTGAGGGATCGGACGGCCTCTTCTATACCCAGGAGCAGGCAAAGGAAGTGGTGGCGCATGCGCGGAAGCTGGGCATCCGTGTGGTTCCGGAGTTCGATATGCCGGGACACACCACGTCGTGGGCGGTGGGCTATCCGGAGCTGGCCAGCGGGCCGGGGCCGTTCTCGATTGAGCGGCATTTTGGGGTGTTCGACCCGGTATTCGATCCGACTAAGGAAACCACGTATCAGTTCATCGACCAATTTGTCGGCGAGATGGCGACAATTTTCCCCGATCCGTATATGCATATCGGCGGCGATGAGAACAACGGTGTGGAGTGGAAGCAAAATCCGAAAATCCAGGCCTTTGCGCGAGAGCACAATCTGCACGGGACGGCGGCAATCCAGGCGTATTTCAACCAGAGACTGTTACCGATTTTGACGAAGCACGGCAAAAAGATGATTGGGTGGGACGAAGTGCTGACGCCGGGGCTGCCGAAGGATGTGGTGGTGCAGTCGTGGCGTGGGTTCGACTCCCTGGCCGCGGGGGCGAAGCAGGGATACAGCGGGATTCTGTCAGCGGGCTACTACCTGGATCACATCGATTCGACGGCCGATCACTACCGGGTGGATCCTCTGCCCGCGGACAGCAATCTGACGCCGGAACAGGCGGCGCGCATCCTGGGCGGCGAGGCGTGCATGTGGAGCGAGTACGTGGACGCGGGCACCATCGATTCGCGCATCTGGCCGAGGACGGCGGCGATTGCGGAGCGGCTGTGGTCGCCGCAGACAGTGAACAATGTCGACGATATGTACCGGCGGCTGTGGGCAGAGGATCTGCGGCTGGAGGCTCTGGGGCTGACGCAGATTTCCCAGGAGGATGCGAGTCTGCGCGCGCTGGCCGACACCGAGCAGATCGAGCCTCTGCGGCCGCTGATGGAGGTGCTGCAGCCGGTCGATTTCGATACGCGTGCCGGCTCCTCGGAGAAGCATGGGGTGACGACGCTGGCGCCGCTGGACAACCTGGTGGATGCGTTGCCGCCAGATCCGCCGTCGCGGCACGATTTTGCCAACGTGGTGAGCACTTATTTGCAGGATCCGATGAATCGGCCCGATGTGGAAGCGACCCTGACGGCGATGTTCCGGTCCTGGATGGGCGGATCCGAGGAGATGGAATTGATGTCGGCTTCGCCGCGGCTGGCGGCGGCTCTTCCGCGAGCGCAGCAGCTGACGGAGTTAGGCACGCTGGGGCTGGATGCTGTGGGCTATCTGTCATCAGGAGTGGCGGCGCCGCCGGGATGGAAGGCGCGGCAACTCGCCATTCTGGACGAGGCGGAAAAGCCGGTAGCGATGACCCGGTTCACTGTGCTGAAACCGCTGCGGGATCTGGTGAACGAGGTTAGATAGCAGGGGTTACGGGCTACGGTTTACGGTTTAGAAGCCTGCGCTCAGGCGGCGATCCAGCCGCCGCCGACTACCTCGTCGCCGTCGTAGAAGACGGCGGCCTGGCCCGGGGTGACGGCGCGCTGCGGCTCGTCAAAGACGGCCTCGACTTCGCCGGGGCCTGTCACGCGGAGCGTTGCAGGGGCGGGCTCATGGCGATGGCGGATTTTTGCGCGGACGCGCATCTCGCCATCGAGGCGAGGAATGGAGATCCAATTCAGATCGCGCGCGCGGAGAGTCTTCGTCGTGGCCTCGGCATCAGGACCGATCGTGACCCGACGCGTGCTGTTGTCGATCTGGATGACGTAGAGGGGGTCGTGCGAGGCGACGCCCAGCCCCTTGCGCTGGCCAATGGTGAAGTTGTGAACCCCGCCGTGGCGGCCGATGACTTCGCCGGCAGTAGAGACGAGTTCACCAGCAGTGTCGGGAATCGACTCGCCCTGCTCCTCGAGATAGGCGGAGATGAAGCGCTTGTAGTCGCCGCCAGGGATGAAGCAAATCTCCTGCGAATCGGGCTTCACGGCGATGGCCAGACCATGCTCGGCGGCGATAGCGCGCACCTCGGGCTTGCGATAGCGGCCGAGAGGAAAGAGCGTGCGGGAGAGCTGCTCCTGCGTCAGTCCGAAGAGAAAATATGTCTGGTCCTTTGACTCATCGACCGGGCGGGAGAGAATCCAGCGATTGCGCGCTGGGTCGTACTGGTTGCGCGCGTAGTGGCCGGTGGCAATGCGGTCGGCGCCAATCTGGCGCGCGCGCACGAGGAGCTGATCGAACTTGAGGTGGTTGTTGCACAGCGAACACGGGATGGGCGTGCGGCCGTTGAGGTACTCGCGGACGAAAGGGCGGACGACGTCCTGCTCGAAGCGGTCCTGCTCGTTGACGACGTAGTAGGGGATGTCGAGGGCCTCGGCGACGCGGCGGGCGTCGTAGACGTCGTCGAGGGAGCAGCAGCGGCCGGTCACCTGCTCCGGAATGCCCTGCTGGCCGGCGAGGCGCCGCTGATTCCAGAGCTGAAGGGTGAGGCCGACGAGGTCGTAGCCCTCGGCGCGCAGCATCGCCGCGACGGCGGAGGAGTCGACGCCGCCGGACATGGCTACGGCAATGGTGTTGTTGAAGGACATGGGGACCCGCCCCCTCAGTATGACAGGGGCGCGCCGCCGGTAGCCAGTAGCCGGTAAGGGGCCTATTGATTGACGCCGCTGGCGAGGAAGCCGCCGTCGACGACCAGGACCTGGCCGGTGACGAAAGAGGCAGCGTCGGAGGCGAGATAGACGGCAGCGCCGACAACTTCTTCCGCTTTGCCGAAGCGCCCCATGGGCGTGCGCATCTGCAGCTCCTTGCCGCGCGGCGTGTTATCCAACAGATCGGCATTGAGGGCGGTGCGGAAGACGCCCGGGGCGATGGCGTTGACCAGCACGCCCTTTTTCGACCACTCGACCGCGAGGGAGCGGGTGAGCGAGGCGACCGCGGCTTTGCTGGCGGCGTAGGCGGCGACTTCGCTGAGGGCGACGAAGGAATTCAGCGAGGCAATGTTGATGATGCGTCCATAACCGCGCTGGAGCATGTGGGCGCCGAAGACCTGGCAGGCGCGAAGGGTTCCGGTGAGATTGGTGTCGATGATGTCGCGCCACTCGTCTTCGGGAAACGTGAGGGTGGGCGCGCGCTTGATTTTGCCCGCGGAGTTGACCAAAACGTCGACCTTGCCAAAGTGGTCGACTGTTTCGGCCAGGAGTTGCTCCAGGGAGGACCGGTCCTGCATATCGCAGGCGAGGCGCAGGGTTTTGCGGCCGCGAGCTTCGATCTCCGCGGCGGTTTCGTCCACCTGTTCCCGGCGGCGGGCAGAAGCGATGACGTCGGCGCCGGCATCGGCAAGGCCCAGGCTGATGGCGCGTCCGAGGCCGGAGGTTCCACCGACGACGACGGCGGTTTTGCCGTTGAGCTGGAGCGAGGGGAGGGTCATCGTACCTCCGCATGGGCTTCGGCTGCGATAGGGGAGGGCTTCCCGAGGAAGACGGGGGCGATGTGGCGGTCGAAAAGGTTCTGCGTCACATTGCGGGCGATTACGGCCTGGTTGGCGTCGAGCAGATTCAAATAGCGGTTCCCCATTTTGGCGGCAACTTTAAATCCTACATGGAGCAGCTGACGCAGGCTCGGGTTGTAGGCCGAGGAGTGCGGGTCGTGGCGCAAAGCGGACGTGTATTGCTCGGAAGACCAGCCGGCCACGGCAGCGGGCTGCGGGAGTTGCGCCGGCGAGATGTCGATGACGGTGGCATAGGGAGCGCAGAGCTCGGCGCGGTGATCGCAGGCTTGCGCGTAGATTTCTTTTGCCAGTGCCAGGCCTTCGCCGCCGGACTCGGCGAGACCGATGAGTTCCTCAAGCCAGGTGGTGCCGGCGGTCTTGAGGTGGACGCCGGATTCCCTCGTTGCCTCGTGGATCGCCGGATAAATCGAGAACTTATCGCTGCCGGAATGGATGCTCAGTTTAAGGTTCTTCGGCAAGCCGAAATTGCGGACCGCCCAGGCGATGGCGGCGACATCCAGCTGGATTTCGCGGCGGAATCCAGCGACATCTCCAACATAGTCAACCCCTTTGTTGAAGCGACCGGTGAACTTAGGCGCGATGGTCTGAATGGGGATACCTTCATCGGCGATGGCCGCCAGGATGATCAGCAATTCAGCGGGGGTTTGCGCCGCGTCGGTTTCATCCATGGAGATTTCGGCGATGAAATTTCCCTTCCCCTTCGCGGCTTCGATGCGCCGGTAGACCTGACCTGCCTGTTCCACCGCTGCAAGGAATTTTTCTGCGGTCGCGCGGAGCAGCGCGGGCGTGATCTCGATGGTCTCGCCGTCGAGGCGGACGGTGCCTGCGAGGTCGGCACGATTCCTGACGAATTGATCGAGGGAAGCTGCATCCGCGGGTTTTCCGATGGCGTCGGCGACATCGATGGTGAAGAAGTCACAGGGTGCAAGGAAGCGATCCACGGTGGTGAGGTTGATGTGGTCGGCGTCGCAGTAGTACGGATGCTGCCAGGCGAGGGCATGAACAGCCGCGTCGGCTGCGGCGCGCGTGGACTGCGGATCGGAGCCGATGATCAGATGCTCGCGATTGGATTTGTTCCAGACGGGGATGACGGTGACGCCGGAGCGGGCGGCTTCGAGGCAGGCCTGAAGCTGGGCTTTCGCCTGGTGGGCAAATCGATCGCCGACGCCGATGGAATATTTCGCGAGAACATGCGGGGGGGTGGTCATGGTCTCCTCAGTTTTGGAATCGGTCGCGATGGGCCCAGAGACCGATGCCGGGGTTAGGAATGAAGAATATTTCTTCGCCGGCGACGGTGTTGTATCCGGGCCGCAGCTGTGCGGGATCGTAGCGGCGAAGCATCTGGCTGAGGTCGCCCCAGGCAAAGCCGACGCCTTCCACTTCCTGTTGCGTGAGGTGCCCGGGGCACCAGCGTATGGTGAAGCGGCCTTCTGAAGAGCCGTGGATGAGATGCGCGGCGGCGCTGAGGTCCTGAGCGAGATCGGGATGGGTGGCAACGGCGTCCAGAATTGCGGGTGTGCCGCGGTACCCGTATCTGCGGATCAGTGTGTCGATGGTACGGTCTTCGCCGAATTCCCGGACCGCCGGGGCGAGAATGATGAGCTCCGCATCGTCGGCCAGAGCCATCCGGGTGCGGTAGACCGCTTTGTTGCCAAGCCAGGTGCTCTGAAACTCGTGGGGTTCAAGATAGACAACGGCCTTGCGGATGGGTTGGTCCAGCATCTGGAAATTGACCTGGAGGCTGAGATTGGCGGCGCGCTGAAAGCAGTCGAGGTCGTCGCCGGCGAAAAGGCCGCGGGTGACGAGATCGCCCTCTGCGTCACGGGCAACCACGGAGTGGACGTAGACGATGAGCAGAGCGCGCAAAAAGCGGTCAGAGGCGTAGTTCAGGACGCGGCGAACGGGATTGTCGGCGCGGCCCATGATGCGTTCCATCCCATAAACGGCGCCCAGATAGTGGCTGCGGTTGATGCCTTCCCTGCCCCCGGTGCCGATGAGAATGTTCTTGTTGTAGTTGGCCATGCCGATGACCTCATGGGGCACGACCTGGCCGACGGACAGAATGAGGTCGAACTCGCCGTAAGCGATCAGGCGGTTGATTTGCGCCGGCCAGGAATAGTCCAGCTTGCCTTCGGACTGTTCCCGGATGAACTCTGCGGGGACTTCTCCCAGGGTTTCGACATCGGTGCGCCAGTTGTGAATATGGACGAGGTCCTGGGGCAGATCGCCAAACATCCGCGTGAGTTGCTCGGGCGACATCGGGGCATGCGTGCCAAGCGCGGGCAAAACAGCGCGCAGCCGGTCGCCGTAGTACTCCCAGGCGAGGCGGGTCAATTCGCCGGCACGGGAATGCAGGCGGGTAATGTCCGGGGGAACGACAAGGACGCGGCGGCGCGGACCAAGCTGGTCGAGCGCGGAAAAGAAGAGGGAGCGCAGATCGGCTGAAGAAAGAACCGCATCGGCGCTGCCCTGGGCGAGAAAGAGGCTCATGCGGGCATCTCCACTCTGCGCAGGCCGGGCGCGAGCAAGGTGATGATGAACAAAGCCACCAGATAGGCGCTGGAAGCCACGGCGAACAAGCTTGCGTAACTGTGGGTGATCTGAATAATCCAGCCGGCGCTCGTGGCCAGAAGAACCCCGCCCGCGGAGCCAGCCAGCGTTCCGATGCCGACCACCGAGCCAATTGCGCTTTTGGGGAACATGTCCGACGTGGTTGTAAACAGGTTCGCCGACCATCCCTGATGCGCCGCGGCGGCCAGGCTGATCAGCGCGATGGCCATGGACTCGGAGCGCAGGCCGCCGGCGGTAAAGATGGGAACCACGCAGCAGGCACACACCAGCATCGCGGTAATCCGCGCTTTGGCACTCGGCATTCCCAGCTTCCGGAAAGGGACCGGCAACCACCCGCCGCCAATGCTGCCCACCGTCGATGCCGTGTACACGACGACCAGAGGCAATCCCAGATGCGCCAGTGTGAGATGGAATCTGCTACTAAAGTAGGACGGCAGCCAGAAGAGAAAAAACCACCAGATCGGATCCGTCATGAACTTGCCGATGGCAAAGGCCCAGGTCTGCCGATAGCTCCACAGGCGCGGCCAGGGGATCTGCGGGCTGGCCGCTTCGGCCGGCGTCGCGTCCTGCTGAATGTATTCCAGCTCGCCTTTGGTGAGCCGCGGATAGAGCCCCGGTCTGCGGTAGTAGCGATACCACCAGACGATCCACAGCAAGCTGAAGCAACCCGTGATCAGGAAGGCCACTCGCCAACTGTAGTGCACGGCCACCCAGGGCACGAGCGCCGGCGCGAGCACTGCGCCCACGGCAGCACCTGAATTAAAAATCCCCGTTGCCAGAGAGCGTTCCTTTTGTGGAAACCATTCGGCAACCGTCTTGATGGCGGCCGGGAAGTTGCCGGACTCGCCGAGTCCGAGGCTGAAGCGCGCGATGCCGAACTCCAGCGCATTGTTGGCCAGCGAGTGGGCCATGGCCGACAATGCCCAGATGCCCATGAACAGGCAATAGCCCAGCCGCGTTCCCAGACGATCGATGAGCCAGCCGGCGGCCACGACGCCGATCGCGTAGGCGGCCTGAAATCCGGCCACGATATAGCCGTAGTCCACCTGCGTGAGCCCAATCGTCCTCTGCAGCGTGGGCTCGAGGATCGCGATGACCTGGCGATCCATATAGTTAATGGAGGTAGCGGCGAAGAGCATGGCGCAGATGGTCCAG
>DASXFH010000069.1:0-14580 GCA_036489655.1 Acidobacteriaceae bacterium | reverse complement strand
TTCGGAGCGGAGACAGGGTATCCGGCGCTGCGCGTGACCGTGACGGGTCCGGATGCGGCGCACGCGGGGAACGACGCGGACCTGCTGGTCATCGGGACGGGGCAGGACAACAGCGCGGTGAACCTGCTGGGACCGTCGATGCCGGTGACGGTGGGAGAGAACCATCTGAAGGTGCAGGACACGCGGGGATTCTTCTCCACGTTCCACAACGCGTGGTGGAAGATTCCGACCAGCGATCAGCTGCCGTCGGGCGATATCGGGTCGACGGGCGTGCCGGATGCATTGATCGAAGAGATCGAGTCGCCGTTCGAAGGCGGGCGAACCGTGGTGGTGGTGGAGATGAAGGACGCCAGCGTGTTCGAGCCGATGATGGGCGGGTTTCTGGAGTCGGCGCAGTCCAGCGCGGTGTCGGGCACGGTAGCGCTGCTGAGCGGGCGGCGGTTTGAGAGCTATCGCATCGGGAACACGGTGTATCACGTAGGCGTGCTGCCTTGGTGGACGGCGCTGAGCCTGTGGTTCAGTGAGGTGCCGTGGATGGTGGATCTGGCGGTGCTGGCCATCAGCCTGATCTTCGCGATCTGGATACGGGGATGGCTGCGGGCGCGGGCGCGCCGGCGACTGCTGGCGATCGAGGAAAGCTGAGATATGGACCGCTTTTTCCTCCAGAGGTTCGGGCACAATGGGCTCCTGCCCGCTCGGAGCGGTGCGAGGGGAAGTGGGCAGCGCGAAGTGCACGGCACGCCCGTGAGGGAGGGGCCGGGACAAATGCAGGACCAGAGGGTGAGGCGGACGCTGCGATTTGTAACTTTCGCGGTGGCTTTAGTGGCCACGCTCGCCTCTGGGCTGCCGGCACGGGGACAATCGGCGGCGGAGACGGCGCTGCTGCAAAAAGCGCAGACTCTCGAGCAGTCGGGACATCCGGATCTGGCCGCGCAGACGTGGCAGCAGCTGCTGTTGTCGGATCCGAACAATCAGCAGGCGCTGGCCGGGCTGGGGCGCTGGGCGAAGCTGAGCGGACATGACGCGGAGGCCGAGAAGTATGTCGAGCGGCTGCGGGCGCTGAACCCCAACA
Organism: Acidobacteriaceae bacterium; assembly: GCA_036489655.1. Classification (GTDB taxonomy): domain Bacteria; phylum Acidobacteriota; class Terriglobia; order Terriglobales; family Acidobacteriaceae; genus Palsa-343. The sequence continues at coordinate 13,508 of DASXFH010000069.1, read as the reverse complement.
ATCCCGAGATCGCGAAGATTGAAGCGCTGGCGAGCAACAAGGCGCAGAACGAGCGGCTGCAGCAGGCCGCGGAGCTGGCGAAGAACGGTCACAACGAAGCAGCGCTGAAAATCTATCGGGAGTTGTTCGACGGGCATCCGCCGGACAACTGGGCGCTGGCATATTACGACACGGAGGCGGCGATTCCGGCGACGCGCGACGAGGCGATTGCAGGGTTGCGGAGCCTGGCGCAGCGGTACCCGGACATGCAGCAGTACATGATCGACCTGGGAAGGGTGCTGACCTACGATCCGAAGACGCGCCTTGAAGGCGAGCACCTGCTGAGCCATTATCCTCAGGACGCGAGGGCGCAGGCGATTCTGCGTCAGGCGCTGGAGTGGGACGTGCAGAATCCCGCGATGGTGGCGGAGATTCGCGCCTGGCTGAAGACGCATCCCGACGCGGAGCTGGAGAAGGAACTGGCGGCGACCGAGGCACGGGCGGCGCAGATGGGAACAGGACTGGCGCGGACGCCGGCGGAGCGGGAGGCGTATCGGGCGCTGGGAGAGGGTCATCTGAACGAGGCGCAGGACCGGTTTGCGGTGCTGAGCGCGCAGGAACCCAACAACGCGCGGGTGCTGGCCGGGCTGGGTTTTCTGCGCATGAAGCAGGGAAACTTCAGCGCGGCGGTCGAGTTCTTCGGGCAGGCGGAAGAGAACGGCCTGAATGTGCCCGTGGTGCGGGAATCTCTGGAGACGGCGCGGTTCTGGAACGCGATGCAGCAGGGCACGATGGCGCTGAACGCCAATCGGCTGGACGATGCGGCGAAGCAGTATCAGGCGGCGCTGACCCTGCGGCCGCGGAGCCTGGATGCGCTGACCGGGCTGGCGGGCGTGTACATGAAAGGGCAGGAGCCGGCGCAGGCGGTGCCTTTATATCAGCAACTGTTACGGAGGGAGCCGCGATCGGCGGTATTGTGGCGCGGGCTGTTCATGGCCGAGGCCCAGGCGGGGCAGGCACAGGCGGCGCTGGCTACGGCACAGAAGTTTCCTGCGGCGCTGGCGCGCAGCGTGAAGAAGGACCCGATCGTACTGCGGACGCTGGCTATGGCGTATGAGGATCTGGGCAACGGGGCGGAGGCGGAGCGGCTGCTGGTGGAGGCGATCAACCTGCATTATCCGCCGGGGCAGGAGAAGGTGCGGACGGATACGCTGCTGCAGTATGCGCAGACGCTGGGACAGAACCGGCAGTATGCGCAGGCGGTGGCGGTGTATGAGGGGATGCTGGCGCGGGATCCCGAAAATGTGAGCGCATGGCAGGGGCGGGTGTCGCTGCTGCACCAGATGGGGCGCGATCCGGACGCGATCACGATGGTGGAGCGAATGCCTCCCACGGCGTATGACGAGGCGCTGAGCGATCCGAATTTTCTGGCGATGCTGGCGGCCATTTACCAGGGGCAGAATCATCCCGACGTGGCCCAGGGATTTTTGGAACGGGCGGTGCGGATCTATGAGAACGACTCGGAGCCGCTGCCGATTGGGCTGCAGTTGCAGGTGGCAGGGCTGGATCTGGAGAGAAATCACGCGGAGGCGGCGTACCGGATCTATCGCAGCGTGCTGATGGATCATCCTGAGCGGCTGGACGGGTGGAAGGGGCTGCTGGCGGCGCTGCACAAGACGGGCCACGACGCGGACGCGCTGGCACAGCTCGGGCAGATTCCTCCGAATGCGAAGAAGCAGCTGGATCCGGATGTGGAATTTGAGCAGACGGAGGCGTCGATTTATGCGGCCAACGGCGATGTGCGGGCGGCGCTGGCGCTGGTGACCCACGTGGAGGAGGTGTACCGGTCGCAGGGCAAGGCGCCTCCGGCGCAGGTGGATATCCAGAACGCGTGGCTGTTGCTGAACGTGCGCGACGACCGGGATTTGTATCAGCAGCTGATGCTGATGGGCGATCGCACGGATATGACGGACGATCAGCGGCGCGAGGTGCAGACGGTGTGGGCGTCGTGGGCACAGCAGCGGGCGGCACAGGCCGCGGCGGCGGGCGATCATCGCGAGGCGCTGGCGATTCTGACAGCGGCGGCGCGGGCGTTCCCGGGGAACCCCGAGGTGAGCAAGTCGCTGGCGGTGGGCTATCTGCAGGCCACCCAGCCGCGGGATGCCCTGGCCATCTTCCAGTCGCTGGATACGACCAACGCCACGGCGGCCGATTACCAGAGCATGGTGGGAGCAGCGATCGGGTCGCAGAACATGAAGCAGGCGGAGACCTGGCTGCGGCAGGCGCTGGAGAAGTTTCCAAAGGATGCGAAAGTGCTGGCGGCGGCGGCGGATTTTGAGCTGGCACGCGGCGACCGGGCACGGGCCGCGGATTACTGGCGGGCTTCGCTGAAGGCGATGCCGCCGGTATCGCCGCAGACGGAGCTGGCGCACAGGCTGGATCATGCGGATCTGGTGCAGCAGACCAGGCCGGCGCATGGCAGCGATCTGGTGAGCCTGCTGAATCCTGACACGGGGATTCAGATTCCGGAGCAGAAGGGGCTGGTTCCGCTGCCGAGCTACCACCATCCCGAGACGCAGGCGAACAACGAGGCGTACGGGCCGGACCCGTATTCCATGGGGACGGCGCCGGTGCCGATGCCGCCGATGCAGGGACTGAGCCAGGCTGCGCCGAGTGAGGCTGGCCGGGAGGCGGGGGCAGCCGGAGAAGACGGCTCGGGCGGGCTCCGTCCGGGAAAGAGGAAGGTCAGGCCGGAGCGGCCGCAACAACCGGAAACGCAGCCTTATAAGCCGCAGGCGTCGCTGGAGATGCCGGAGCCAACGCCGGAGCAGCAGACAGCAATGGCCGCGGCGGCCGAGGCGTCGCGGGGATCCGTGGGAACGGCGCAGAACGGTGATGCGAACAGTGAGGGCATGAGTGGGTCCGTGCCGGGAGGAGTGAGCGGGCAGGGATCATGGAGCGATCACGCATCGGGCAGCAACGACCATGTGCATCTGGCGATCTCCTCCTCGGCGCATGATCCGGTTCCGCTGCAGTCGCCGACGACGCAGGCGCGGATTCCCACCCAACAGCCGGAGCAGCTGGAGCTGGATTACAGCCAGGATCTGATTGACGTGGCGGCGCGGGCACGATCGATGGCGGCGCTGGCCGAGGCGAAGAAGCCGATCGATCCGGCGCTGGTTCCGGTACGGAATCCTGAGCCACAGCAGCAGATTGCGCTGCAGCGGCCGGCGCAATATGCGGTGCGGCCGCCGGAGTATTTTGAGATGCCGCCGCAAGTGGCGGAGAATACCGGGCCGGGCGCGAGCGACGACGAGCTGATGAATGAACATCTGCCGCCGCTGCGGGGATCGTCTGCGCGGCCGGCGGTGGTGCGGCAGCGCGATCTGCGGCAGCAGGCGGAGATCGAGCTGTCGAAGATCGAAGGCGGATACAGCCCGTGGTACGGCGGAACCGGGCTGGTGAACCATCGCAGCGGGACCGCGGGATTCGATTCGCTGACGGCTCTGCATGCGCCCTTTGAAGCTTCGGAAATGCTGGGCGGCACGGTGGCGCGGCTGACGGTGATCTCCGATCCGACGTTTCTGGATGCGGGGGCGGCGGTCCTGTCGCCGACGCTGCCGGGCGGGATCACGGAGCGGCTGGGGACGGCGCCGAAGAATGCGGTGCTGAACCAGCAGAATGCCGCGGGCATTGGCGGAGAAGTGCAGCTGGCGACACCGAACTTCGCTGTGAGCGCCGGATATTCGCCGTATGGGTTCCTGATCGCGAATGTGATTGGGCGGGGGCGGTGGAAGCCGGGGAACGGGCCGTTTACGCTGACGTTCGATCGTGACTCGGTAAAGGACTCGCAACTGGCCTACGCGGGACTGCACGATCCGGGCTCGGCGGGGCCGGGGTATGAAGGCAATGTGTGGGGCGGTGTGGTGGCGACGGGCGGCGAGGCGCAGTTCGCGCACACCAACGGTAACAGCGGATTTTATGTGAGCGCCGGAGGACAGTATCTTGACGGCGTGCACGTGCAGACCAATACCCGCATCGACGGAGACGCCGGCGCCTACTGGCAGGTGCGGTCGGTTCCGGATGAAGGCTCGATAACGGCAGGCGTGAACTTCTTCGCGATGCACTACGCCCATAACTCCACTTACTTCACCTATGGACAGGGCGGTTACTTCAGCCCCCAGGCCTACTTTCTGGCGAGTGTGCCGATTACGATGCAGGTGGAGCAGGGATGGAATCTGCGCTACACGGTCACGGGCTCGTTTGGGGTGCAGGCCTTTCAGGAGGACAGCGTGCCCTTCTTCCCGCTGGACGCGGCGCTGGAGGTGGCGAATAAGAATCCGTCGTACTCGGCGCAGACGGTAGTGAGCGGCAACTACGATCTGAAGGCGGAGGCGGCCTATCACCTGAGCGACCACTGGTACGCGGGCGGCTTCGCCGATCTGAATAACACGCGCGACTATAACGATCAGGCAGTGGGGTTCTATGTGCGCTTCATGATCCGTCCGCAGGTTCCTTCGGATAACGGGCCGACGGGGCTCTATCCATGGGAAGGGCTCAGGCCGTACCAGGCGCCGTAGGCGGATATCCTGCCGGCGGACGGAAGATTCCACCCACACGGAGAGCCCATACGATGTTAGCCGAGCATAGGGTTAGTTCTCCTGTTTTCTGGAAAGAGCGTGAAATCTCGTTCGATAACCAGTGGTGATATCGGATTTGAGTAACTTACCCGATTTTGGGGTTGCGGAAGAGCTAAAAAGTGTGTGGAATGCGGGTGTAATCCTGTTCGCTTTTGCGAGGCCCTGCCGTGGTTCGATTGGTTCGTAGTCGCTGTCTGCCTGCTCTTCTCCTTGTACTTTGCGCTGCGCCGGTGTTTGGCGCTGCCTGGACCCAGCCCACACCTGAAGAACTCAAGATGACGGTCGATCCCGCGGCGCCGGACGCGCCGGCGGTGTATCTGTTCCGGGAAGAGATTGTCAACGAGGCAATTCACTATCACCGGGTCTACGCGCGGATCAAGATTCTGACAGAGAAGGGGAAAGAAGAGTACAGCGATGTGGAGATTCCCTACGAGCAGGGCGTCGACAATGTCGCGGCGGTAGAGGGACGGACGATCCACGCCGACGGGACCGTGGTTCCCTTTACGGGGAAGCCGTACCAGAAGGAGCTGCTGAAGGCCGGCGGTGTGAAGATCATGGCCAAGGTGTTCAGCATGCCCGACGTGCAGGTAGGGAGCATTGTGGAATACCGGTACGAGGTGCAGTACGGCGAATACTGGTACTCTCCGCCGCGCTGGCTGATCCAGCAGCCGATTTATGTCCACAAAGCGCACTATCAATTTGTTCCGCCGGCTATCGAGCTGAACGAGCTCCTGGATACCGATGCGTTTGGAAAGCACAAGACGGTGAGCCGGCTGCTGTACCTGGCGAACCTGCCGCAGGAGGCAAAGCTGAAGGAAGACCTGAACGGGTATGACCTGACGGTGGAGAACGTACCGCCGATTCCGGATGAGGAATATTCCCCGCCGATGAACAGCTTCTCTGAACGCGTCTTCTTTTACTACGCGCCATCGATGTCGGGAGCGGACTACTGGAACGGGATGGGCAAGGAGTGGTCGAAGGATGTCAACCGGTTCGCGGCGCCTTCGGATGCGATTCGGCAGGCAGTGATGCAGGTTACGGCACAGGGCGACAGCGACGAGGTGAAGCTGAAGAAGATCTACAGCGCGGTGATGGGGCTGGACAACACCAGCTTCACCCGGGAGCACTCTGCGGCGGAGAACCGGGCAGAGGGGCTGCATGTAAAGACGGCGGCCGATATCTGGGCGCAGAAGCGGGGCACCGACGACGAGATCACGCGACTGTTTATCGCGATGGCGCGCATGGCGGGCATGAAAGCCGACGCCATGATCGTGGCAAACCGCGACGAGAATTTCCTGAATGTCGGGTATCTGAACTGGAAGCAGCTGGAGGATGAGATTGCGATTGTGACGGTGGGCGGGAAGGAGATGTACTTCGATCCAGGCGAGAGGTACTGCGAATTCGGCACATTGCACTGGAAGCACTCCCAGGTGCAGGGGATACGGCAGACGGACAAGGATCCGACGATGGCGGTGACGCCGGGCCAGACGTACCAGCAAAATCGCCTGGTCAGGCTGGCGCAGCTGGACATGGGTTCCGATGGCGCGGTGAAGGGCGTAATCCGTATCGCGATGACGGGAGTGGAAGCATTGCGGTGGCGGCAACGAGCGCTGGTCACAGATGAGGCCACGGTGAAGAAGGAATTCGAGGACGAACTGCAGCAGAGGGTCCCGGGTGGAGTGGTGGTGAAGACGAACCATTTTGTCGGCCTGAGCGATCCCAGCGGTCAGCTGATGGCGGTGATGGACGTAAGCGGCAGTATGGGGACGGCGACGGGGAAGCGGGTGTTTATCCCAGGGGCGTTCTTCGAGGCGCGCACCAAGCCGCATTTTTCGGAGGCGAAGCGGAAGAATCCCGTCGATCTGCATTATCCGTATGTAGCGCGGGATGAGGTGAGCCTGACTCTGGCTCCGGGGCTGACGATGGAGAGCCTGCCGAAAGCCGTGAAGGTTCAGCTGAAGGACCTGGCCATTTTTCAGGAAGTCTATGGATCGAAGGGCAGCGAATATCAGCAGGTGCGGGAGATGGCGATGGGCACTCCGCTGTACAAGGCCGACGAATATTCGCAGCTGCGGGCCTTTTTCCAGGCGGCCAGCGCGCAGGATCAGGAGCCGCTGGTTCTGAAGCGCGTTCCCATGGCGGCCGCGACGGCTGCGGCCGGGAGCGGTGCGCAGTGAACGGTCCCGGGCCTCGCTTTTTCGAAGGGTGTTCGTTGCCGCGGAGGAGCTGCGGCCGAATCCGAGCCTGGCTGGGGACGGTGGTCTTTCTCCTGGGAGCAGCGGCATGCGGGCATGCGGGCACGGCCCAGTTGCCGGACTGGATGACTCAGGCGATCGACCCGACGGGAACCACGGCGGCGCTGCCGGAGAGCTGGAAAGATGCCCGGGCGCTCTTTCTGCTCGAAGACACGGTGATCACCGTGGACAGCGAGGGGCGGGCGGTGAAACGCTACCGGGCGGTGGTGAAGATTCTGCGCCAGGAAGGGCGCAGCTACGCGATGCCCGCAGCGGTTTTCTCGAACGACGCGAAGCTGCGGTCATTCCACGTGTGGAGCGTGGGGCCGGACGGTCATCGGTACGCGATGAAGGACTCGGAATACGCGGAAGTGGGCGTGGGTGGAAATTCCGTGCTGTACGAGGATGACCGCGCGCGGGTGGCGTCACCGCCGGGGGCCGATCCGGGCGGCATTGTGGCGTGGGAGACCGTCGAGGACCTGCCAACGTATTTTCGCGAGGCGACGTGGGGTTTCCAGAACGAAGTGCCGACGGTGCGATCGGATTTCGAGATCGATCTGCCGCCGGGATGGCACGAGGAAGCAGTCTGGTCGCGCTATGCGGCGGCGAATCCGACCGAGGTGGCGCCGAACCATTTCCGGTGGGAAGAGACGAATCTGGACGGGATTGATTTGACGGATGTGCCGCTGGCTCCGGCGTGGCCGGCGCTGGCGGGGCATATGACGGTGCATTTTGCGGCGGACCCGCTGCCCCAGGGAGATGCGCTGTGGGCGCGGATCGGGAACTGGTACACGAGCCTGGCGGCGCCGCGCAGCGAAGGGGGCAAGGACCTGGCTTCGACAGCGCGGACGGTAGCCGGGGACGGCGATTTCATGGCGCGGCTGTCGGGCGTGGCCGATTTCATGCAGCAGCAGATCCGCTATGTGGCCATCGAGATCGGCATTGGCGGGTGGCAGCCGCATCCGGCGGAAGATGTGTTCCACAGCCGTTACGGCGACTGCAAAGACAAGGCGACGCTGATGATCGCCATGCTGGATGCGGTGGGGATCCGCGCGACGTGGGTGCCGGTCGACCACCGGCGTGGGCGCATCGATCCGAAGGCGCCGTCGCTGTTCGGCGATCACGCCATCGTCGCCATTGAGATTCCGAAAGGGTACGACAATCCGCGGCTGAAGGCGGTGGTGACGGCGCGGAATGGGCGGCGGTATCTGATTTTCGATCCGACCAATGCGTATGTGCCGGTGGGGGATCTGCCGGAATACGAGCAGGGCGGGTATGGGGTGCTGGCAGCGGGAGAGGACAGCCAGGTGATTCAGCTGCCGGTGCTGAGTCCGGAGGCGGACACCACGGTGCGGACGGCGAAGTTCGATCTGGATGCGAGTGGGACGCTTAAAGGTGAAGTGACAGTGACGCGGCTGGGAGCGTCGTCGTGGCAGCAGCGGGAGTTGCTGGCGACGGAAAGCGTCAGGGAGCAGCGGGAGGCCATGGAGCAGTCGCTGCAGAGAGATTTCTCGGCGTTCACTCTGGATGAGGAGACCGTAAAAAACGTTCGGCAGCTGGATCAGCCATTAACGGTGGAATACCAGGTGACGGCGCCTTCGTATGCAAAGAGTGCGGGCGGCCTGCTGCTGGTGCGGCCGCGGGTGGTTGGGGATCTGGACGAAGGGCTGTCGGACAAAGCGCGTACGGTGCCAATCAGCTTCGACGGGCTGGGCGTGTGGCGGGACAATTTCGACGTGAAGATTCCCGCGGGATACACGGTGGACGATGTGCCGGATCCGGTGGATCTGGACGTGGGGTTCGCGACTTACAGCAGCGAAGTGAAGGCCGAGGGCGACGTGCTGCACTACCAGAGCGAATATGTGCTGAAGAAGCTGAGGCTGGCCCCGGACGAGTATGGCGAGCTGCGCAAGCTGGAGGCGGCCATCGCCACCGATGAGAACAGCGCAGCGGTGCTGAAGAAGAAGTAGGATGGGTGGCGGAACGATGCCGGCGGAGACCAACTCCGAAGTAATGCCACTTTCTTACTATTTGGGTAATCAAGGAATTACGTTACTGTAGCGATAACAAATTCCTGGTTTCTCTCGTCCTGCGTTTCAGTCACAAATCCTGCGATCGGAGCGATGCTGTCAGGCGTCGCCGAGGGGCTCTGAACGATGGAGCCGCCCTTCAGGCAGCAGTGCGCAGAGAGCCAAATCCATGCCTTGAAGGAAGCAATGAAACTCCCCCGCAACTTCGCACTCGTGTCCTCGTTGTGTCTCATATCGGTATTGCCTGCCCTGGCAGGAGTTACCATCAGCAACCCTGCAAACGGGGCTGAGGTCCAGTCCCCATTCGAGCTGTCGGCCACGGCCATTGAATGTTCGTCGCATCCGGTGACGGGCATCGGCTATTCACTGGATAACAGCAGCGATACCACGATCATTCACGATCAGAACGTTGACGCAAAGGTTGCGGCGCCGCTGGGAAACCACGTTCTGCACGTGAAGGCGTGGGCTAAAGGGGTGGTGTGCGTGACGGATGTCGCGATTCACGTGACTCCCGCGAACGAGCTCTTCCCGCCGGACGCGGAGAGCGTCAGCGGTATTCAGGCGCTCGGCAACTGGGAGTCCCAGCACGACCCGGCGACGAACGGCAGCTCCAACGGGGCAACGACTATGGTGAGTTCTCCGTCGCACACGGGATCGGCACGGAAGTTCGTGACGAAGTTTGTGAGTAACGGCGGCAATCTCTATCACGTGACCTTCGGAGACGACACGGAGGCAACAAATTTTCTCTACGATGCCTGGATTTATCTGGACAGTTCGGCAAGCCACATTGCGAATATCGAGATGGATCTGAATCAGGTGATGGACAACGGGCAGACGGTCATCTTTGGGTTCCAGTGCGACGGATGGTCGGGAACGTGGGATTATTCCCAGAACGCGGGGACTCCGCAAAGACCGCTGGGCCGCTGGGTTCATGCGAAGGCGGCATGCAACGTGCAAAGCTGGGCGAAGGATGTCTGGCACCATGTGCAGATCAGCTACTCGCGCAACGATGCGGGCGTGATCACCTATCGGTCGGTGTGGCTCGACGGCAAAGAGCAGGTGATTAACGGGACGGTACTGGGCGCGCGCGATCTGGGCTGGGGTCCGGTTCTGCTGGCGAACTTCCAGGTGGACGGACACGGCAGCGCGACGGCAACAGTTTACCTGGACGACCTGAGGGTGTATCGCTGGTAGTGGGTTGCGGATTGCCGGCGGCAACAGGCGGAGCCTTCGGGCTCCGCCTTCTTCTTAGCGGCCCAGGCGCTCCTTCCGTTCCTTCTCAACAGGGACGACCTGGACGGTGGTGTCGCGCATTTCGTTCAGGAAGCGGTTGATGATGGAGCCGCGCAGGAAGATATCCCAGCGGGTGCGGGCCGACTGGCCGAAGACGACGTGGGAGATGTTCTCTTTGCGGGCGAATTCGATCAGAGCATCGGCGACTTTCTTGTCCTTGAGCACGACGACGCGGGCGCCGAGATCGCGCGCCATGCGCTCATACTCTTCGAGGCGCGCGAAGGCCTCGGGATTGCCGTGGCGGTGATTGGTGTTCGGCGTTTCGATATAGACGACGAACCAGCTGGTGGCCAGGCGTCCGGCGATACGGGCGCCGGTGCGGAGCAGCCGCTCCATGCCAGGACGAGCCGAGAGGCAGACCATCACCTTCTCCGGGATGGGGGCCTGTTCGAGTCCCTGCGTGCGGCGGTATTCGGCGTCCGCGGTGCCCACCTGCTCGGCGGTGGTGCGCAGGGCGAGCTCGCGAAGCATATTGAGGTTGCCCTTGCGGAAGAAGTTGGCAAGAGCCTGCTCGACTTTCTCGGGCGCGTAGATCTTGCCCTGGCGGAGGCGATCGCGCAGCTCGTCGATGGGGATGTCGACGTTGACGATTTCATTGGCGCGGCGGAGAACACTGTCAGGAACGGTCTCGCGAATCTGAGTGCTGGCGGAGCGGGCAACGGCGTCGTTGAGGGTCTCCAGATGCTGGATGTTGACGGCTGTCATCACGTTGATGCCGGCGTCGAGGAGCTCGAGGACGTCTTCGTAGCGCTTGCGATTGCGGGAGCCGGGGACGTTGGTGTGGGCCAGCTCATCAACGATGCACCACACGGGATGGCGGGCCAGGACGGCCTCGAGATTCATCTCGTACAGTGTGACGGAGCGGTACTGCACGTCGAGGAGAGGAACGATTTCGAGGCCTTCGATGAGGGCGGCGGTGTCGGCGCGTCCATGGGGCTCGATGAGGCCGATGACGATATCGACGCCCTGTCGGCGCATCAGATGCGCGTCTTCGAGCATGCGATAGGTCTTGCCGACGCCGGGAGCCGCGCCGAGATACACGCGCAGGCGGCCGGGCTCGGGGCTGGCGGGGAGCGCGGGAGTCAGCTCGCGAACCTCAGGATTGGGAGGCGTGGGGGGAGTTGGCGGATTCGTGGTCATCCAGCCTCCACGGACTGCCACCCCAGCGCGCCAAAAGCGGGCGCGCCGGGGATCCCGGATTCCGCACGACGCGCGGGGAGACGGATGCGGTGCGAAGGAGCGATTCTCTTCATCCAGCCTCCACGGGGTGACGGTCGGGTTCGGCAACAGCGATGGGGAGCGTGAAGCGGAAGGTGGTGCCGGCGCCGAGGCGGCTTTCCACGGAAACTTCGCCGCCCTGGGATTCGACGAGACGGCGCACCAGGGCGAGGCCGAGGCCGGAGGTGCCGCTGTCGGGGTCGCCCGTGAAGCGGCCGAAGATGGTGGGCAGGCGCTCGGCTTCGATGCCGCGGCCGCTGTCGTGCACGAAGAACTGCACGCGGTCCGGCTGTTCGGTGGCGCCGATGCGAATGTGGCCGCCCGCCGGCGTATAGCGCAGGGCGTTGGCCATGAGGTTGTCGAGAACGCTGCGCAGGGCGCGGCGGTCGGCCTCGATCCAGGCGACATCGTCAAAGGCGCTGATCTCGACGTCGATGTTCTTCTCGCGCGCGGCGTCGCGGAACTGAGCGGCGGCATCGCGCAGGGCATCGATGGGGCGGACTTTTTCTTTCCTGATCTGGCGGCGTCCGGTTTCCAGCTCGGCCACTTCGATCAGGTCGAGCATCAGGTCGTCGAGGTGCTCGGCTTCCTGGGCAGCGCCCTGCGCCAGTTCCATCTGCAGCGGGCGCAACTCGCCGGCATGCTGCTGGGTGAGCGCGTAGAGGGAGAGACGCAGGCGGCGGAGAGGCTCGCGGAGCTTTTGCGAGGCCACGGAAAGGAAGCGGGTCTTGAAGCGATCGACCTCGGCAATCTCCGTAACGTCTTCGAGCAGGGTGACGGCGCCAAGCAGCTTGCCTTCGCTGTCGCGCATGGGGGTGGTGCGGAGGCGGAAGCTGCGTTCTGCTTTGCCGATGCGCATGGGCAGAAGCGCGGCCTCACCCTCTTCGCCCGAGCTGGCGCGCTGCATGGAGACGGCGGAGCGGATGGCGGTGAGGATGCGATCGCCGCCGGGGGTACTGGTCAGGACCATACGATCCTGGGAGGAGCTGCCCAGCAGTTCCACGGCGGCCTGGTTGAGCTTCAGCACCTGGCCCTTGCCATCGGTAACGATGACGGGCTCGAAAATGGAGCGGACGACAGCGTCGCTGATCTGGAACTCCATCTGGCGGTGGCCGGATTCGGTTTCGCGAAGGTCGCGGAGCCGGATGGCGAGGCGATTGAGTTCCGTTGCAATGGCGCCGAGGTCGTCTTTGGATCGCCATTCGACGCGCTGATGGAGGTCCCCCTGGCCGATGCGGCGAGCTACCCGGGCGGTGTGGCGCAGGGGGACGATGACAAAGAAGAGCATGACCACGGAGATGGCGGTGGCGGCCGCGATGCTGAGACCGCAGGCGGCGATCAGGCGCTCGCGCAGGGTGTCCTGCTGGTCGCGAAGAGAGGTGACGCTGACATAACGATGGGTAGAGAGACGCTCCAGATCGCTGCGCAGATCCTCGTGGAGGATCTCGAGGTCCTGGGTCAGATCGGCGGCGTTATGCGGGGTGTGATTGAGGAGGCGCGCGTGGCGGTGCTCCAGCTCGTCCACCGGGATGGAGCTGTCGAAGGCGGCGACCTCGGCCGCGGCCGAACGGAGAAGCGTCTGGGTGCGGGCGGCCTGATCGCGGAGCTCGGCTAGAGTGGCGCTGCCGGTGGAGATGCGGGCGGCGATCAGCTCTTCATGGGCCAGCGCTCCCTGGGCGGAGGCGAGGGAGGCGACGGCCGTTTCGGCAACGCGCACCTGCTGGTCAAGCGCGGCGAGATGAAAAAAGGAGGTGCGCACCAGCATGCTGACCGTGGTGACCAGCGCGATGAGCAGAAGGCAGCCGAGAATGAGTCGTTGATAGAGACTCAGCATGAGCGGCAGAGAAAGAAGTCCTTAAAGGTGAGCGTAGTGGGGTGTGGCTGGCGATGCAAGGGGCCGAGGTTAATCTCCGCCCCGATAACAGCGCAGAACGTCGTTGAGGGTAAGGACGCCTTCGACGGTTTCGCGGCTGGCGCGGTTCAGGATGGGCAGGACGGGCCAGCGGGGGAAGTAGTGAAGCGCGGAGTCGAGGGGCATATCGGGGAAGAGGCGGGGGGTGCGGTCGACTTTGAGAGCACGCTGCAGCGGGGCTTCCGGGGTGAGGGTGGCGGAG
>DASXFH010000047.1:0-30614 GCA_036489655.1 Acidobacteriaceae bacterium | reverse complement strand
GGGATCGGCTGGTCGAGATGGAAGCGATAAACGCTGGAGCGGCTGCCGGCGAGCTCTTCGCCAACGATGGGCGCGCCATAGAGCGGATAGGAGAACGGCTTGCCGCCGAAGTCCCAGGCGCCGAGGAAATAATCCTCTGAGCCGGTTCCGACGATGGCGGGCGTTTCCGCGCCGTCGATGAAGAACATGTCATCGCCTTCGCCCCACCACATGTCCTGGTTCTGCAGGACCGACATGGTCACGCCGACAAACTGACCGTGGCCTTTGGCTTCCATCCAGACATAGTTGTCCTTGCCATTGAGGTTAGTTTTATCGTTGACGATGGAGTCGCCGTTGCTCTTCCACTTATTGGTCCAGCCATGGTTGGGCTGTGCCTGGCGATACTCGGCGTGGAAGTAGAGGGTGCCTGGAGGCAGCGGGTGCGAATACGTTCGGTAGTCGATGTTGTAGTAGAGCGCGTCAATCGACTCGTTGCCCTCGTTGGTCACGGTGATCCGTGCGTGCTTTGCGAAGGGCATGGGGAAAAAGCTGTTCAGGCTGTTGTTATTCCCTACAGAAAGCATTTCGGAGTGCCAGCTGTGATAGCTGCCAAGGCCGAGGCCGAAGAAGTCACCGATGGGGGCTTCGACGCTGGGTGAATTTTCTCCGTCCCAGTACATGCGCAGGACGATGCGCTTGAGGTGGTAGTGCTCCTGGTCAGCGATGGTGAACCAGACGTGGGAGATCGTGCCCGGACCTTCGGTGTCGAGGACGGTGATGGTGTCTCCCGGAGCGACGGTGCGGAAGTCATGGTTGGCGCCAGTCGGATCGGTGCTGGAGGCGCGATGAACGGCGTAGGTCTGCTGCTGGGTTAGATCCGGCTGCCATGACGGACTCTGGGCCTGCATCGTTAGTGCCGACGACAGCAGAATGGACAGGGCTGCGATCGGCAGCCGGTATTGCATCGTGTTTTGTCTCATGCTGAATCCTCTTCTTGGGTTAATCGATTCCCAGACGATGCTGCATTTGTTCAAGAGAAATGCCGGTCGTTTCCGGGTAGATGAAACCGACGATGAACAGATCCACCACCATCATGAGTGCAAAGAAGATGAAGGGGAAGGCGCCGGAGGAGGTCGCCATGACCGGGAATACCAGGGAGATGACGGCGTTCGTGACCCAGTGCGCGGAACTGCCCACGCTTTGCCCTTTGGAGCGGACCCGGTTGGGAAAGACCTCGCTGACATAGACCCAGATAACTGCTCCCTGCGAGATAGCGAAGCAGGCAATGTAGGCCATCAGGAACCAGACCAGCCAGGCCATGTGGCGGTGCGTGATAAAGATCGCGGCGATGGCGGCCAGACAGACGACGAGCCCCGAGGTGCCCGTGAGCAGGAGCTTTCTGCGGCCTACCTTGTCAATGATGGACATCGCGAATAAGGTGCCGACCAGATTCGTAGCTCCGACGGCGACGGCCTGAATGTCTCCGGAAACTCCGGTGATGCCGGCGAGGGCAAAGATATCGTTCAGGTAATAAAGGATGGCGTTAATTCCGGAGAGCTGGCAGAACATGCCCATGGTCAGGGCGAGGAAGATGGGTTTGGCGTACTGACGCGAGAAGAGGCGATCGGTGGAAGCAGTCCGTTCCAGGTGAACAGAGGCGACAATCTCTTCGAGCTCCGCTTTTGCGTTCTGGGCGCCGGTGAGGCGCAGGACCTCGAGGGCTTCCGGCAGTTCCTTCTGCATGACCAGCCAGCGCGGGCTGCGCGGGATACCAAAGAGGGTGAGAAAAAAGAAGATCGCGGGAAGCGCGGAGACGCCCAGCTGCCAGCGCCATTCATGCGCTCCGAGGTGCATAGTGGCGATGAGGAAGTTGGACAGGTACGCCAGCAGGATGCCAATGACGACATTGGTCTGGAAGAAGCCGACCAGGCGGCCGCGCCAGTCGGGCGGTGCGATCTCGGCAATATACATGGGGCCGAGCACGGACGAGCCGCCGATGCCCAGACCGCCAATGAAACGAAAAACAATGAGCGATGTCCAGTTCCAGGCAAAGGCGCAGCCCACCGCCGACAGCACGTAAAAGAGCGCCATGACGCGAAGAGAGTCGCGCCGGCCGAAGCGCTGACCGGGGATGCCTGCGGTGATGGCGGCGATGACCGTACCCAGAAGCGCACTGAAGACCGTGACGCCCAGAAGGAAGGGCGTGAGGTGGTATTGCACAGTCAGCGCGTGGGTGGTGCCGGAGATCACCGCGGTATCAAAGCCGAACAGGAGACCGCCTAATGCGCCGACAATGGTGCTCCTGACGACGTGGGAATTGATGCTCATTGAGTTCCTTTGGGGAATGTCTTCGCCTCAGTTGCAAGTTCGCGCAGCCGTGGCAGGATGTGGCCGATGTGGGCTGCCGGTGCATCAGGCTTTCCCAGGGAGAAATAAAGATCGCGGTAGAGCGGGTAGAGCCGGTCGTAAACTGCTGCCGCCTGGGGATCGGGGACAAACGTGATGCTGGGAGGACAGAGGGCCGCCTGCGCTTCTTCAATGGACTTGAAGTCGCCACTGGCCAGAAAGGCGAAAATCGCCGATCCAAGGCTTGTGACGTCGCCGGAGGGGACCATCACCGGCCGATTGAGCGCGTTGGCATAGACCTGGTTGAGAACGCGGTTTTTGCGGGGAATGCCTCCACCATTAATGACGCGATGGACGGGAGATCCCTTTTCGGCCATCCGCTCGAGAATGATGCGGGTGTGCAAAGCTGTGCCTTCGATGGCGGCGAAGAGTTCATCCTGCGCGGTGTGCTGCGGATTCCAGCCAAGGGTAACGCCGCCCAGGTTTGGATTCACCAGAATGGTGCGGTCACCGTTATCCCACGCCATACGCAGGAGTCCGGTTTGGCCGGCGCGGCAGGACTCGAGGCCCCGGCTCAACTCTTCCAAAGGTGTGCCGGCGCGGCGGGCGATGCCATCGAACATGTCTCCCACTGCGGAGAGGCCGGCTTCGATGCCGGTATATCCAGGCAGGACCGAGCCCGGAACCACGCCACAGACGCCGGGGACCAGGGTGGTCTCTTCGCTGACCCCGATAATGCACGTAGAGGTTCCGATGACGTTGGTGACGTCGCCCAGGCGAAGGTTGGCTCCAACTGCATCCCAGTGAGCATCCAGCGCGCCGACGGGGATGGGAATGCCAGGACGCAGGCCCAGACGTTCAGCCCACTCCTGACTGAGGCCGCCGGCGATGTGATCCGACGTGGCGTACTTTCCCGCGAGTTTGGCCCGGACACCTCGCAGCAAAGGATCGACGGAAACGAGGAATTCTTCGGATGGAAGGCCGTCCCACTTCGGGTTCCACATCCATTTGTGGCCCATCGCGCAAACACTGCGAGACAACTCCGCAACGGAGGTGACGCCGCAGAGGGTGGCGACCACCATGTCGCAATTCTCGAGAGCGGTGGCCAGGCGATCGCGTTTTTCCGGATTATGGCGAAGCCAGTAAAGCAGCTTGGCAAATCCCCATTCCGACGAATAGGCGCCGCCACACCAGTCGATGGCCTCCAGTCCCTGGGCGTGCGCCTTTTCCGTGATCTCCTGTGCTTCGCGCCAGGCGCGATGATCGCACCAGAGCGCATAGTCATCGAGCGGCTGGAGGCGGTGATCGACAGGAATAACGCTGGAGCCGGTGGTATCGACGGCCAGAGCGCGGACCTCCTTCCCGCTCACGGCGGCAGCCTCGAGCGCGCTGCGAACAGCGCGCTCGAAAGCCTGCATTTGCGCGGCGTGGCTTTGGGTCGCCTGGGTAGGATCCTGCGCCGAGCGGATCACGGGATATTCCGCCACTCCCGAACCGATGCGGCCCGCGTCGCGGCTGAAGAGCGAGACGCGAACACTCTGCGTTCCAAAATCCACACCCGCGACGATACTCACCTGAGCTCCCGGAGCTTTAGCTTATCCGTTCAACTGCACAGCACCACAGAGGTGCACCTGCACACCGAGGCGGTGGAACATCGCCGCCTTGACGGCCAAAGCCCGGGCGGCGCCGGCGGCGTCGGGAGCATAGGCGACATTGACGTGATTGGCTCGATGCCGTGCCATAAATGAATCGCGGGTGACACCGTGGAAGATTGCGCTGACCATCGGCCACTGGCTTGTGGTCTGCGACCAGCGGCGCTGAGTTTCGGCCTCCGGCAACTCGACCACAGAGCCGAGCCCAAGATCCACATGCAAGGCGCCGCCCTCAACAAAGACACGGCTCCAAACGATTTCTCCTGCCCGGCCGACGCCCTTCAGGGTTCCGCCGCCCAACGGAAAATACATGGCAGGCTGCCGTTCGCTGGCTGCTCCGCGATAGCCGCCGCGGAAATGGTTGGCGGGCGCCGCCCCGGAAATCTGGAGGAGCCAGACGAAATCGTCCACGCCATCGCCCTTCCAGAGCTCGCCCCAGCGCACATCGTGGAGCGTGGTGGAAGGATCAAAGCCGAGGGCCTTCCAGCAGCGGTTGGTCACCAGCGCATCGACGCCGGCGCATTCATCCACTTCGTTAAAGTGCGGCAGCGGTCCGCCTGCGTACAGTTCCGACCCCGATTCGGAAAACACGGGCGGGCGCTCCGCATTGTTCAGCAGTCCTTCGGTCAGATCGGAAGCCGGGACCATATCCTTCAGGCCCTGCTGGTACTGAATGCCGATGGCATCGCAGCCAAAGTCGTTTGCGATGCGGAGCGCGGCGATATACATCCGGCACTGCTCAAGAATATGGGCGTCCGTAAGATCGGTCTCGGGGTTGCTGCCTGTGGCGAATTGAATTCCTTTGTCATCGAGCCACTGACGCACCCCGCGCGCGTCGGCGTCGGATACGGTGCGGATCCTCGCCACCAGCGCCGACTGGCTCAGCCTCTCTTTGAAAACGCCGAGCGGATTCAGCAATTCATCGTCGATGATGGCGTTGTACATGCCCATGCAGCCTTCGTCGAAGATGCCCAGGATGGCCTTGTGCCGCAGCAGATGGGCTGCGAGCTTTTCTCCGGTTTCGCGCGCCGCCTGAGGCAAAGCACCCGGATCGAGAGAGTGCACATGAGAGAGGTCATGGGTCACAGTTCCCTTCTGAATCCACTCACGCAGATGGGAAAGAAAGTATTCATCTTCGAAGGTCTCGCTCCACAGGGTGTTGAACGGAACACCCGCCTTCACGAGCGAGCCATTCAGGTTGAGCAGACCCACAAGCCCCGGCCACTGGCCCGACCAGTTAGCAACGGTCAGGATGGGACCGCGATGACTGCGCATTCCGGGTAAGACATGATGCGTGTACTGCCAGGCGGCTGTAGCAAAGACCAGATTCGCATCCGGATCGATGCTCTCAAAAACATCCATGCCCATTCGCTGACTGGAGATGAAGCCGTGGCCGATGGCGGGATCCACAGGGAATGCTCGCCTGACAGTGATCTTTTCCTTCTCAAAACAATGCGTGAGCCTGCGCTCCAGTTCTTCCTGTGCAGGCCAGCAAACCTGATTTGCTGACTGCCGCAGATCCCCGCTTGTGACGAGGACCACTTGCTTTACTGGCCTCTGACTCGTGGATAATGACATGGGATTCCCTTCGTCGCTAGTTCGTTGGTAAACGGGTCGCAGCTCCTGCTTTCCGGGCTCCGACCTATAAAAGCCTTTCAGTCATGAATTGGCACGGGAGACTGGTCGACAGTGACTCGCATCGCGTCTTCGGGCTGTTCCAGTTCCCTGCGCGCGGCGTTGCGCTCCTGCCGGTCCCGCGAAGTCTTAAGATACATGTCCATCGCCGCGCGCGCGCGCGATTGCTCGCCGAGGTCGCGATAAGCGGTGAACTGCAGATAGTACGCTGTCGAATCGCCTTTGACTCGGTCAGCATAACTCGTCAGATGGGCAAGCGCTGCGCGGTCCTGATGATTTCGTAACTCAACTTTGGCCATCAGCACGAGAGTTTCGTCAGGCGGGCGATCTTCGCGCAGCGCCCTGGTCAACATTGTGTCTGCAGCGTCGTCGTGCCCTTGCATGAGCAGGACGCGTCCGGCATTCATGTGCGCGACGGCCGATTCCGGCTGAATACGCAGTTCCTCCTGAAACTCCTGGAACGCCTCCGGCAGCCGGCCGCTGCGCACCAGCGCTTCTCCGATGGCTTCATGAATGTCGGGAAGGGCAGGATTCAGCTGCAACACTTTGCGGTATTCGCCAATGGCGTCAAGGTCGCGCTTGCGAGCGACCAGAGAGTCCGCGAGTACCTCGTGCGCGCGCCATGAATCCGGCGCCAGTTGCTCCACCCGAGCAAAGGCGGCGCGCGACTGCTCCTCCGCCTCATGCGCATCACGATAGAGAGCATCTTCCTTTGAGCCATCCAGCGTGTCTGCAGAGACAGTCGCGGGCGCAGGTGTTCCGCCCAAAGAGACAATCAGGTCACGCAACTCTGCATCCCCGGGGCGGCGGGCCCAGGCCTGTTCAAAATCATGCAGAGCCTGCGTATTGTCTCCGCGCAACTGGCATTGTTCGCCGGCCAGCTGCCATACGCGCGCTCCACTGGGTGCGGCCGCCAGCAGGCGGCGGGTAGCCTCTTTGCCGATCGCCAGCCAGGTCTGGCCAAGCGCGTACCACACGTCGACGTTGCGCGGATCAATCCGGGAGGCTGCCTGAAATTGCGTGAGCGCCGGCTGGTATCGTGCCTGGGCGCTGTACGCGTAGCCCAGCCACGTTTTTGCCAGCGCGTCGGACGGATTAAGATGCGCTGCTTTTTCCAGCTCGGGGACGGCCGCATCCGGGTTGGAGAGACGAAACCAGGCGAGTCCGCTGAAAAGATGAGGGGGGGGCAAATCGGGACTGAGTGCAATCGCCCGGCGGAGTACATCGATCGCCTGCGGTAACTGGCGATTGAAATAAAGAGCAACGCCGAGATTGCTGAGAACCTCGGCGTTGTGCGGATAGCGGGAGGCGAGAATACGAAATTCGGCTACCGCAAGTGGAAAGTCATTCCGCCGCTCCGCTTCCTGAGCTCGGGCGGCGTGGACTGCAGAATCATCCGCCGCACTCTGCACCGGAGGAGGCGAGGCCATGCCCGACAGCAACGCAATTGTGGCGAGCATGGCCAGCATTCAGAACTCCAGTCGCATACCGAATTGTATGGTCCTCGGGGCATTCTGCTGCGACGTCATAATACCGAAGATCGTATTCGATCCTGCGAGTGAAGCGGCGCTCAGATCAGGAGGCGCAGCGTTGACGATAAAGGTCTGCGCATTACCTCCGGAGGAGAAGATGGTGCGGTTAAAGGCGTTGAAGAAGTTGGCCTGAAACTGCAGATCCAGCCTTTCTGCAATCTGAGTCCGCTTCGAGACGGAGAGGTCTTCGTCCAGGTAGGCGGGCATGCGCAGCGCCGAAACCAGATTCGGAGCGTCGCCGAACTGTCCCGACGGAGGCATGGTGAAAGCTGCAGGGTTGATGTAGAACTGGCAGGGGCTTCGCCCGGCCGATGGCGAGAGCGGACCGGAACAGTGCCGCCGGTACGCAGGATTCTTGAAGGGCTGCCCGGGAACGATATCGGGGCGGAAGCTGAATCCGTCACCCGCGGCAAAGTAGGGATTGGAGGAGCCGAAGGCATCGTACTCGATGTGGATCGGCCGCCCGCTCTGGTATTGGTGGATTCCGGAAACCGACCATCCGCCCACGACCCTGCCCACAACTCCGCCCTGGTGCAGGAATTGCTTGCCCGGGCCAAAAGGCAGTTCGTAGGTGTAGCTCAGAGAGAGGACGTGCGGGATATCTGAGCTGGTGACGGAGCGTTCAGCTTTCGGGTCGTAGTAATTCTGATAGAACGACCCGGCATAGATGGCGTTTTCGGCACCCGCGCTGGGCCCGGAGTTCGAATCGGCGTCGCCGATGGTTTTAGAGAAGGTATAGGACACCAGTGCGGTCAGGCCCTGCGCAAAGTGCTTCTGCAGGCTGGCCTGGAGCCCGTTATAGGAAACGCTGGCAATCGGGTTGAGGGGATTGTCCACGTCTCCATACTGCGGCCAGGGGCGAAGAGCCTGACTGGCCGTGGCGCCTTCCCCAAAGGTGGAAACGAACCCGGACCAGGGAGGCGTGATGCCCGCCGCTGCGACGCGGGGATCCGTGACCGGCAAGGCCAGGAACTCATTCAGAGGCAGACCGGCTTTGGCAGCCGCGGTGCTGTATTTCGCCTGGGCCATGGCCGGATTCACTTCGTTCGGTTTCGACCAAACACCCAGATGGTACGTATGCATGCCCACGTACGCCAGGTTGGTTACGATGCTCGAACCCACCTGCTGCTCCACCTGCATGGTCCAGTAGAGCTGCGTCGGAGGCGTTCCGGAACTGGGGTGGATCAAGGGCGGGTTGTCGTTGCCCACCAGCAGGCCGGAATTGAGGTCTGCACCGGCTACCGATGATTGCGGAAAGTCGTTGTCCCAGTAATAGCCGGGATTGCCGACGTAGTCCTGAGGCCGGTTCAGCATGGCCAGACCGCTGAAACCGGTCGTGTACTGGCCGCCGCTGATCGCATCCTCGATGTTGTCGTTGCCCAGCGGCCGCGTGACCGCGAAGCCTCCGCGAAGCACGGTCCTGTTCTCAAAACCGGGCGGCGTCCACGCGAATCCGAAACGCGGCTGGACACCCTTGTAGTCGATCGTGCCGATGCGGTCGGAACCGTTCCGTCCGGCACCGTGCCCATAGAACGTGAAGGCGCCCGGCAGGCCGCCCGCACTGGGATTGGGAAGGGTCGGATCCATCGTGGATACGTTGCCGTGCGCATCGGAGCGGGGCAGCTGGATGTCGTAGCGCAGGCCGAGATTGAGAGTCAGGCGCTGGCTGACCTTCCAGTCATCCTGCGCAAACATGCCGAACTGCCAGAAGCGGTATGCGGATTCGATCGGGTAGCTGATGTTGACGAAGTCCGTGCCACCGAACAGGAAGCTGGCGGCGGCGTTGCCGGTGCCGGCCGGAATGGTCACTGCCTGGCCGCCGGCAAATCCGGTGCCGTTCAGCGCCGTTTCCGTCGGCTCGAAGGTGATGCCACCGGCAGGAAGGCCGCCTTCATTCTGCTGCAGGTACCGCACCTCACCACCCACGGTAATGGTGTGGTTGCTGCGGATCATGGTCAGGTTGTCGTTGACAATGTAGCGGTTCGCCGCGCTGAAGGACGCGCTGCCCGAACCGATGCTGTTCTGAACCGTACCAATTCCGATCTGGGGATAGGGGCTGTCGGTTTTAAAGGCGGGCAGGCCTTTCAGCCCGAGGGCGGCAAGGCCCGGACCCGGCTGTAGTGGACCGTCAAAACCGGTGTCCCGGATAAATCCGAGATTCACATTGTTGATGAGGGTCGGTGAATGTGTGTAGTTATAAGTGAAGCGGATCTGGGTGGTCGGGGCAGTGGTAGTCAGCGAATCCAGCAGGTTGAGCCCGCCGTTGTTGGAGTTGGAGTAACCGCCGGTGAATACGCTGCCGGAGAACGCGTTCTTGTCGTTGAGATGTTCGTCGATCTTCACAACAAGGCGGTGCTCATCGATTTTCGATGACTGCTGGCGGTAGAAGTTATCGAAGATCGCATTGTTGCTGGGCAGCGGGAAGCTCTGCATCACGTTCTGCGACACCTTGCTGAGCCCGGGAAAGCCGCTGGGAACGACGTTGCCAGGAAATGGGTCGCGCACCTGGTAGCTCTGGCCGTCGGGACCGATCACCGTATGCACCGAGAACGGGTTGTAGACTTCCCCGCTGTAGACGGGGCGGCCGGCCGGATCGAAGACCGGGCTTCCGTTCGACGTCAGCTGCGGGCCGAGCGCCTGCGAAAAATTCCCGTTGCGATATTCTGCCGGCAGTGTCGTCAGGGTTGCATTGTTGGAACTCGGACGGTACTTAAACCCTGTGTAGTCGACAAAGAAGAAGGTTTTGTCGCGTCCGTTATACAGCCAGGGCAGGCGAACTGGACCGCCTAACGTACCGCCGAATTCATTCTGCTTCAGCGGGGCCTTCTTGTAGGTCTGCGCGCAATTGGTCCCGCCACCGGAGACGCAATAATAATATTCGCGGTCGGTCTCATAGCCGGCGGCATCCAGCGCGTCATTCTGCAGAAAGTCAAAAGCGGTTCCGTGATACTGGTTCGTGCCCGACTTAAAGGCAAAGGAAACGATGCCGCTGGACAGCCCGTACTCAGCGCTCTGGTTGTTGGTGATGAGCTTGAACTGACTGATGGCATCGATGGGCGGGTGATTGTCGCCGATGTCTCCGGCGAGATTGGTGTTCATCATCGGGACGCCGTCGATGTAGACCTCGTCCGCATAGCTAACCGATCCGCTGATGTGAAGCCGGTAATCCGGCGTCGCTCCGGGCGTAGAGCCAGAGACTCCCGGCGTCAGGGTGACAAAATTAAGCGGATTCCGCATGTCACCGCTGAGGGACACAGGCAGGTCTTTCATCTCCTGGGGGGAAATGGTGGTGCCGATGTCCGAGGTTTCGGTTTCCAGCGCGGCCGCATTCGCCTTCACTGTGATCGTTTGCTGCACCTGGCCTGGCTGGAGGGAGATGTTGACGACCACCGTGCTGCCGGTGCGAATGGCAATGTCCTGGTGAATGGAGGTCGTGAATCCGGAAGCGGTTGCGGTCAGCGTATAGGTTCCGGGAGTGAGATCCAGGAACTGGTACTCCCCGGAACCGCCGGAAACGGAGTTGACGGTGATGCCGGTGGTCGCGTCATGAAGCGTAAGCTGCGCTCCCGGAACGGCGGCCAGCTGCGCATCCTGAACTTCACCTTTGACTGATCCGAGGTTAAGCTGTGCCCAGCCGGACCTCGGCTGGAGCAAAGCCGCGCACAAGGTCAGCAGCAAAAAAGCGTGGAACCACGTCTTAAACGATCGCATGGCAAGTCTCCTGTGCCCCCAGAGGGTTAAACCTTTATCCCGCATGCGGGCGTTTCCGCCCGCGAAAGTCGACGGCTGGCTTCAGCTTTCGCCAGTTTCTTGTGATTGGAAACAGTTAAACCTTTAACTTCAAACGAATGAGATTCCACCACGCCCGCAGCTCGATTGTCAAGCTGGATTTTGCATCTCTCTTCGGGAAACTGCCTGTTGCCGATTAACAGCCGACCGGCCGCCGGATCCAGCGCTGGTTGCCCCAGCTGGCGGAAACGGCGCAGAGGACTCGCGAATCACCAGTGTGGGCACGATGCGGAGGGAAGAGGGCGGACCCGCCATCTTCCCCTCGATTCGATCCATAAGAATCGTGGCCGCTCGCGCGCCCATCTCATATCCCGGCTGCACGACTGCAGTGAGGTGCGGGTGAAATGTCCGGTCGATGGTCAGATCGTCGAACGTCGCCAGCGACAAATCTTCCGGGCAACGGACTCCTTCGACTTCCATCGCCTTGAGCAGACCCAGAGTCATGACGCCGTTGCATACAAATACCGCGGTGGCATTCGTTGGGTGCTGGAGCAACTGACTGCCCAACTGGTAGCCCGACTCCTCCCGGAAATCGCCTTCGAAGATCAGCTTGCCGGAGACGGTGATGTCCGCCTCACGAAGCGCTTCCTCATAGCCTTGCAGCCGTTCCTGAGCTGTCTGCGTCTTCAGATGCCCGGTAATGATCGCGATGTTGCGATGCCCGAACTGGATCAGGTGCCGCACGCACTCCCGCGCCCCGCGCACATTATCCAGCAGCACCGCATCCGCAGGAACTTCCGCAACATGCCGATCGAGACACACGACCGAGACTCCGGAAGCGATAAGCCGCAGGATGTGGCTGGCGTCATTGCCAGGCGCCGAAGCCAGCAGGATGCCTGCCACACGATAGGAGCGCAGGGCCGCGACAATCCGGCGCTCCCGCCCAATCTGCTCGTCTGTGTTCGCGGTCACCAGGAAATAACCGCGCTCAAAAGCGGTATCCTCGGCGCCCCGGATAATCTCCGGAAAGAAGGGATTGGTGATATCGGGAAGGACCATCCCCAGCATGCGAGTCTGCGCCACTTTCAGGCTGCGTGCGATCTCATTAGGGAAGTAGTCCAGTTCCCGAATCGCGATCCGTACGCGCTCCTCGACCTCCCGACTCACCCGCTTGGTCCCGCGAATCACATGCGAAACCGTCGCAATCGATACGCCGGCGCGCTTGGCCACTTCAACGATGGTTGGCATCAGCAGTCCAGTTAGAGTCCCCATCGGCGGGAGTTAGACAAGAAACCTTAAACCGGCAGAACTCCCAATTTCCCTTTGGGAAGCTCAGAATATCAGCCACAAATTACCTCCCGACCGCTGGCAGTCTCAGGTTACCTCAAAAGCGCGGTTAAACGCTTTACCGCGAGACCGTCTGCTGGAAGCCAAGGCCGGCGCCTCTCTGAATTCGGTTGTCGCAGATGTGCCGACCCTTTTTATTGCGGGACGGTGTCACGCAAAAGAGCTCAAGTGGTTTTCGAACCGGCTCCTGCAGTTTCAGCTGCGTCGGGGCTTTTGGTTGGAGCAATGGCAATGAAGGTGAAGTACGTAGAACCGGCGCGGACCGTGGCGTAATTGGGAAGACTGCGAAACTGCTCTTCAACAGGGAGGCCGTCGACGTCAGTGCCGGTCATGCTGACCATGTCGCCAACTACGAAATTCTGGCGGAAAGTGACATGGCTGTTGCGGCCCGACATCGTGGAGTCTTCGGGAATACAGATGTCACAGTCACTTTCGCGGCCGATAAAGTTGCGGCCTTCGCGTACCGGAAAAATTCGGCCCTCCGGAGCCCAGCTGTAAGTGACCAGGACGCCAACGATTTTGCGATCTTTGGCCACAGCGGGAGAGCCCGAGCTTCCGGGGTTGGAAGCCGAATCGGTGGACGGACTCCTGAATTCGGTATGAGCACGCGCACGGGTTGGAGGGGC
This sequence comes from Acidobacteriaceae bacterium, assembly GCA_036489655.1. Taxonomy (GTDB): domain Bacteria; phylum Acidobacteriota; class Terriglobia; order Terriglobales; family Acidobacteriaceae; genus Palsa-343. The sequence goes on along the minus strand of DASXFH010000047.1, from coordinate 17,768 downwards.
CGTCGAGGGAACTCCGGCGACCGAAGGTACGACTCGAGGCGGACGAGGTGTCGAAGGCAAATCCTCTCTCTCGGTAAGCCTTGGCGAACCCGAGCGCGAGGGAAGTGGCTCACCTTCAACGATAGTCGAGCGCCGCGCTGAAGGAGGAGGCGTGCTGGCGGGGGCGTTGTCCTGTTTGCAATACGGACATTCCGTCCAGCCGGGATCCATGGTGTGCTTACCGGCGGGGCAGGTCCTGCTGGCGGTTTGCTGCAGGGGAACTGCACACGAGCCGCAGAAGTTCGCGGAGTCAGCATTACTGGCGCCGCATTTGGGACAGATTTTCATATCTATCTGGCTCCTGGAGAATCAATCTCGCACGAAATCGGGGTTTTGGGCAAGGCAAGAACTCCGGGGAAACGGACTTATTGCGAATGAGGGGTAAGAGATCCAGGTGGTTTGTTTCGATCCAGCCCTGGACTTAGTGAAGGTTTCGCTGGAGCCGACGACTTTGCGTGACTGGCGGGGGAGGAGACAGGCCCGGTTAGTTTCTGTTTCGTAGACGCGGCGCTCGACTCAGCGACAGGCATCGGAGTCCCCAGCGATTTCCTTTGTTGCTCCAGACCGTCCAGGGTTGTTTTCTCCCGGTTGATCTGCGTTTCGAGTCTGTCGATCTGGTCGCGAAAAGCGACCAACTGTCGGCGGCGTGCAGAGGAGGGGTGGGCAGCGATAGCGTCAATTTGCTTCTTCAGGCTATCGAGAGACGTTCCCAGACGTTCAAAGTCTGCTACCTCGCTGCTGTATCGGCTCACGAGCGTACAGATCGTTGTGGGGTGGTCGTTCGTGCAGCCTGCAGTCTTCCCGTCGCGATCAACCCTCGCCTGGCCGCCGAGCGCCGTCTGCAGGGCTCTTTGGTTCAGATCGCCCGCGTTGGAGAGGCGCTGCTGGAGGTGGGCCGGGCTCGGGACCGAAGAGAAGAGAGAGTAGCGGGTCAACCAGCCCGCGAATGCCAGAACAGCGAGAGAGGCCAAAATAAGCAGGATCCGATACAGCGGGTGGCGACGGGGTAAGCCACGGGAGAACTCTACAGCCGTGGTCTTCGGTGCCGCAGAAATGGAAGGAGCCGAAGCCGGACCGAACCGCCCGACGCGGAGCAGCTGGACCGTAATGTTGTCGCTGCTGCCGGAAGCGAGGGCCAGTTGCACTAGCCGTCCGGCGGACTCGGTGGGACCCGCTGACTGGAGCAGTGTCTTGCGAATTTCGTCGCCGACGGCAAAGCCGGACAAGCCATCCGAGCAGAGCAGGATTTCATCATCCTCAAAAAGGGGGATCGGGCCGGATACGTCGACCTGAAGATCGGCCGTGTGGCCCATGGCGCGCGTAAGGATGCTGGCTCCCGGATGATTCCGTGCCGAGACCTCGTCGAGTTCGTTGTTGTCGATGAGCCACTGGACCTGGGTGTGATCCTTCGTCAGGAGAGTAAGGATACCTTTGCGGAAGAGATAAGCCCGGCTGTCGCCGACATGAGCCGTAATCAGTTCAAGTCCATCTGCGGCGGCGCGCACCAGGGCAATCACAACTGTGGAACCCATGCCTGCCAGCTCGGGATTGCCGCCCTTTCCCTGCTCCAGAACCTCAACGTTGGCGAGTCGAACAGCGAGCGTCAGAGCATCACGCGCTGGTAATGACTGCGAAGCGGCGAGAAGGTGCCGCTGGAAGGAATCGACAACGAGGCGGGAAGCCTGAGCGCCGCCGCGATGCCCGCCCATCCCGTCCGCGATCAGATAGACAGCCCCGAATGCAGAGGGGAATGCGCTCATGCAGTCCTGGTTCTGCTCGCGTTGCCCGGTTTCGCTGACGGCCGCGACACTAATGGGCAGAGGATCGGCCACCGCTGGAGTATCCGGAGCGACATCGCTCACCGCGCGTCTCCGTCGGGCGGAGCCTGGACGCGAAAGGTCGAGCGGCCTATACGGATGCGATCGCCGGGGCGAAGCAGGCGCCGCGTCTCCCCAACCAGCTCATCGTTGACTCGCGTGCCATTGGTGGAATGGTGATCGTGAATGCCGAGAACTTCGTGGTCGAGGACCAGGCAGGCGTGATTGCCGGAGACGGTGGGGTCATCGGCGATACGGAGATGATTGTTGTCGGCTGCGCCGATCCAGTACTCGATTTGATCGACCGGGAATTGCTGCCCTGGAGCCAATCCCTCTTCGCAGGCAAGCCAGGTAATGGGATGGCCGGGAGTGGGCGGCGAGAAGCGGAAAAGCATCTGGGTGCGCTGAACGCGGCGGGGCGGAGGTGCGACCGTCTGGGAAGGAGCTTTTGTTCCAGAGGACCGCGGCATCTCCAACGCGTCAGGGCGACGTGGCGAGGCCTCTACGTTGGTGAGCCCGACCGGGCGCGCGGGCGCAGGGGCCGGAGCGGCGGCCATGACCCCAGGCGTGGGCGCCGCGACCGGAACAGGAATCGGGGGCGGGGTGGAGCGCTTTTTTCGGCCAACGCTCACTGCAATGAGGATCGCCAGGATGGCTGCCAGTGCGATCCCCGCGATCCACACCCAGCGCGAGCGCGGCGCTGTTGGCGCGGCCGGGATGGCGCCAGAAAGTTCGGCCTTCGATTGCAGGCCGTCATGCAGCCAGGTGACCAGGAAGTGGTGAGTACGCCCGTCAGCCGCGGGCTGATCCGGGCGGAACGTGACGACCGGAGTCGACTTAGCTTCTGTTATGCCGCCACCAACCAGATGTTCGAGCTCGGCCGTGTTCCTGGCCTGGCGGAATGTCCCCCCCGTTTGGGCAGCGAGGGCAGCGAGGTTCCTGAGGTAGATCGGACTGGAGCGGGTCACTCCGATGGAGTCGATCACCAGGGAATGTTCGTGAGCCGCGGTGATCACCTGATCGAGAGTGTGCACAGAACCTTCATCATGGCCATCGGAAATGACGACGAGCCGATGGGAGAGCGGTGTCGCGGGCAAATGGTCAATTGCGATCAGAAGACCGTCCCACAGACGTGTGAGGGAGCCACGGGTGCTCAGGCCGCGAAGCGCGGCGCGGACCTTGTCCGGGGGGTCGCCAAAATCAGTGTCCCAGCGGGCGTCGTCGGCGATGGTCTGGACAGCCATTTTGTCACGCGGGCCGGCCTGACTGACGTATTGCGCCAGCCCGGCACGAACAGCATCGAGGGGAGCCCCCTTCATGCTGCCGCTGACGTCCAGGCACACAATGACAGCAACGCCATAGTTCGTCGAACCCAGGCTCTGGACGCTTGTCGCCTCGACAGGAGAGCCCTGGTCAATACTGAGGCGAAAGTTGCGCGAAGTGCGAAGCGTCTGCGCCGCATCCGGAGGGATATCAATCTCAATCTGGAGCTCGGGATAACGGGGATACGGACCCTTCGCCTCCCCGCTGGTGAAGAGGGGGCCAGCGTGCATCGGCGCGGGCGGCGCGGCAGAAGGCGCAGCGCCGAAGGCGGTCAAAGAGGCCAGGAACAGAAGGAGCGCGGGATGACGCATCAGGAGTTCCCCTGGGTGGTTTGCTTCACTTGACGAGGAGCGGGAGGCATTAAGCGCAGGGTGCCCTTCATGGCGTCGAAGGATAGGGTTTTCATCTCAGCCGGGGCCGTCACCTTTACTGTGGTCAGTTCGTGACGAATGGCAGCCGCACGCTCGGCAGAGGCAGGGTGATCGGAGAGAACAGCGTAGAGCGGATCGAGGGGGCTGGCGTTCTGCTCGAGGCGCGTGAAGAAGCGCTCCAGGCCTATGGGATTCCAGCCCGCGCGCAGCATTTCATAGAAACCGAGCATGTCGGCCTCGGCTTCCTGTTCGCGGCTGTATCTCAGTTCAGCGAGCAGCACAACGGGACCGCCGAGGATCTCGATGACGCGGGCAATGACGTTGTTGTCAAGAAGAATGTTTTTCTTCACCTTCTCATAGAGGTTGCGCGCTATGAAATTCAGGATGAGCTTGTTGGTGGTGTGGCGGGCGACGATGTGACCGACTTCGTGAGCCACGACGCCGGCCAGCTCATTTTCGTCTCTGACTGCATCCAGGAGACCCCGATTCACATAGAGAAAACCGCCTGGGATAGCACAGGCATTGATAACTGCCGTGTTAATAACTTTAGCCTGATAGGGCCAGCGGGGGCGCTGGGAAGCGCTACCAAGCTTACGCACCATGCCGTTGAGATAGGTGTTGAAAACGGGGTTGTGAAGGATCTCGACGTTTTTCTCAAGTTCGGCCGAGAACTTACGCCCCAGAGCTATCTCTTCTTCGGGGGTCAGCGTGTTGTAGGGTTCGTCGTGGACCCTTGGTTCTACGGCGTGCAAAAGGCCGGGAGGCATCATTACGGCGGATGCGGTGAGACCAGCACGAAACAGCAACTGTCGCCGAGTTAGCAGGGTCATGGAAGCGCGAGCCTCTCTGCCTGGTATAAGCGGGGGAAAGAGCTGTTTTTGCTCAGGATCGGACCATAATAGCGCAAGCCGGTTCTTTGAGTACTGGTTTCAGCAAAAGTTGGTGTATGCTGCTCCGCAAGTCTCCTCAACGCCTATGCCTGACGCACCCTCGACCCCAGTCGCCGCCTGGAAAGTGGGCCAATCGCCCGTCTGTGACATTGTCCTGAACGACCCGGTTGTAAGCGGGGAGCATTGCCAGTTGAGCATGCAGGGCAACGAATGGGTTCTGGAGGACCTGGGCTCGACCAACGGCACCTATGTAAACGGATACCGGCTGACGCCCGGCATAGCGGTGTACGTATCTCCAACCGACGAGGTGACGCTGGGAGCGCGGGTTAAGTTACCCTGGCCGTCGCCGGATGGAACCGAGCGACCTGGAAGCGGAGATCGACTTGCTCAGCCTGCGCCCTCCGATGCTCAGGTCATGAACATCGGACGCGATCCGGACAACGACATCTATCTCGATTACCCCATGATTTCGCGACATCACGCGCGGATTATGCGCGAGGCGTCCCAGTGGATCATTGAGGATCGCGGCTCAGTCAACGGGACGGCTCTGAACCGGATCGACAACAGGATTCAGCGCGCCGTTCTCGCCCCCTCCGACGAAATCTACTTCGGGTCTTACAAGATTGCAGCCAGCCGCATCCTGAAGGAAAAAAGACTAACTCAGGGCGAGGGGCAGTTCGAGCGGGTGAAGTTCCAGGGCGATCGCATGGTGTTGGGACGTGACCCGGAATGCGACCAGCCCCTGGACTACCCCATGATCTCGTGGCGTCATGCCGTTTTGGAGAAGACGTCCCAGGGAATCTACGTCGAAGATTTGAATTCACGCAATGGGACCTATGTGAACGGGGTGCGCGTTTCCGGTAAAACGCTCGTGAAAACCGGAGACGAGATCGGACTCGGCAGCTTCCGTTTCATGCTGCTGGAAGACGGAGCGCTGGCCAAACGTGAGTACATTGGCAATGTCACGATCGAAGTGGCCGGGGTGGTGGTGAACGCGCCGAACGGCACCCGGCTGCTCGATGCTGTTTCGCTGAGCGTTTTCCCGTCGGAACTGGTCGCTTTGATGGGACCGGCGGGAGCCGGAAAGACCACCTTCCTGAAGGCAGTCAACGGATACACAGCACCAGCCAGCGGCCGGGTGCTCTTCAACGGCAACGACCTGTATCACTACTACGATCTGTTCCGGCAGCAAATGAGTTATGTACCGCAGGACGATATCGTGCATCCTCAGCTGACCGTACGGGAGGCGCTCTACTACACCGCGAAGCTGCGCACAGACCTGACCGATGCGGAGATTGATCAGCGCATCAAGCAGGTGCTGGCCAGCCTGGAGATCCAGGACAAGGAGAATACGATCATCGGATCCCCGGAGAAGAAGGTGCTGTCCGGAGGCCAGCGCAAGCGCGTCAACATCGCTATGGAGCTGATCGCGAAAGCTCCGGTGATCTTTCTGGACGAGCCAACGTCGGGGTTGTCGTCGTACGACGCCGAGAATGTGGTGCGGGTCCTCAAGAAATTGTCCAGCGAGGGCACGACCATCGTAACCACGATCCACCAGCCCAGCCTGAACATCTTTCAGCAATTCGACAATCTGATCATGATCTCCCGAGACAAGGGGGGGTGCGGCGCCCTCGCATATTTCGGGCCGGCGTATCCGGATTCCATCGAGTTCTTCGATCCGGCCGGGACGCAGGAAGCCCGCAAACAGCCGGGACGCGAACTGAACCCGGAAATGTTGCTCACCGGACTGGCGAAGAAGAAGACATCCGAATGGGCCAGCCAATACGAACAGTCCAGATACAGGAAACAGTTCGTCACAGAACGGATGGGGAAGATCCCTTCCAGGACCGATCAGGTGTCGAAGTCGACGGGCAGGGGATTCGGGTTTGGGCAGTGGTGGACCCTGCTACGGCGCAACATGATTCTCAAGGCGCGGGACCGGGCCCAGAGCATCATCCTGCTGATCCAGGCTCCGTTATTCGCTCTGCTGCTGGGACTGGTTTTTGGATCGCTGCAGTACACCGGAGCCAGGCCTACCCCAGGAGATATGCTGAACCTGGCCAAGCACGCGGTGGGCATCGAATTTCTGATGGTCGTAGCGGCTATCTGGTTCGGATGTAACAACGTGGCCCGGGACATTGTCGGCGAATGGACCGTTTTTCAGCGCGAACGGATGGTGACCCTCAAGCTTCCCTCCTACCTGTTCTCAAAACTGGCAGTTGCGGCGGTGCTGTGCCTCTTCCAGTGCGCAACGTTGCTGGGGATCGTCACCCTCTTCTGTAAGCTGCAGGGAAATTTCCTCGCTACGCTGGCCATCCTGTTTCTCGCCTCGATGGTCGGAGCTGCAATCGGGCTGTGTGTTTCAGCGCGTACATCGACGACTGAGGCGGCCATCGCCATGCTGCCGCTGATCCTGCTGCCGATGATTGCGCTCGCCGGGGGGCTGACGCCGATTCACTCGATGTCGAAGCCAATGCAGGCGATCACCCTGGCGGTGCCGTCGCGCTGGGCCTATGAGGCCGCTCTGGTGCAGGAAGCAAAGAGCTATCACGGCAAGGATACGAGCGCGCAGAAGAACGATGGTCCCTGCGACCTGGCCGAGAACTACTTTCCTGACAGGCAGGCGCAGGCATGCGGTGCCGGCGACCGGGACAAGACCTACAAGCGAACCGACCTGAGAGTCTCGTTCGGTATTCTGGGTGGAATGTTCGTGTTATGGACGTTAGTGGCGCTTGTATTCCTGCGGATGCGCGATATTCAGTAGATTTCCAGAGAAACCCTGAGCAGATTCGACGGCCGAATGCGCGGAATTACGTAGCATGAAAAAAGCCTCTCCTCAGTCTCCCGCTCTCCTTGTATCTGTCGGCGCGCAATCTGACGTCGGCAGCCAGCGCACCGAGAATCAGGACCGAATCACACGAGCCTCGACACCGTTCGGCGACCTCTTTGTCGTTGCCGATGGCGTGGGTGGATACCAGGGCGGAGCCGAGGCCGCCCAGCTGACGGTGGAGGGCTTCGCTGACTTTCTCAGCCGGCACGGCGAGTTGCCCGTACAGCAGGCACTGCAGGAAGCCGCACGTTTGACCAGCGAGGAGATGGTGCGCCGTGGTGCGTCCGATCCCGCCCGGCGCAATATGGGCTCCACCGTGGTGCTTTGCATCGTTCAGGGCGTGCACACCATCGTCGCTCACGCTGGGGACAGCCGTGCCTATCTGGCGCGGGAGGGGCGACTGGAGCGGTTGACGCGGGACCACTCCGTCGTGGAGCGGCTGGTCTCCGAGGGAATACTCGATCAGGCACAGGCGCGAGAACATCCCGACGCGAACGTGCTGACGAGGGTGCTCGGCCAGCCTGGCGCAACCCTCGACATCAGAGAGCTGGAGTTGCGGTCCGGAGATGGCCTGCTGCTGTGTTCGGATGGGCTGTGGGGCTACGCGGGCGAATCTGAGATCGAAACCATCGCGACTTCTCAGAGTCTTTCTGCCACCGGGGTGGCGCAGGCTCTGCTTAACCTCGCGCTGGGCGGCGGTGGCGGGGACAACATCAGCATTCAGTTTCTCCGTTTTGAGGCGCCGGCCTCGCAGCGCAGACGGGCCATCCTGCTGGGAGGGCCGCCGCGCAGGCTGGTGGCACCCGCAGTTGTACTGGGAGTTCTCCTGGCTCTGGGTACGGGCGCCCTGGTATTTGAAAACTACCGTCATCCTGTGCAGCAGAAGGGTTCTCCTGCGGCCGAGGCGGTAACTCCAAAACCTCCAGCGCCGGAGCCGGAACCGGTGCCGGCAGCCAGCAGCGCTAAAGCAAAGTCGTCGGGTAACGCACAACCGAAGACAGAAATCGCGATCGTGCGTGATTCGAAGAGCGACCCTGTGAACTGGGCTGCCGAGTTGCGAAAAATGGCATGGCTCATGAGTCCGCGCAGCGTCGACCGCTCGGAAGAATGCCCGATTTCGGAGGAAGAAGAACCAGCGCTTTACTATGCGCCCGGAAAGAGGGATGTAGCAGCGAGGACCAGAGACGCCCTTAAGGAAAAGCCGGTGATTGTCGAGATGAGCCGCGATGACCTGGAAGCCTGCGGAGGTCGCGAACTGCTGATCATGCCGGAGCTGGCTCGTCCTCGGGAATCGAGAGACGGAAGCGTGGAGGGCCAGGCAAAATCGGGCATCGAAACCGCAGGAAAGGCTGCCAGGCAAAAAATTGAGAAGGGGGCGCAGAGGGTGCTGCACCCCCAGCCTTAAGAACGGTTCCCTATCTCTGCGGATGAAGGACCGCCGCGGACGATTCGTCCTGAATCATGCCCACGGCGCCATCAGAAGCCACGAGAAGCGATCCGAAGGCGTGGTCGTCGACCGGATCCTGAAGCGTAATGCGATTGTTGGCCCGGGTCGCGGGCGTGGAGATTACTTCAAGACTGCCGTCGTCCTTCACGCGGAAGAGCGAAAGCCGATCCCACCGGTTGCTGTCTAACGTTTCTTCGGAGGCGAGAGCGGCCGGCACGCCGCGATCGTTAGCGCTGGCGAAGCGCAGAACTGCCATATTACTGTCAGAATCCCGATCGGAAAGACGGATGCGTTTGCCGAAGCTGTTGTCGGGAATAATGGCACGCGGAGACCTCCCGGGCTGGCTGACAATGGAGATCTGGCCCTGAGACAGGGAAAGGCCGGGACCCTCAGCGTGATCTGCCGGCCAAACCACAAGATCGTGATCGGAAACCAGTTTAGCGTCTCCGCTCTGCAGGGCGGTTGCCACCTGAACGTCGTAGCGCCACGGTTCCACCATCTCGTCTGTCAGGACAAACTCGTCTGGGGTACTGCGATACCCGAGGCCGCGGATGCTGAATTTGACCTCTTTCTTGTTGCGAAGGCGCAGAGTGTAATGCGACTCGGCGATGATCAGGGAGGGCGCGAAGCGTGCACGCAGGTCATTATTGTCTCTACTCTGGAGATTGAGGAGGCCGACCGCCGCGCTTCCCAGAGACAACGCCGCATCGGCAGCCCGCAGCCCGGCCAGAGCCGCCGTACGGCCCGTCGAGCCGCCAGGAATCTCGAGAGGCACCGAAATCGCAATGGGCATGGCGGCGCGGCTGCTCCAGCTAAGGGAGAGCGCCCGCTCCAGGAGGTTGAGGTCCAGATCGATTCTTGCCTCTCCGGAAACGGTGAACTGGCCGTCCCGTACCGCTTCCTCCAGCGGGGCCAGGGAATTCAGGTCCCGATAGTAAATCGTGAGCGGAATCGCCGGCAGACTCGTATCTTTGCCGGGTTGAACTTCGATCTCTTCGTCTACAGGTCCCAGATAGACGGGAAAGCTGCCCAGATGCATCTCTTCGAAGCGGACCCGCTTGACCTTACTCTTGCGAGTCGCGGTGAGGTGGGTAAAGACATCGAAGCGCATCTGCGCCGCGCCCACGTCACGCAGGGTAATTCGGTCGACGGAAACGGTGAAAATTGGATTGTGGGTCGTCTGAGCCCCTGCGAGAGGCGTAACCACAAACAAGGTTACTAACAGGCGTTTCCAGAAAGGCTTCATAGCGATCTCTCCCTTTCCTGGATAAGCGTATAAATCAAGCCAATTTGGGGAACCAGACAAACTCTACCAGAGCATGAAAAACCTCGGATTTTGTGAGCAGATTGGCAGATGCCTTCCGCTATTCTGACCGGGGGTACCGCGCCCGGGTGACAACGAAGGAACTACAACGGGTTCGCGAGTTGTTCGATGCGGCGATGGATCAGCCGCCCGAGCTGCGTCCGCAGTTCCTGGAGTCTGCCTGCGGGAAGGATCCGGCCCTGCTTGACGCCGTGCTGCGGCTGCTGCGGGCGAACGAGCGGGCAGGGGTTCTGGATACCCCGCTTCGCGAACGGAGCGAAGCAGAAAGACAAGCGCCGGTTCCGGATAGTAGTCTCGGGCCCTATCGCGTGCTGGAGCAGCTCAGCAGTGGTGGCATGGGCGTGGTGTATCAGGCCGTTCGCGACGATCAGGTGTTCCGGCGCATTTGCGCGATCAAGGTGATACGGCCAGAGCTGTGCAGCGAATGGCTGCTGGAGCGGTTCCGGGAAGAGCGGCAGATCCTGGCCCGGCTGGACCATATCAATATCGCCCGGATCGTGGACGGGGGTACGACACCCGAAGGTCTGCCTTACTTCGTGATGGACTATGTTGACGGTCCGCCCATCGACAAGTTCTGCCGCCAACACCAGCTGAGCGAGCGGCAGCGCCTGGCACTGGTCCTGCAGGCCTGCTCGGCTGTCGAATACATCCACCTTAATGGCGTGATTCATGGCGACCTGAAGCCGTCGAACATCCTGGTCGGCTATGACGGAGTGGTGAAGCTGGTGGATTTTGGAATTGCCAGCGCGTTATCCGTTCCTGACGAACGGGGGGGACACCAGTTACAGCTGCTGATGACCCCGAGTTATGCCAGTCCCGAGCAGCAACGTGGAGAACGGCTTACTGCTGCCAGCGATATCTACTCGCTCGGGGTGATTCTGTTCGAGCTCCTGACCGGGAAGCGGCTCTTTGCGCCCGCGCGCACCTCGTCCGGCAGCGGTGGTGACGCGTGGGCGCCGCCACCCTCTGTAGACGAGAGCGGGCGGCCTGCCGGTGAAACTGGCCGCGTCTCTGCCCTGAACTACGACCTGCGCTGCATCACCTCGCGTGCTATCGAGGACGATCCGAAGAAGAGGTATCCGTCCACCGCGGCACTGAAGGACGACATTGCACGCTACCGGGACGGCCGAGCGATATCCGTGCACCCCGGATTGTTGTACAGAGGCCGGAAGTTCCTGGTGCGGAACAGGAGCGCCGTTTTGGCATGGCTGGCAATCGCGATCCTCCTGCCCATAACGGCATGGGCATGCATTGTGGCGCACCAGCGAAAACAGAAGGCCGACGCCCTGGAGAAACAGGTGCTCCAGCTGCAGACGCTGATGGTGGAGCGAAGCAGGGAATACCGGCAGAATCTTTCATCGCCCTCTCAGGCGGGAACCACGAGGAGCGAACGTCCGGAAGTCGAGCAGAGACAACTCCGCGATCTCGATCTTCTCGCCCATGCCTATCGGACGGAATTCACTGATTCGGTCCGGATTTGGCCTGGCCTCACTCGAAACAGGCGAGAGTTACTGGATCAGACGAGCTCCTATCTGGAACGGGCTGAGACCCTCGCCAGCCGGTCGGAGGCAGGCCGCACAGAATTGGCGGAGGCCTGGTTGTGGGTCGCAAATCTGGAGGGTAATCCTCAGAAGGTGAACCTTCATGACCACGCCGGCGCGCTGGCCAGCATTCATGAAGCCGAACGGCTGGTGCATTCGGTTCCGGGGGGGCCAGCGGCTGGTTTAGCGCGACAAGTGAGCGACGCTGAACAGGAGATCGAGTCGGGCGGACGTCGCTGATCCAGCCGCCAGCGAAAACCCCATTTCCGTGAAGTTGTCGTATATTTTCTCAACCGGTCATTACCCAGGAAAAAGATTTCCGAAGTGCACGCCAGCGAAAAGTGGTGGAAAGGTTCGGTTATGAGCGCTTCTCCCGATGTCGACATCACCCGTCTGCTTTCCTCCATTGGACAGGGCGACCAGGCGGCGGCCGCGCAGCTTCTGGATATTGTGTATGAGGAGTTGCACCGTCTGGCGGGGAGTTACATGCGCCGGGAACGCGTGGATCACACGCTGCAGACCACCGGCCTTGTTCACGAAGCCTATCTGCGGTTGTTTGGCTCCCGGAACCCGCCCACGCTCAACAACCGCGAGCATTTCTTTGCCGTGGCGGCAACGCAGATGCGCCGCGTGCTGGTTGACCACGCGCGCCAGAACTGTGCGCAGAAACGTAAGGGCATCAGCATTCCCCTTGATGAGGCCTGCTACATTTCGAATGCCCGCGACGAGGATCTGGTCGCCATTGACGATGCACTGAATGAATTGGCGGAAGCCGATCCGGAGAGCTGCCAGGTCGTGGAGTTGCGCTTTTTTGGCGGCTATACCGACCAGGAAACAGCCCAAATCATGGGAGCGAGTCTGTCAAAGGTGCGCAGAAACTGGGAATTTGCGCGTTCCTGGCTCTACGACCGGCTCGACCGAACCATGGATTGAGAAAAGATCCATCCCCTTCGGGGGACAAGTGTCCTGCGAACGCTCTCCGGGCGGGCTCACCCCGGATGCTGAAAGTCGGCGCCCGGAGTGAACGAATGCAGGTCGAACCACCCGTTGATTCAGTTATGCGATTCTTTGCGCAGGCCCTCGATCAGCTCAGAAACAACGGAGAGGTCCTCGTGCCATGCTTGCGGCGTCCGATAAGGAACATCGACAGGACGGCCGGCATACTGGCCCGTCCCGCACGTTCCATTGCTCGGCGCGTCCATCATCTCGCTGGGGTTCTCTCGCGCGCTGGCTGAGGGGCAATGCGTACCAAAATCCGCGAAGTCGAAATCCTCGTTCTTTTTCCCTTCCGGGTCTTTGAACTGCAGCTTAAGAAACGGACCGGCCTGCGTGAAGACCATGACGCCGGCGAGACCCTTACCACCCGCGAACTTCGCCGACTTCACCGAACCCATCGGAATCTTCTCCGGATCGCCCATGCCCGGAGACGGCAGGTAATCGATCGTGGAACTGGAGATTCCCAGCACCACCGGCCGAAGAGGCGTGTTGGAGAAAGTCGCGTGGCGTTCGAGCACGAAGTACACTGTTCCCTTTAATTCCAGCGCCTTGTGCGCGTCCCGGTCCGCGTCTTCGTATTTGTGCTGCATCAGATCGGCCGCAGCCCGAACCCCATATCCCTCGGGTCCGGTCGGATCCGATTCCACCAGCAGTCGGGCCATTTCCGATACCTTCTGCTGATCCTGATACTCCAGCGCCCGCAGCGCCTTCGCGCGAATCTGATCCATGCTCTGGTACACATCTTCGTCGGACATAGCAACGTCGTTCTCAGTCAGAGCAGGTGCATCGGGAAGGCTGTAGCGTCGGTTCAGATAGTTATCCATATTGGGATCGAATACGACTACCTTGTTCTGATCGTCGCGAATTCGGACGATCTTCAGTTCGTTTCCCACACGCTCAAAATCGACGAAAAAAGCTATATTCGTGGTTGCCGTGAGCGGATAGCTGACCTTGCTGACCACGCGAATTGATTTCTGATCCAGCGGCACCGACGTCTGGACCGACACCTGAGTCAACGTGCGGCCCCGCGTCAGGCGATCGCCCGGATGCCTGTCTCCTCCCCATGTCTCGATGGCCTGATACAGCCCAGAGGTACAGATGGCTTTAAGGCCGGCAGGGTCGCCGTCGTTGAGCGCACGGAACATGGTCTGCAGCTCGTTCTGCGCCAGGATCTGCTCATCGTGCATGTAGAGCTGCGCAACATTGTCCCCGGTGACGATGTCCTGCACCACCAGTCTGCTCTTGTTCTGTGTGAAGTAAATGTAATACAGCTTCTCCACATTGCTGTTCGTCAGCTCGAAAAAAGGCAAGCCTACATCCCCGTGCTCGCTCTCCTTCGGCGCTCCCAGTGTGAACGCGCGGAAGTTGGCTGGATCGAACATGTCATAGATGCTGGCCTTATTGGCCATAAGCGTGGAGTCCACCAGAGGCGTGAGGGCGACCTCGCTGTGACTCTGCGCGGCACTCTTGAGGTTATTAATGAGAGGAGGCGCCTCCTGGCTCACCGTATCCAGGCTGGGCGGAGGTGGCACCAGCTTCCGCAGCGCCGCTACAGCATTGGGGACCTGCGAAGGCGGAACTCCGGTCAGCTTCGGCAAGTCCACGTCGATCCATTCGCCGGACGGCGTGAAGGTCAGTCCGCGCAGCCGAATCTCGTTTGCAAAGAATGTGTCGTCTCCGCCGGCCCACAACTTCTGAACATCGGCCGGAGTGAGCGGGCGTCTGCGCGCCCCAGTCCTGCTGCCTGAGGATCGCGCATGCGCGTGCGACTGGGCGGACGCTGTGCCCGTCAACAGCCCACTCGCCAGCAATCCCATGATGATGGTCCGGCCGACCTGCCGAATAACTGCCGCCCTGACTGCCATGATTCGATTCCTCCTGTTTAACTAATGCGTAAAATGCCGGGATTTTTACTCGCCTGATTCGCTAATCGGTTCGGGAGTGATCGCAGGCGTTCTTATATCCCGGTCGACGACTGCTATATGTGGGGTCGACCGCAATGGCCCTGTCCAGGGTGCCCAGAGCAGTGCAGTAATCGCCATCCTGGTATTGACCTGCGGCCTCGTTCGCCAGGGTCACGCCTTCGCTGGGATGGACTGGGGCCTGGGTCTGCGGGTTCTGTCGGGGCGGCAGCGCAGCCTGCTTCGGGGCGAGTTCAACCGCTCTCGTATGCGGGCTTTGTGATGCTTCCGACGGTTTGGCTTGTGCAGTATTCGTGGCCGGCGGCAGTGACGAAACCGGCCTGGGATCGGTGACTGCCGGCGGCGAAGACGATCCGGGCGACTTCTGCGGAGATCGCTCAACCAGGATTCCGACAACCGAGACGGCGGCAACTGCGGCCAGCACCGACGAGGCGACAATCAGGTTGCGGCGCCCGCGACGCGGGAGCGCCACCTCCGCAGACTGCGGCGCAGCCGGTATGACTGTCTGTGTGCCCGGAAGCGATTCGACAATGGTGGCTACACCCGCCCGCCGTGGCAAGGACGGCCCCGACGCAGGTTGCGATATCGCCGCCTCAATCTCAGCCAGTAGTTCGCCGCAACTCTGAGGTCTCCGGTTCGCATCCTTCTCCATGCACCACAGGACGATGTTTTCCATCGCCGGTGAGACCGCAGAATTCAGGCTCCGCGGTGCCGGAGGTTGTTGCTGGCAGTGCGCCTGCTGCACGGTGAAGATCTCATCGGGATTTGTATCCTGCCCGAACGGCACCTGGCCCGTCAGCACTTCAAAGAGCACCACGCCAAAGCTATAGATGTCGCTTCTCTGTCCACCATTGGCGATGGTGATATCCCGAGGCCGCATGATCTGTTCCGGGCTCATGTAGTGGGGCGTCCCAATGGCGAAACTGCCCACGGTGGCTCGCTCAAGGAAACCGGCGACCGCAATGCCAAAATCAGTCAGAAAACACTGGTCCTGTTTGGTAACCAGAATGTTCTGTGGCTTGATATCGCGATGGATCACATTGTGCTCGTGGGCATAGCCCAGAGCCGTGAGAATATCTCGTGAAAAAGTCAGGGCGAATTTTTCGGACTGCGGCCCCTGCGAATCGATTCGATCGGAAAGCGGCTGTCCATCGATGTATCGAAGAGCAAAGGCGAGCGTATCGCCTTCTTCGACCACCGCATACAGCGGCACGATGCGGTCCTGCTCCAGCTTGCCCAGCGTCTTGGCTTCGTTGGCAAAGCGGGTGCGGACCTGGGCGTTGTTCAGCAGTTCCGGCCGAATGAACTTAAGGGCCACCAGCCGATCGGCAGGCATGTCCAGTGCCTGCCAGACCTCTCCCATTCCGCCCTCTCCGAGGAGCCGGATGAGCCGGTAACAACCGACAACGGATTCCGGACAGAGCGAGGCCACGGGAAGAAACTCTCATGAAGGGGTTTCGGGGGACTGGTCCCCAGATTGAACCAACCAATCCTCCGGATGTCAAGAAATAATACGTTTTTCGCATGCGCCGCTATCGTAGGTATGTTAGTCAATATATCGATAGTTACTATCGGACAGTTTAGTTTTACAAACAGTAGTTGACGGAGGTATTACTACGGCCAGTGAATCGCTGCCGCCTCCGATGCGAGCGTGCTATGCTTCACAAATCCCCGACCAGACACGTAGCGAATTATGAAGAGCTGCCCTGTTTGCGACACGGATTACCCCGACGAGCACTCAACCTGCCCAACCGATGGAGCAGTCCTGATCGAGTCGGAGGAGCTTGCGCCCGGAAGCCTGGTGCGCGGTAAGTACCGCATTGTTTGCAAGCTCGGCCGGGGCGGCATGGGAATCGTCTACCTCGCCGAGCACCTGCTCCTTGGCCGTCACGTAGCTTTGAAGTTCCTGGCGAGCGAGCTGAGCCGCAATCCTCTGTTCATTAAGCGTTTTCGCAACGAAGCGCGTGCTGCATTCCGGTTGCGCAGCGCCAATATCGCCGAGGTGATGGATCTGGATCAGGCCGAAGACGGCAGCCTTTTTATCGCCATGGAGTATGTGGAGGGAGAAAGCCTGCGAGCCGTGCTGGAGCAGGCGCCCGGGGAGCTTCCCATTCCCCGCGCCCTCGCCATCGCCAGGGGCATTGCGGCGGGACTCGCCGCAGCCCACGCGCAGGGCATTGTCCATCGCGATATCAAGCCGGAAAATATCCTGCTGCCCGTCGCTCCGGATGGTTCCGAGCACCCGAAAATTCTCGACTTTGGCATTGCTGCCATGCTCGAAGGGGCTACATCTCTAAGCGTGACCCGCGGCCTCATGTTGACACCGCAATACGCCGCACCCGAGCAGTGGCGGGGCATGCGCGCCGGCGATCTCGACGGCCGCACCGATCTTTATGCGCTGGGAGGCGTCCTCTACGAGATGCTCACTCACCGCACGCCCTTTCAGGCAGAGAACATGGAAGGCTGGATGTACGAGCATCTCCACGCTCCGCTCCAGGCTCCGGCTGCCTTGCGCGGCGAGATCGCCTCATTCGACGGTCTGAATAATCTCGTCGTCCGCCTTCTGGCTCGCGACCGTGATCACCGCCCGGCAACGGCACGCGATGTTTTGGCCGAAATCAGCCGCATCGAGAACCCTCCGCCCAGCGTGCACCCAAAAACCGTGCTCGAACGCAGAGAAACGGTCATCGAAGAGCCGCCGACTGTGGTGGTCCCGAAACCTCCACCCGTTTCACCACCCAGACGAGCGGAAGCGAACCGGGCGAATGAGCGGAGCACTCCTGCCCCCGAGCTGCGAGAGCAGAATGACCGGTCATCGCAGGATAAAGCCTCTCGTACGCGCATGGGCCTGCGCCTGATAGCTTTTACCCGGTTCATCGCGGTTCCCGGTCTCGCCGCAATTGCGGTGAACTTCGGCTTTTCTGCTCTGAGCGGATGGATCGTGAAATGCACTTTGTTGTGGAATCCGGCTATTCTTGTGCCGGAGAGCCTCCTGCTCGGACTATTCCAACTATTCACGTTTCATTGGATCCAGGCGCTGAATTTCAGCTGGATCGTCCGGCTTCTGGCCACTGCCCTGGCAGCGGTTCAGCTGGCGGAAGGAGTTGGACTGATTTTGAACAAACGATGGCCACGAAAGATGATCTTGATTGAACTGGTATTGGCTCTTCCTTTCATGCTGATCTATACATCGATCCACAAGAACTTCCTGCACAGTCTGTGGGACACCCTGGCTTATGCATCCGTAGTGCTGCTGTCCGTCGCGATG